>DBXD01000033.1:0-24882 GCA_002309425.1 Cyanobacteria bacterium UBA1221
TCCCTTTCTGTTACATTTCGTTACATTTAAAATTTTAATAGGGCGTAAAACAAGTTATAGAAACTAAATTAGGAAATTTAGCAACAAGTTCTTTTTAAACTTCGTGCATATAAAAAACAAATTTGCATGCGGATTATAAAACTCTATTCAGGATTCTCTGCTAAAAATTCTCGCACTTAACGCACCAGTATAGCAAAACATATTACCCTTTAATTAATAGTTGCACAACCGTTTTTTTTACAATAAAATTAGATAGATTGAGCATTTAGAGGAGCTTTGTATGAGTATTGAACGTCAAAGAACGAAAGAACAAGACAAAAATATCAGGATAAATAATTTTGATGCCGTTGAAAATAATTTTACCCGGGAACAAGTTAAACTTGAATCATCAAGGTGTCTAAACTGTAAGAATCCCAAATGTGTTCAGGGGTGCCCCGTAAACATACAAATTCCTAAATTTATAGAGGCTTTAAAAAATGATAATTTAAGTTTAGCCGGTGAAATAATCCGTGAAACAAGCATGCTCCCGTCAGTATGCGGAAGAGTTTGTCCGCAGGAAAGGCAATGTGAGGGTAATTGTATTCTGGGGATTAAGTCCGAACCCGTTTCAATAGGCGCATTAGAAAGATATGTCGGCGATAATACGGTTGCGGAAATTCCCGAAATAAAAAATACCGGCAAAAAAGTTGCAATTGTCGGGTCAGGATGTGCAGGAATTACAGCGGCAGCCGATTTAAGAAAAGCCGGACACGAAGTTGTAGTATTCGAAGCATTACATGAGCTTGGCGGAGTTCTGAGATACGGAATACCTCCTTTCAGACTTCCAAGAAACATTCTTGACAAAGAATTAGACAACCTTAAGAAAATGGGAGTAAAGTTTTGCAAAAATGTTGTTGTGGGTAAATCAATCACCCTTAAACAATTAAAACAAGACGGTTTTAACGCAATTTTTATATGCTCAGGTGCAGGCCTGCCCAAAATGCTCGGTATTAAAGGCGAAAATCTGAACGGGGTATTCTCTGCAAATGAATTTTTGACAAGAGTTAATTTGATGCATGCCGGTCAATCTGACAGCATTACTCCGTTAAGAGTAGGAGAGAAAGTCGCAGTATTTGGCGGCGGAAACGTTGCTATGGATGCGGCAAGAACAGCTGTAAGAGTAGGGTTTAAAGAGGTATATATAATATACAGAAGAACAGAAAAAGAACTTCCTGCACGCTTAGAAGAAATACGACACGCAAAAGAAGAAGGCATCATTTTCAAGTTTTTGTATGCCCCGAAAGAAATATTGGCAGATAACGGCTATGTCAAAGGGGTCGAGCTTGAGATTATGGAATTGGGGGAACCTGATGAAAGCGGACGCAGACGTCCCGTATCCACGGGCAAAACGGAAGTTATCAGCTTAGATACCGTAATAGTCGCACTTGGCACCGGGCCTAACCCTATAATTCAAAAATCTGCAAAAGCGGAAGGCATAGAGATTATAACTGATTCTAAAGGATATATAACCGTTGATAAAGAACACAGAGAGACTTCGATTCCTGCTATATATGCAGGAGGAGATGTAGCTCCTGTCGGAGAATCCAATGCAATCAATGCTATGGGTGCGGGGAAAATTGCCGCAAAGGCTATTATTAAATATCTTGAACAGGATTAATATGAGTACAAAAAAATATATAAATATATTTCTTATACTAATATTTCTAACCGGCAATGCTCCGGCTTTTGAACTTGACGAGTCTGTTGATAAAGAAATTCGCCAAAAATATAATACATCAAAACTTGAGCAGGATGCGCTGCCCGATTTACCGAATATATTAAAAGAAAACAACACTAATAAAAAACCTGACATCCCTGAAAAAACAAAATTAATAAATGATACCCCAATATCAGAAATTCCGGATACTAACATAAATACCGATTATTCTTTAGGTTTTGAAAGAGTAAAATCCGACAAAGCTTTAGCCGGGGGGGACTCTTATACCGAAATAAAAATACCGAAAGGCACAAAATTTAAAGTCCGTTCAAAAACGAATTTATCCGATAAAAATGCGGTCGGTGCGGGTATGACGTTTGTATCAACCGTTCCCGTTACAAAAAGATATGTTTCTTTTCCAACAGGAACAACTTTTCGCGGATATATTGAAGATTCGCATCAGCCAAATTTCGCCGGAAACGGGGGCCTGCTTAAACTGAAAATTAATTCCATGAACTATAACGGTAATAATCAAAATATAGATGCTAAAGTTATTCGTGCGAATAATAAAATTATATTTTTTAATAATATAAAAGGAAAAAGAGGCTATATTAAAGGAATAACAACAAGGGTTAATAAGGGAGAAAATTTTTACAAAAAAACGAGACAAACTTCTGCTAATCTTTCAAACAACCCAGTAGGAGTCCTTGTTTCCCCTATACCAACAATTGTAGGCATCGCAGGATACGGGGTAAATTTAATTGCCTCACCCGTCACTGCTCTTTGGTCCAAAGGCTCCGGGATAACTCTTCCTTCCGGAACAGACTATACAATTAAACTTCGTAATGATTCGTTTATATATAAATAAAAATATATGCATTTCATGTTAAAAAATGTAAAGATACTGTTACCCAAAAGCAATTTTTAATCTTTTCTATACTTTATATATATATAGTATATAAGAGAGATGAGAACATGAACGTATCAATGGAAACAATACCAAAAACATACCGACCCGGATTGACAGGAGGCAGTTTTGCAACAAAAAGGCTTACCTTTGACAAAGAACTTGAAACAATGACTGTCCCCACTCAAACTGCTCTTAGTGCTAAAGGCTTTCTTAGTATGACAACTTCAAAAAGCAACGTCAGCTGGAGCAAACCTTTCAAATTACCGACAAACGTCGGAACCAGTCAACTGCAAAAAAACATAGACCGAAATCAGGCACTTGACACACTGTTTCCCAATAATAAGTCCATCTTTTCTTTCGGGAGCAAACCTGCTGAAGGAGTTCATCCGAATAAATATACTCAGTCAACAACAAACGTTTATGTCCAAAACCAAAGCAAATCGGTATTTGGCAATCCAGGCAACACAAATACATCAATCAGAGATCTTGAAAAAATTCGGGATCAGTTTTACAGGGGATAAAACTGACTATTAGTACCTGTTCATTATTTCTTCAGCTTCTCTGTTACGATTAGCCCTTTGAGTCTGAACGGCATTTATAGTCTTTTCTTTTTTTATTGTATTTTCCATATTTTCTTTTGTAAACTGCTCAGGTGAAAATGACTGAAAAGCCCAAACCCCCAATGCTATGAACAATATCAGTATGACTAATCTTACCATAAGTAACCTCCTTATTTACAGCAAATATTATATCATTATTTCCAAATATTACAACCCTGCTTAACATATTGTACTATAAGCCTGTATATAATATAATAATTGAGTGTAGATATGCTATTTGAAGGGAGATATTATGATTAAAAAGTTTACTGCACTTAAAGCATTTATGGCAATAATTGCCGTTATGCTGTTTAGTGTACTACCATCTGCCGCAAGTGAAGCGGATTTAATCGTTCCCGATATTACAGGTGACAACTTTAAATACCTTCTGGTAGGTATAATAGTTTCATTTGTAGGTTTAATATTCGGGTTCATTGAATTTGTAAAAATCAAAAAATTAGTTGTACACAAAGCGATGGCAGAAGTAGGTAATACCATTTTTGAAACCTGCAAAACATACCTGGTTCAGCAGGGCAAGTTCTTGCTTTGTCTTGAGGTATTGATTGGCTTATGTATTGCATTTTACTTCGGTTATTTGCAGCATATGCCGTTAAAAGATGTTGCAATTATCCTTGCATGGTCTGTTATCGGTATTTTAGGCTCATACGGAGTTGCCTGGTTCGGTATCAGGATGAACACTTTAGCAAACGCAAGGACTGCTTTTGCTTCCTTAAAGGGTAATCCTTTGAATATTTTAAATATTCCGTTAAAAGCCGGTATGTCAATAGGCGTTTGCCTTGTATCAGTTGAATTAATTCTTATGCTGACAATATTGTTATTTGTTCCCGGACATCTGGCAGGTGCCTGCTTTATCGGTTTTGCTATCGGTGAAAGCTTGGGCGCTTCAGCACTTCGTGTTGCGGGCGGTATTTTCACCAAAATTGCGGATATCGGTTCGGATTTGATGAAGATACAATTCGGTATCAAGGAAGACGATCCCCGTAACCCCGGTGTAATTGCTGATTGCACAGGCGACAATGCGGGTGACTCCATCGGACCTACGGCTGACGGATTTGAGACATACGGCGTAACAGGTGTTGCACTTGTTTCTTTCATATTATTAGGCGTTAAACCTGAGTTCCAGGTTCAGTTATTAACCTGGATATTTGTTATGAGATACCTGATGATTTGTACTTCAGTTGTTGCTTACTGGATTAACAATATTATTGATAAAATTTACGCAATTAAGACCGCAAAATTTGATTTTGAAAAACCACTGACAAACCTGGTTTGGATAACTTCAATTTTATCTATCGGAATGACATTTGGAGTAAGCCACTGGTTACTGGCTCCGATGGGCGGTAATCTATGGCTGATTCTTTCCGCAATTATTTCCTGCGGAACATTGGGTGCAGCCTTAATTCCTGAATTTACAAAGATATTCACCTCTCCGAAAGCCTTACATACTGAAGAAGTTGTTACGGCTTCAAAAGAAGGCGGTGCTTCTTTGACAATCCTTTCCGGCATTGTTGCGGGTAACTTCTCAGCATTCTGGATCGGAGCGGTTATTGTTGCATTAATGGGATTGGCTTACTTTGCAAGTATTTTTATCCCTGAAGATGTAATGATTTATTCATCAGTATTCGCATTTGGTCTGGTTGCATTTGGTTTCCTCGGTATGGGACCTGTAACAATCGCTGTTGATTCTTACGGCCCTGTTACTGATAATGCTCAGTCTGTATATGAATTATCTTTGATTGAAGAAATTCCTAATGTTGCGGAAGAAATTGAAAAAGAATACGGTTTCAAACCGGATTTTGAAAATGCAAAACAGTATCTGGAAGAAAATGACGGAGCAGGCAACACCTTCAAAGCAACGTCTAAGCCGGTATTAATCGGTACTGCCGTTGTCGGTGCTACCACAATGATTTTCTCACTTATACTGGTTATCCAAAACACATTGGGAATCCAGCCTGAGGCTGTCCTTAACCTGCTAAACCCATATACTTTGCTCGGTTTGTTAGCAGGCGGTGCGGTAATCTACTGGTTCAGCGGTGCTTCCATGCAGGCGGTTACAACCGGTGCATACCGTGCAACAGAATATATTAAAGACAATATCAAATTAGACGAAAATTCAAAATCTGCAAATCTTTCAAACTCAAAAGAAGTTGTTAAGATTTGTACCCAATATGCACAAAAGGGTATGATAAACATATTCATTTCACTGTTTGCCTTTGCGCTTGCTCTGGCTTGCTTATCAGCACCTATAGTTGCAGAAAATATTGAATTTGCTAATCGCCCTGTATCGTTCTTTGTAAGTTACCTGATTGCAATTGCGGTATTTGGTCTGTTCCAGGCTGTATTTATGGCAAATGCAGGCGGATGCTGGGATAACGCTAAGAAAATAGTCGAAGTTGATATGAAAGAAAAGGGAACTCCTTTGCACGATGCAACAGTTGTTGGTGATACAGTAGGCGATCCTTTCAAGGATACTTCTTCCGTTGCAATGAACCCGATAATCAAATTTACGACATTATTCGGTTTGTTGGCAATGGAAATTGCAATCAGCGAAGCATTTAGAGAAATTGCTCCGATTGCGGGTATTGTATTCCTTGTAATTGCACTATTTTTTGTATGGCGTTCCTTCTACGGAATGAGAATACCGTCAAAAAAATAAGGTAAACTTTTTAAAATACATAAAGCGGAATTAAGTTTATTAATTCCGCTTTTTTATAAAAACTTTAATATTTTCTATAAGCCGGTATGCTTCTCGCCGGATTTATTTTTTCTTTTGTAAAAATCCTCGATAAAACCGGTATTAAAATTACCGCTCATAAATACTTCATCTTCAATAATACTTTGATGGAAAGGCAGAGTTGTTTCAATACCTGTTATAACATATTCCTTTAAGGCTCTGTACATTCTTCTTCTGGCTTCATTACGGGTCCTGCCCCAACAAATCAGTTTACCTATCATAGAATCGTAGTAAGGCGGTATTGTATAATCCTGGTATACGTGGGAATCCACTCTAACCCCNNGGATTCGGCATAAAGTCTTTTTCAGGGTCTTCCGCATTTATACGGCATTCCATAGCATGTCCGCGCAAAACAATATCATCCTGTTTAAAATCTAACCTCTCACCTGAAGCGACGAGGATTTGTTCTCTGACCAAATCAACATTTGAAATCATTTCGGTAACGCAGTGTTCAACCTGTATTCTGGTATTCATTTCCATAAAATACCATTTACCGTCATTATCAAGTAAAAATTCACAAGTACCGACACCTTCATAGTTTATGGCTTTGGCTGCCCTTACGGCCGCTGCTCCCATTTGACGTCTTGTTTCCTCATTTATTGCCGGAGAAGGTGCTTCTTCCAGTAATTTTTGATGTCGTCTTTGAATAGAGCAATCTCTTTCCCCAAAGTGAACTACATTACCGTATCTGTCCGCTAAAATCTGAACCTCTATGTGACGTGGATTTTCAAGATATTTTTCCGCATATACATCGGGGTTGCCAAAAAAATTTTTAGCTTCAGCCTGACATAACGGCATATTTGTATCGACTTCGGAATCACTTCTGCATATTCTCATACCTTTACCGCCACCGCCTGCTGTTGCTTTCAGAATAATCGGATAACCAACCCGAGCAGCAAATTCTTTAACTTCCTCAGGTGTTTGCAAAATACCTGTTCCGGGGGTTACGGGAACGTCATTTTCAATCATAGTCTGACGCGCCGAAGCTTTATCACCCATCCTTCTCATCGCTTCAGAGGAAGGACCGATGAATTTAATTTTCTGCTTTTCACAAACTTCCACAAAATCCGGGCTTTCTGACATGAAACCATAACCCGGGTGAATAGCATCCGCTCCTGAAACGTCAACTGCCGACATAATTGCAGGTATACTCAAATAGCTCTTGGAACTCTGAGCAGGCCCTATACAATATGCCTCTGTCGCCAATCTTACGTGAAGTGAATTTGCATCTGCCTGCGAATAAATTGCGACTGTCGGGATTCCTAACTCACGACAAGCCCTTATTATTCTTACAGCTATTTCACCTCTGTTTGCGATTAAAACTTTTCTAAACATCCATATCCCTTTTCAAAAGTAAACAGAAAACCGTCAAACTTTCATTTAATATAAAAGTCCTATGCTCTATTCACTAACTGATTTACGTCTATCTACTCCACATACATCAAAATTTGTCCGAATTCAACCGGTTGTCCGTCCTGGACACAAATTTCAACGATTTTACCCGAAATTTCCGTTTCAATTTCGTTCATCAACTTCATTGCCTCAATTATACAAACCTTATCACCCTTGCTTACAGTTTGTCCAACAGTCACAAAAGGCTTTGCATCAGGCGAAGGCGAAGTGTAGAAAGTTCCCACCATCGGAGAAACTATCGGTATTCCCTTCTTAGAATCCGTTACGACTTCCGCTTCCCTTGCAGGAGCCGGAGCCGCAGCAGGAACAACCGCAGCCGGCGAAACAATAACATCCTTTCTGATAGTAATTGCATTATCGCCGTCTTCTAACGAAATTTCGGTTAGTTCATTGTCATTCAAAACTTTTGAAAGTTTTTCTATATATTCAATATCAAAATTCATTTTTGAACCTTTCATTTTCACATCCCTGAATAGTCTTATGCTCTATCAAGGTATTCATTTGTTCTGGTATCAACCCTAATTTTATCCCCATTAGAGATAAAGAAAGGAACATTAACAACAGCACCGGTTTCAAGAGTAGCCGGTTTTGTTCCGCCCTGAGCAGTATTACCCTTTTCAGAAGGCGGAGTATCAGTTACTTCCAATACAACGTGGGCAGGAATATCAACACCGATAATTTTACCGTCATGCATCAATACCTGAACTTCCATGTTCTCTTTCAGATATTTAACACCGTCACCCATTTGAACTTCGGAAACACCAAGCTGCTCATAGGTTTCGTTATCCATCATTATGAACTCGGAGCCTTCTTTATACAAATACTGCATTTCACGTCTGTCCAAAGTAGCCTTGCCTACTTTTTCACCTGCTCTGAAAGTTCTTTCAACAACCTGTCCTGTTTCGACATTCTTTAACTTTGTTCTTACAAATGCTGCACCTTTACCCGGTTTTACGTGTAAAAATTCAACAACAGACCAAAGTCCGTTATCCAATTCAAGCGTCAAGCCTGTTTTTAAGTCGTTTACTGAAATCATATTTTTCCCCTATTTTAACTTATATTCTACTTTGTACTCAGTTTAGCATAAAAATGAACTATCACCAAATTTATTTACAAAATGTAAATAGGAAAAATAAATATCAGGTTTTATTTAATTATTTTTTTAGTTTTAGCTATATCAGTAGTTTTCAAATCTTTACCGATTGCCCATCTGAAGCCTGCCTGCAAAGAAACACCTGTTCGGCCGCCGTTTCTCAGCATTGTCTGGAAGAATGCGGTAAATCTCTTACCCCAAGATTTTTGGACACCAGCTCCATATTGAACATAAGGTTTTACTGACATACTCGGTAATCTTGTTTCATTTGCGGCAAAATCCGTTTTGCCCATAATGTTCCACATCATATCAACGCCCAAATAAGGCTGCCACCCGTGTTCTAAGTTACCGATTAATTTTATTCCCGGAGCAATCTGTATTGCATTCAACGGGTCGCTCTTAATTCTTACTCCTGCGGCATTTGTGTAATCAAAGGTATTAGCAAAAGTATAACCCAAGAATAATGAAGGCTGAATTATCAATTTACCTTGCGCAACTTCGATATTGTAACCCGTTTTATTTGCAATACCCGCAGTAAGCATAGAGAATTTATCTGTGCCGTATGCGGTGAAAGCTTCACCGCCGCTTGCACCTGTTGACATCGTTATACCTGTAAAGAAGTTGCCTTTATACAAAGACCCTGTAAGACCAAGTGTACCGCCCTGCTGATCCATATCTATTCCTTTGTATTCCTGGTGACTGCCATTATAACCGATGAATGCCGAAATTACCCCTTTGCAGCCTCTGCCCAAGTCAATCAAATCAGTATCACCGCCATATAACATTCCGTATGCTATATTTGAAACACTTGTACCATTTTTTAAATCAACGGATTCGAATGTTGTATACGGTTTTACCCACATACCCTGATTTGTTTCAGGAATGTTGCTGTTTACATAAACAAGTGAGGACTCGGCATCTGCATATTTGTTTATATTTTCAGCTGCCATTCTCTGGTTTTGAGAGTATTTTGTATATCTGTCCATATGGAAGAAACCGTCTTGCAACACTTGCGATTGAGTTAAAAATCCTCCAACCAAAGATGCAACAGGACTTGCCATTACAGACGGATTGAAGTCATTAAAACCGTTACCGCTGCCGCCATAGGTTAACCAGCCCTCGGAAATATTACCGCTAAGTCGTCTTATAGGAGTCATTATTGACGGTAATTCAAAATAATCAGACGTTACGTTATCTCTTCCGAGGTTTGTAGTATCACCTAAGTGAATTCTGATATTATCTTTTACCGGTAAACCCGTAAAGTTTATATCAGAAACATTGAATAGCCCACCGCCATTTGTAATGTTTGCATCAAATGTATCGGATGTCAGATTTGTCAAATTAAAGTCTAATACCAAATCAGCTCTGCTGTTCAAATTTACATTACCCAGATTTACGTTTCCAAGCCGCCCGTCACCAACATCAACACCACCACCGTTTACATTCAAAGCATTCGCTTCCGAAATATCCGCATTATCAGTAAATGACAACATGCCGGAATTTAGATTTATCGTATTTCCCACTATTTTACTGTCTATAAATAAATCGCCTCCGATATTTGTTGTTCCTGTTCCTGATATAGTTCCTTGAGTTGTTCCGCCTGTATAATTTAAAATTCCATCGTTATTTACAAAATCTGAGACCAAATTTTCCGCTTTAGTGGTAATAGTTCCCTGATTATTTACGGTTTCGGCTATAATATTACTGTTATTGACGATATTTCCTTCATTGTTAATTGTTTTCTGAGAGATTGAGGAATCATTGACAAAATCACCCGACTTGTGTGTAAGTGTACCGGTTCCGAAAATCGAATTATCATTCGTGAAACTGCTATTTATAACCATTTCATTATGATTTTCAAGGATAGTAGAATTTTTTGCGGCTCCGTTTACACTTAACAGACCATAGTTAACAACATCTCCTGTAATTTCAAGATTATTGCCGTCAAGATTTAATATTCCTGAATTGGTTATATTAATTTTACCGGTATTATTCATTTTATCCGTAACTGTAACAACACCGCTTATACCTAAAAGAGCATTATCTGACGTTATTAATGTGCCCTGCTCAACATTTGCTCCGTCAGCTATTTGTGTTGAGCCTGAAAGTATACTGATTACTCCGTCAGGGCTCGTTGTATTGGAAATATTATCAGCAATTAAATTATTACCCGTCAAATTCAAATTGCCGCTATTTACAATCCCATTTATGTTATCAATGATATCAACATTATTCAGGGTTAATGTATTACCTGCAGCAACAATTGCAACAGTATTTGCACCGGTAATTTTTGTGTTATTAACTTCAACCACAGTTTCATTACCTGATGTTATTTCAAATAAATCATACTGATTATTTCCCGCATCTGTACCGTTGATTGTCGATTTGTTGCCGTTTTCATCCATAACTCCGTTAATAACAAGTTTTCCGCCTGCTGTTATTCCGGAATTTTTTGATGCGACAAACTCATCATTTGCCGAATCAAAATTAAAATGTCTGTCATCCGTTGTGGTAAATTGGTTTACCAATGCAAGATTATCTGCTTTGTCCCCATAATCCTTATCTCCGTCACTGACTAAAACTATCCAATCTAAAGTATCTTGCAACTGCTGCGCAGTATCAGAACTTGTAACAGATATAGTTGACTCTATTGTCCTTGTAATTGTATATTCACCGAAATCAGCATTCCAATTTATATCCGGTCCCGACCATTCGTCAGAACCTGTTATATCCAACGTTACAGTAGTATTAAAATCATTCAAAACATCTGTACCTAGTGAAATCGTCGTATCTGTATCGGCATTGAACAGCACTTGATGCGTAATTTCTGTACTTTCCGTAAAATCCTGCAAAACCTTGCCAACAAGATTTATTTCGGAAAGAACAATATTTCCGTAGCTATTATCCCCGTCAACAGTAATTGTATCCGATTGAATGTTTGATATATTGGTCACATTCAAATCCATCTTAAAATTCAAATCACTGTCTAATTCGGTCGCTCCAAGTATCAAATCCTGCACAACAACATTTGCGGCATCAAGTATTCCGTTCTTAACATCGTTCTTGAATCCGTATAAATCAAGACCACCTTCTTCACCAATAGTAATTGTGCCGCCATTAAAGAGATTTAAAGTATTTCCGCTGACAGTAGCATTGAATATATAATCACCGCCCGTTTGATCTATATCTTTGAGAATCTCTTTTAAATTACTATCCAGTGTCAAATAGGCATTTTCCTTATTTATATTAATTATACCGTAATCGCCCGTAATATCATCATTGAAAGTAATTGATTTACCTTCTTTGGCATTAAGATTGATAACACTGTCCAAAGCATTAAAAATAGCATTGGAAACGCCGTTTGAAACACTTATAGTACTATCTCCAAGTACGGATATATCAGCTTGGCCTTTATTACCTGTGAATTTAACATCCGCATTATCCGCAACAATATTAATGGTAGAAACCGAAGTATCACCAGCGTAATTTGCTATTGCCCCGCCAACGCCTGTTGTTGCGTTACCTATAAAGGATGAATCAACAAATGTTATATCTCCATTACTATTAAATATCGCACCACCTGAGGAATCTGAATTTCCTATACTGTAATTATTTGTAAAATCACCTGTAACAGCACCTATAATTGAATTTCTGTTTGCTATTGCACCACCGGAAGCATTGTTTTTCTCTCCCAGAGAATAATTCTCGGAAAAATCACCGGCGATATCACCAATAGCGCCCTCTATGTTATATATCGCTCCGCCGGAAGCATATCTTCCAACACCGCTACTGCCTGTTGCCGGCACAAGTACCGATTTATTACCCGTGAAATCACTTTTTATTGAACCTATCGTAGAGTTTTTATTATATATTGCACCACCAAAAGCATCTATATCAGAAGATACCCGATTCTTTCCGAAATCCCCTTCAATAGAATTAATAATTGCTTTTGATGAATATATTGCGCCTCCGTTTGCCAAATGACCTTCGGCATAATTATTTTTAAAATTTCCTTTTATATCCCCAATATGTGCTATATTAGTTGCTTGGGTCGAAGTATTTCTGTTAAAAATTGCACCGCCAAACGCTTCATTTTGACTTTTTACATAGTTTTCAGCAAAATCACCTGTAATTGATTCTATTCTTGCTTTTGTTTTCGTACCTACGTTATTATAAATTGCACCGCCGTATGCGCCAACCTTACCTTCAGCGTAGTTTCCCATAAAATTCGCAACAACTTCTTTAATTGTTGCTCTATCGGTTCCGTTAAAAATTGCACCACCATTTGCACTATTATTATCCGATTTTGCATAATTTTCTGTAAAATTCCCTCTTAAATAACTTATCTCCGAGTTATCCTGGTAGTTTGCAACAGCACCTCCATATACATCCTTGCTTGCTGATTCTGCGGACGAATTGTATGTATAATTACCCTTAAAATCACCTATGATTGATGATATTATCCCGCCTTTACGATTGGCAACAGCTCCGCCGTACGCATGACTGTTTGTCGATTCTGTATAATTTTCTATAAAATTACCTGCTATTGTTCCTATTTCGCTTACGGCATTTTGAATGGCTCCCCCGTGAACATCACTTGATGACTTTACATAATTTTCACTAAAATTGGCCTCTATTGAATTAATTATGCCAATTTCTTCCAAAGAAGCTGTTTTTATACCGTTTGCAATAGCACCACCCATGCCGCTGATATTTACATCCAGGTAATTGCCTTCGAATTCTCCTTTAATTTTATCAATCGTACCGGCATTGTATATTGAACCGCCATATGCATAATCTTTTTTAACCGCAATATTATTCCCGATAAAAGTACCGTTTATTAAATTGATTGTAGCATTATTATTATAAATTGCACCGCCAAACGAACCTGAACCGGTCGATTGCGCATAGTTATTTATAAAATCAGCTTCTATAGAATCTATTATTCCTTGTGAATTATATATCGCACCACCTTTTGCAAAAGTTTTACCAATTGCATAGTTACTTTCAAATACACCCGTAATATCTCTGATTTGTGCGATTTCACTTGCTGTATTTTCATTATATATTGCACCGCCTAAGGCATCTCCGGAAGCACTTTTTGCATAATTCCCTTTAAAATCACCGGCAACGGATTTAATACCTTTGACGGTATTATTAAATATAGCACCACCGTATGCACCTCTGTCACCCAGTGTATAATTTCCGATAAAATCTGCGGCAATCTCCCCTATTGAAGCCGTACCGGTAGAATTAAATATAGCCCCGCCTTTTGCAATATTGTTTTCAGATTGGGCATAATTTGCAATAAAGGTACCTGACACACTGCCAATTACCGAACTATTCTGTATATTAGATATTGCACCGCCCTGAGCATCAAAATTTTGACTCTCGGATACAGCTACACCCGCAGAATTGTATGTATAATTTCTTATAAAATCGCCGGAAATAGCACCTATCTTACCGCCTTTTCTATTGGAAACAGCCCCGCCATATGAATGGTTATTCAAGGATTTTGTATAATTCCCAACAAAATTACTTTCTATAGAATTTATTAAGCTTGTATTGTGTATAGCACCGCCGTGAACATCGTTCCTTGCAATAACATAGTTTGAGATAAAATTTGATTTAATTGAATCTATTGAGCCGTCATTGCTTGATATTGCACCGCCAAAACCACTGTTTATCGTGGCTCCGTTTTTATTAACAGACAAATAATTTGCGATAAAATCGCCTGTAATTGATTTTATTGTTCCGGCATTGTATATTGCACCGCCAAAAGAACTTTTATTTGAATCTTCCCACATTGTATGGTTATTTACAAAAAATGAAGATAATTCACCAATCGAAAATCCACTTGAGTTAATCAACCCGCCGCCATATTCTTTTGTTGTTGAAGCTCCAATAATATTTTTTGCAAAATCGGCTCCTTGCAAATCAGCTTTTCGTCTTCCTCCATTATTTGGAGTTTGGTTATAATATATTGATAATGTATTTGAAGCAGGCTCACCGGTATACTCAACTAATGTAGCCAAGCCGGATGTGTCAACATCCCAAATGTATTTTTGTTGTACTTGGGTACCTTTGTTATAATTTAAAGGATTTAGGTCATAGAACTTGTCCCCGATTTGAATACTTAAATCATTCGGATTTGTAGTTTCTTTTAATAAATCAGTATAACTTTCAGCCAAAGCCGGAGTAGCAAATAACATTAATGTCATTAGCGATGCCAATAATAATCTCTTATTAATCATTCCAAAGCCCTTTTTCTATCCCAATTAAAATTTTATCCACACATATATTAATCTTTTTTGACTTCGTTTACCAATAATAACATAAATATAAAATTTTTACAGATTGTTTACACAGGATTAATATATATCATTTTAATAACAGTTAGGCTGAGGATATTAAAAAGAAAACAAATTGCAATTTTATACCGGCAAAATAATTATTCACAAATTAGTAAATCTGACCTACTAACTTTGCTTGGCGGGTTCTCGTTTTTCTCATGCTTATTCTTCGTAACAAAAAAAAAGCGGAAGACGGGACTTTATCGCTCATTCGCTTTTAACGGCAATTCCGCATTTTGTTTTCAGCGATTTCATCGCTTTCAAACAAAAGTGCTTCAGCCTCAGCTCATTCGCTCTCGAACCTGACAAGGCTCCGCCTTGTGGTTCTCGTCCTTCCTCTGTTTTTGGACAATTAAAAAGCGGAAGACGGGACTCGAACCCGCGACGTCAACCTTGGGAAGGTTGCATTCTACCACTGAATTACTTCCGCATGCTCTGATATTATATTCCAAATCTCTTTATTTTTCAACACAAAAAACGGCTCCTGATGGAGCCGCCTTTTTCCTTTTTCCCTTTACCAAAATTAATTACCGTAAACTCTCAGAGTTTTTGTACCGTAAACTACTATATAGCGTTTTTCCCAATCTGCAGCAGTTACTTTTGAAATTCTGCCGTTCTTCATTGCTGAACGAATTGAGCAGTCACCCCAATTTACGATACCCAAAACAGTTCTGCATGTTGCTTCTCCTGTTCTTGTACCTAACGTTGCACCCGGAGTTGCATAATCCATGGCTTCTTTTGTACCGTTATATATGCCCATACCCCACGGTTCATAAGCCTGTGCCTTCGGTGCCAAAGTCATACCCAACATTACCAGTGCCAACATAACAATTAATCTCTTCATAAAAAACCCCCTTTTCTTATTCCTATAAACTCACACAAAAATTCTATTACGAACAAAATATATGCGCAAGTAAAAAAGGCTCCATAGGAGCCTTTTTGATATTTCCTGAAAATATTAACGTTTTGAGAACTGGAATCTCTTACGAGCTCTTTTTCTGCCGTATTTCTTACGTTCTTTAACACGCGGGTCGCGGGTTAACAAACCTTCCATTCTCAATACGTTTCTGAATTTCTCGTCAACCTGTAACAATGCTCTTGAAATACCGTGTCTGATTGCACCGCATTGTGCAACAACACCGCCGCCTACAACTTTTACCCTTACGTCATATTTTTCCTGAGTTTCAGTCAAAACCAACGGTCTATATACCAACATCTCAACAGCCGGACGGTTGCCGATATAGTTTCTCAATGTTTTTCCGTTAACGAAAATTCTGCCTTTACCTTTTACAAGTTTTACAACCGCAATAGAGGTCTTTCTACGGCCTGTTGCTTTAATTTCAGTATCTGCCATTATTTAGCCTCCTTTTCCAATACGATTGGTTTTTGTGCAGCATGCGGATGTTCGCTTCCTGCATAGATTTTCAATTTTGTTAACTGTTGTGCGCCCAATGTATTGTGCTGCAACATCCCTTTTACAGCCTTTTCCAATGCCAAAGTTCCGTCTTTTTCCATCAATTCATTGAAACTTGCACTCTTTAATCCGCCCGGATATCCGGTGTGGTGTAAATAGATTTTATCTGTTTCTTTTTTACCTGTTACTCTAACCTTGTCAGCATTGATAACAACTACGAAATCACCTGTATCAACATTAGGAGTGTATTCAGGTTTGTTTTTACCTCTTAAAATATCGGCAATTCTTACCGCAAGACGACCTAATACTTCGCCTTCGGCATCTATTAAATACCATTTTCTTTCTACTTCAAGAGGTTTTGCTGAATATGTCTTCATGCTTTTTCTCCGTTTATTTTTATTTATATGTTACTTCTAAAAGTGTCAATCCGAACGGACTGACTGTCTGACCGGCACAAGTCCGATCCTTCGCCTCAAGAACATCTTTCATATGCTCCGGCGGCAAATTGTGCCCCTCTATATAAAGGAGCGTGCCGACTATCGTTCTTACCATATTGTAGAGAAATCTGTTTCCCACAATATCAATAATTACTCTGTCATCGTCTGCTTTATGGCATTCGACTCTCGATAAAGTGCAAACTTTGCTCGGGTTAAGCGTTCCGGAACTTTTGAAACTTGAAAAATCATGTTCTCCCAACAGATAATTCAGGGATTTTTGCATCCTTTCAATATCTACAGGAAATTTCACCCTCATCAAATCACCGTCATAAGCATTTTTACATTTCCGATTTATAAATACAAATTGGTAATGTCTGCTTATGGCAGATTTTTGAGCATGAAAACTTTCATCGACTTCTTTTAGCTCATCGACAGAAATATCATCAGGCAATATTTCATTGATATGGTAGAGAAACTTTGAAGCAACAATGGGTTCCTCCACATCAAAATGAACAATCTGCCCTTTTGAATTTACACCTCTGTCTGTTCTTCCGGAGAAGATTACCTTTATCGGCCGGCTGTATTCTTTAGCACTCTCCGGTTCACACCGGTTTGTGCTGTTTTTTATCAATGTACTGATTGCTTTTTCAAGTTCTTCCTGTATTGTCGGGAATCCCTCTATCGGTTTACCGTTTTCTAACAGAAGCTGGCTGCCCGCATAATTCTTCCCGATATACTGAACTCTTAGAGCATATCTCATTTTTGGCTTACACCAACTGGATTAAAGCCATTTCGGAAGCATCTCCGCGGCGGGGAGGAAGTCTGAATATTCTTGTATATCCGCCCTTTCTGTCGGAGTACTGTTTTCCGATTACCGTAAACAATTTTCTCAAAACAGTTTGCGGTGCCAATTTTTTGTCAGCTACTGCAGCATCAAATACTTCGCCGGTTTTCAAATCCATGAATTTTCCGGTTTCTTTGTTGTAAATGTGTCTTGCAGCCTGACGAATAGCGGCCAGGTCACCTTTTTTAGCAAGAGTGATAATTCCTTCAGCATATGGTCTGAGTGCTTTCGCACGAGCCATTGTTGTTTTAATTTCACCATGCACAAAAAGTTCTGTCGCCAATGCACGCAACAAAGCATCTCTTTGGTCTTTTGCCTTGCTAAGTGTATGTTTTTTTGTCATGTGTCTCATTGTTAGTTTTCCTTTATATTTATTTTGTTATTTGTTTATATTTGTCTTGGATTATTGCTTTAGCCGATTTCTTCTTCCATTTCAGGATTTGGAGCTAAATCCAAACCGAAATGGTGCAATCTTTCGATTACTTCGTCTGAAGATTTTTTACCAAAGTTTTTAATGTTCAATAAATCATGTTCTGATTTCTTCAACAATTCTGCCATTGAGTTTATGCTTGCTCTTTTCAGGCAGTTATATGCTCTTACTGACAATTCAAGTTCTTCAATTGTCATTGTCGGAGCATCTTCTTCCTCTTCAACTGTTTCTTCAACAGCCGCAACAGGTGTAACTACCGGCTGACCGGTGATTGCAGCTATCTGCATAAAGTGGTCAATCAGTAAATTAGATGCCTGACTTAATGCTGTTGTTACTTCAATTGAACCATTAGACCAAATTTCTAATGTTAATTTATCGAAATCAATTGAATCACCTACACGGGTATTTTCTACATTGTAGCTGACTCTCTTGATAGGCATAAACGTTGCATCTATCGGAAGAACATCAATTGAAATACCTTTAGAATCTCTTGGTACATCATGAGGTTCATAACCTTTTCCTGTTTCAACGATAACATCAGCATGGAAGCTTCCGCCTTCAGCTACCGTACAAATTAACCAGTCAGGGTTTACAACCTTTACACCTGCCGGTAATTGAATATCACTTGCAAGAACTGCTCCTGCTTTATCAACGTCTATACGCAAGTGCTGTGGTTCCGGTGAATCTGTCTTTACAACTAAACCTTTTAAATTCAGCATAACATCAATAACATCTTCCAGTACGCCCGGAATTGAAGTGTATTCATGAGTGATACCTTCTATTCTTGCAGAAGTAACTGCCGTACCTTCAAGACTTGACAGTAATACACGTCTTAAAGAATTACCGATTGTTGTACCGAAACCTTTTTCCAATGGTTCAATTACAAACTTACCGTATTGGGAACCGTCTGAACTTGTTGTCGTATTAACGCATTTAATTTTTAATTCCATTCTTTTAATCTCCTAGTTTTAAAAATAACTACTTGGATTTTAAACTCTCTCGAGTTTAGTACCGGATTATACCGGCTCTACGTTCCTTCCTTTAACTTATCCGCCTGTCAAATCAAAGATTTGTTCGTTCTTTTCGCTTACGCTTCATTCACAATGGCGGCTTCGTTATGTTCGTGCCCTGCTCGTTTTGCTCTCGCAAACCGACTCCGGCACTCACACCGGCTACGCATTATTTAGAGTAATATTCAATTACTAATTGTTCTTTTATTTCAGGATCCATTTCTTCTCTTTCAGGAATTCTGTCAAAAGTAATTTTCAATGCATCCTTATCAACGGTCATCCACGGAGTACCGCATGGCATATCTATCATCTCAGTAACAGCTTTTAAGAATGCTGAACTTCTGGACTTGATAGTAATAACATCGCCCGGCTTAACCGAATAAGACGGAATATCAACTTTTCTGCCATTTACCAATACATGTCCGTGATTAACGATTTGTCTTGCCTGTTTACGTGAAATACCTAATCCTGCACGGAAAAGAATGTTATCCAACCTGGATTCAAGTATCTGTAACAGTATAGTACCTGTAACACCTTTTCTTCTTGCTGCTTCACTATAATATTTTGCGAACTGCTTTTCACTTACAAGATATGTAAATCTTATCTTTTGCTTTTCAGCCAAGTGAATTGCATATTCTGAAAGTTTCTTTCTTACTGCACCGTGCTGACCTGATGCATTCTGCGTCATTGAAGAAGTCAGCTTTCTGTTAGAAAGATCATTAACTTTCTTATTTCTAAACAATTTGTTAGAAGGTCCTGTATATCTAGCCATTTTTTTCTCCTTTTTCTTGTTGCGGGGCATCTATGGTTTACGATTTGGCTGTTTCGCAAGCCCCCGCATTTTAATCTGTTTCTTTTTGTCTTTTTGAGCTTATATTGTGTACTACGCACTATATACGTTATACACGTCTTTTCTTTGGAGGACGGCATCCGTTGTGCGGGATTGGGGTTACATCTCTGATTAACGTAATTTCCAAACCTGCTGCCTGAATTGCTCTTATCGCAGTTTCTCTGCCTGAGCCCGGTCCTTTGATGTGAACTTCAACTTTTTTCATACCCTGGTCAATTGATTTTTTTGCTACCAATTCAGCTGCAGATTGTGCTGCAAACGGGGTACCTTTTCTTGCACCTTTAAAACCGCTTGCACCTGCTGTAGCCCAAGCAATAGCATTACCCTGAGTATCCGTAGAAGTTACTATTGTATTGTTGAATGTTGACTGAATGTGTACAACACCCTGCAATACATTTTTCTTTTCTTTTTTCTTTGTTTTTACTGGTCTTGCCATTTCATTTTTCCTTTATGTTTTATTAATTTACCTTTTATACTTGCTTCAAACTAAGCTGTCTTTTTCTTGGTAATAGCTAAACCTTTTTTACCACGGCGTGTTCTTGCATTAGTTTTGGTTCTTTGTCCGCGGCAAGGAAGATTTCTCTTGTGCCTCAAACCTCTGTATGAACCGATTTCCTGAAGACGCTTGATATTCATTGAAACTTCACGTCTAAGGTCACCTTCAATGTGGTAGTTTGCCAGCTCATTACGAAGGTTTTTAATATCTTCTTCCGTTAAATCATCTGTTCTTAAATCAGGTGAAATTCCGGTTGCTGATAAAATTTTCTTTGCTCTTGTCGGTCCTATACCGAAAATATAGGTAAGAGCAACTTCCATTCTTTTGTTTCTAGGTAAGTCAACACCTACTAATCTTGCCATTTTCTTTTCTCCTTTTCTTGGCTTTGGCAGCTGATTTATGGAAAATTCCAAATTGCCGCTCGGTTGTTAGATTTTTTTGGGTATGAGGCTTAAATACTTCCTCACCGGTACCTCTTTAACGTCTTGTACCCGGACTTTCGATAAGTTATCAGGTGATTGTGTTACTATGTGATTAAGTTTTTAATATATGATTTTGTCAAACTTAAACAAAAAGAACCTGTCACACTTGAATTAACCCTGTCTTTGTTTATGTTTAGGGTTTTCACATATTACGGCAATTCTGCCTTTTCTTTTGATACATTTGCATTTGTCGCAAATCTTTTTTACTGATGATCTTACTTTCATTTTTGTTTTCCTTTATATTAATTGTGAGATGTGTTCAAATAATTTCAGTTATATTATTTTAGTCTGAATGTTATTCTGCCTCTTGATAAGTCATATGGCGTCATTTCAACTTTTACACGGTCGCCTGGTAATATTCTTATGAAATTTTTTCTTATCTTACCTGATATGTGTGCCAGAATTTCATGGTCATTTTCCAGTTTTACTCTGAACATAGCATTCGGCATCGATTCAATAATTGTACCTTCTATTTCGATAACGTCTTTTGACATATATTCCTCATTTTCGGCTTAGTATTTACATGTACACAGTACACCCTTTACAGGGTCTTTTTTTATAATACTTGCAAAATATTTGAATGCAAGCGGTATAATTGAAATTTAGGGGAATATTTAGTTTAAGTTTTTTGATTGTTTTTTTAATAAAGGCACTCTTTCAGCATTAATAAGACTGTTAAATTAGCTTATTTAATGCAACTTTTGACGGTTAATGTAAATTTTTCTTAACATTTCTTATGAGTATATTTTTAAATAAACAAATGTCCCTGTTAATAAAAAACCCGATTTATCTAATCGGGTTTTCATTACTAATTTATTACTTAATAAAATATTCAGCATTCAGGTTCGCATAAATTTTTATAACACCGCTCTGTATCGGTGTCGATACCTGAGGCGCAGCAGCTTCCATAGCACCGTCAGCTGCCATCAAATTTTTGGACAATCTGTATGTTACACGATTTGAACTGTTTTCGGAACAGCTTATGTTCATATTTTTCACACCGGTTACATATGTACCGGAAGCTTTTGCAACAATATCCACTCTGTTTTTTGCCTTTTGTGATGCTTGTGCCAATAATTCGTTACACTTATTTTCGTAATTTGAAACGGAAAATCTCAAATCATTCACGTCCGTTGCACCCAAAGAAATTGCCTTGTCAATTATACTGCCTGTTTTATCGATGTTTTTCGTATGCACAATAATACTGTTTGAAACTTCATACTTATCAAGTATCTTTTTATTGTTGTTATATACATATACAGGTCTCGCAGAATAATCCGCTGTCTTAATATAATCCCCGTTTTGAGAATTTATCATTAGTTTTAATGCTGAATACACATTGTCCGAAACTGTCTTATTTTCGTTTGCCGCTTTTTGTAAAGACTTATTATCTTTAGTCTTTACCGCAATATTAATTTCAACAGTATCCGGAGAAACCTCATCGTTTGCATTTGTACTGACCGAGATAAATCCTCTTTCTGGGGCATTATTATCAGCGGCATTACCCGATATTGCCAAACCGGACACAAATATACCTGCAAGAATTGCAGACAAAATAATCTTTTTCATAAAATACTCCTTATATTATAAATGCTTTTCATTAATATTATTTATATTATCGGTTGCAGATGAAGTATCTTCTTTCTGCTCAGGCTGAATATCTTTTTTTATAATTTTTATATCGTTTGATTTTAATACCATAGCATTCAAGCGTTGAGCTTGTCTTTGCATCTTAATTCTTTCCATTAGGAATCTCATTTCCTCATCGCTCAACTCCGAAGGAGGCTGAAAAGATATTGCAAACCGTCTGTCATTGAGTAAATAAACACTTATTGCAAGCATTGCCCACAATAAAATCCCCTGCCACAATGCGATTTCCGGCAAAGCTATATAATTTGCGCCCAAATAATTCCACAAATATTGGGCAACTTTACCCGGAAAAATTACAAATCCGGCAAACAAACACACTACAACAAAACTTGCAAGTAATATTCCCCTTATACCTGATATTTGTATTACTTTTGGGCCTTTTCTACTCATTACTTACCTCTTTTCCTTCCTGACTTATCATTTCAAGAAAATCTTTTTCTGTCAAGATTTGAATACCCAGAGAAATTGCTTTATCCAATTTCGAACCCGCACTTTCCCCTGCAAGCACATATGACGTATTTTTTGAAACGGACGATGAAGTCTGCCCGCCATGTAATTTTATTATATCACCAGCCTCGTTTCTTGTCATGTTTTCCAACGTTCCCGTAAGCACAAAAGTTTTGCCCTTAAATATATCGGAAGCCGCCTGCTGTGCGGGTTCTGGCTCTAAGCCCAGACTCTTTAATTCTCTTAACAGTGTAACATTTTTCGGATTTTTGAAAAATTCTTCGATTTCTTTTGCCGTCAGCTCCCCTATACCGTTAAGTTCTTTTAACTCATCGAAAGTCGCCGACTGAACTTTTTCCAAAGTTCCAAAGGCTCTGGCAATAATATCTGCCGTTTCTTTTCCGATATTCTTTATATTAAGAGCGGTTATAAATCTTTTCAGAGGTCTGTTTTTGCTTGCCTGAACCGCCTTAAACATATTATCCGCAGATTTTTCTTTTACCAAATCCAGCTTCATAAAATCATCTGTTGTCAATTTGTATAAATCAGCAGGAGTCCGTACCATACCCTTATTATATAACTGTTCAATAACCGACGGGCCGAGGGAATCAATATCCATAGCATCTTTAGATACCCAATACTCCAGCTTGGCCCTTATCTGACCTGCACAGTCCGGGTTTGTGCAATACAAATTCACTTCCCCCTCAAATGTTTCCAATCTGTGACCGCAAACAGGGCAATTTTCGGGAGGAGTATAAACGGACCTTGATTCGTGGTTAGGGGTTTCCACTACCTTTATAACCTTAGGTATAATTTCTGCCGCTTTTTTAATTAAAACAGTATCACCTATTCTCAAATCAAGCCGTTTTATTTCATCAAAATTATGCAGAGTTGCTCTTGAAACAGTGCTGCCCGCCAACTGCACGGGCTTAAAATTAGCGACAGGAGTAATTGCACCCGTTTTACCGACACCCAGCTCGATATTTTCAACAACGGTAGTAACCTCTTCCGGCGGGAATTTAAAGGCCGTTGCCCATTTTGGAGCACGGGACGTAAAACCTAAATCCTCCTGCACCGATATTTTATTGACCTTTATAACAACTCCGTCAGTGGCATAATCCAAATCAAACCGCTTATTTTCCCACTCTTTACAATAAGCTATTGCCTCATCCGCATTTCTGCATAATTTTATGTTCGGATTAACTTTAAAACCCTGTTCTTTCATATACATTATGCTTTCGTAATGGGTTTTGGGCGGATTATCCAACCCCTCTGCAACAAGAGTATAAGTAAACATTGACAAATCTCTTTTGGCCGTAATCGTACTGTCCAGCTGTCTTAGAGAACCCGCCGCAGCGTTGCGGGGGTTTGCAAAAAGTTTATCGCCGTTCATAAGATTTTCGGCATTAAGTTTTTCAAAAGAAGATTTCGGCATATAAATTTCGCCCCTGACATCAAGGCTGACTCTGTCTTTCAACTTTAACGGAATTGCCTTAATCGTTTTCAGGTTTTGGGTAATTTCTTCTCCCGTAATACCGTCACCACGGGTTACACCTCTTATAAATACACCGTTTTCATATGTCAGAGCAATCGCCAAACCATCAATTTTTAATTCACACACCAGTTCTATATCGTTTCCGTACTCTTTGGTAATCTTTTCATACCATTTTTTTAAATCGTCATAGTTATAGGTATTATCAAGACTGTAAAGCCTGTGAGTATGGGTAAACGGTAAAAACCTTTCACTGACAGAACCCACCCTCTGTGTCGGACTATCCGGTGTAATCAGCTCAGGATGCTCCGACTCAATCTGTTTTAATTCGGCAAAAAGTTTGTCATATTCATAATCGCTGATTGTCGGATTGTCATTGACATAATAGTTATAATTGTGTTTATTAATTTCGTCTTTTAAAAACTGTAATCTTATGTTAATCATATAAATATCCCTAAAATCTCAAATTTTACATTACCATCAACAATTCTCTGATAACTTTTGTAGCAAC
>DBXD01000033.1:24906-41594 GCA_002309425.1 Cyanobacteria bacterium UBA1221
GCCCCGGCAATATCAAAATTCTTCAGGTACTCAAACCATCCAACGAGTTCATTAAACTGCATTCCGCCGACCTCAGGAGTACCTGTTCCAGGCATTACCGAAGTATCAAGTACATCCAAATCAACCGTTACAAAAATCTTTTTACCCTTTAAGGTATCTAAATCGGAATATTTATGGGCAAGCGTATTATGCTCTTTCATAAATTCCCACTCTTCTTTCATGCCTGAGCGGATACCAATTTGTTTAATATTTCCTGCACCGATAATTTTGGATGCATGACGAATAACCGCAGAATGGGACATTTCTTCTCCAATATATTCTTCTCTCAAATCTGTATGCGCATCAAAATGAATTATCGCTAAATCCTTATAAAATTTTGAAACTGCTTCGATTTCAGGCAACGTGACAAGATGCTCTCCGCCAATACCAAAAACTTTTTTACCGTCTTTATAAATATCCTCAACATTTTGTCTGATTAAATCTAAACTCTTATAAGTATTACCCAGAGGGAACTCCAAATCTCCCGCATCGTGAAAATTAACATCCTCTAAAAATTTGTCAAATTTTGGAGAATATTCTTCCAATCCCCAGCTTGCAAGACGGATTTGCTCGGGCGCGAATCTTGAACCGGGTCTGTATGATACCGTTCCATCAAACGGCAATCCCAGCATTATTATATCAGCCGAACTATAATCCGGATTTTGCCCCATCCAATTTCTGTCTAAAAAAGGTCCTCTTAGCATAATACCTCCTTCTTGGAGGTATTATAACATAAAAAATTACATGTGGGATAAACCGTACAACAAAAGCGGAACCCATATGGGTGCCGTTATAACCGCACCGGTAACCTGTACCGCTTCCAGGGCTTTATCCAGTTTATAATCCATTGATTCTTTTGTATAATGTCTTTTAATGCTTCTGTTCATCCTCTTTACAAATTCTGTTTTTTTATCCTCTATACTGTTTTTGCTCATAACTTCTTCATAAATTCCGTAAGCATCTACCTTTTCATTACCCCAACCGTACATTGCTCTTATAGAATTACTTTTGGCACTGCCTGATGCATACATCCAGAGAAGTATCGTATAAGTTTCATCAAATTTTTTCCAGTCGGAATATTTAATAACAGATCTTATATCATCATCATTTGCATTATTTTGCCTCATTAAATCTACCAGTTTGATAAAATTCGATAAGAATTTCCTATCGTACGGGGTATTACTTTGGACATTACTTAAATAGTTCAGATATCCCTTGTCAATTAACGCAAGAGCCTCCGGCACGGGATCACTTTTTATCACACTCCAGGGTATCATACCTCCCACCCATTCATTAATGACTTCTTCCGTATAAAGTTCTGTCCCCTCCATACGCTTTGCAAGTGCAAGCGCATAATTTTTGCCTCTGAAATCATTCCAGTCCACATTATTAATAACAAACATTATTGTGCGGGGAGTCAGGATACTGTCCTGTTTCATCTCCTGATAATTCCGGATTATCAGTCTTAAA
The DNA here is from genome assembly GCA_002309425.1 of Cyanobacteria bacterium UBA1221. GTDB lineage: Bacteria > Cyanobacteriota > Vampirovibrionia > Gastranaerophilales > Gastranaerophilaceae > UBA1221. Next base: position 26,416 of record DBXD01000033.1, read on the forward strand.
ACTTTTACGTTGTCAAAATTAGAATCCAAAACTTTGCTGAATTCGTCAGTGAAACCTGTTCCCGAATTTTCATTATCCGAAATAAGCTTTATCGTCTCAAAATATTCCGCCGCAATAGGCCTTGATAAACTGTCAAGAGGCATCTTATTGTATAATTTTTCCATTATACTGACATCAATTCCGTACGGATTACTCAGCATCAATTTTGTATTCCCTAAAACTTTATTAAAAGACGGCCTTGGCATATTACCATTTTTCTTTATAAACTCATTTAATATTCTCTCACTGTATATGGAGTTATTTTCTCTTGCCAGGGCAAGCACCAAATTAAACATTCTTACTATATTTTCCATAGCCTGCTCATCGTAGGAATCTTCCTTTAAAATTTTCCCGATACCCTCATAATAGCAGTATTTCAAATATCCCTTTTCAAGGAACGTATAAAAAGAATTACTCCTTCCGCTCAATGATACCGGCTGATTTTTAAAATACATCTCAATGGCATTTTCAAAGGTTCTTACCGTTCCCGAATCGTAATCATAATATTCCGTAATATATTTTTTATCGCTATGCGCAACAGGCCCGTAGTCTGCACTGTTGTAATTTTGGACATCTAAATTTTGAGTATTTGCACCGGGCTGATTATAATGGATTACCCTGACCGCACCCGGAGTCGGATTAACCGTCTGATAATTCGGGGCAGAAAACGTTCCCCCTTCAAAAGCCGCATAAGAAGCCACACCTGCAGACAAAACCACCAATACTGCAATTATATATTTTTTCATTATTCCACCTCAAAAATACTTCCGAAATAACATTACTCTGACTTCTCAGTTTAGCATTTTTTTGCTTCACCGTCAAATTATTATAATAAAAAATGTTATCCCCAAAAATTTTAAGGATAACATTTTTATCGATTTTTTATTTTAATTAACTCATTAAGTGATAATATTTCATATAGTCTGCCATTATCATAGAACTTGTGGCATTCGCCAAATTTGCTTTTATCTGCTGCTCTTTATCATTCTCGGTCGCATTCTGTATACCTTCATTTTTTTGATTATCCTGAGCAATTTGTTCTTCTTGGGCTTCCTCCATGAATTGTTCTATCTCTCGGGCAATTTCTTCTCGTAGTGCCTTATCACCCTCATAAGAACCTGTTGAATCAACCCCCGCCATTTTTAAATCCTGCAACACCTTTGCCCAATCACCATAGTTAGGAATACCGGAACCTGCGGCTTGTGCAGCGGCCTGTGCCCTTTTTAAATCTTCTTCAGATTCTATACCGTTTACTTTCATTGCCATAGTTAATACTCCTCTCTCAAATATATAAAGTATTTTTTCTAAGGCAAATTTCAGATATTAAAATTTTCTTATAAAAACTTTACAATAGATATTACTTAAAAACCGTAATAAAAGATTTCAACTTTCGGCCTGCACCGTCACCTTTAACGGAAATCACATGGTACATATCTTTGTAATCCATAGAGGTCGAACTGCCGCCATCAAGCCCCATGGCTCTTTCAAAACCGAGTTTTTTACACAATGCCTGAACTTCATACATATCCATAGGATTCTCATCCGTAATTATTAATATGTGCAAATCTCCGTCTTTTATTCCCAATATGGTTCTTGCAACTTTGTGCAAAACAGAACAGGATTCTCTGACAACTTTATCACCGTCTTTTACAACAAAAAACTCCTCTTCCAGCTGCAAATTAGGTAAAATCAACGGCCCGCCCTGAACAGCCTCTACAACTGAACAAGTGAACGGAGGCTGTGTGTCATGCGGGACTATTTCATAACTGTACTTATTATCACATTCAACAATTCTAAATTCGGTTCTGTTCAAAATCTTCGGCATATTTCTTCTCAAAACCGGGTTTGCAAGTAAATTTTCGTTGAACATCGGATCTTCAGCCGTTTGTCTGTCCATAACGACGTAAGAAATAGTTTTGCCGTTAGCCGGATCAAAAAAACCCGCATTAACAGTAAGTTCTGCCTTACTCAGTTTATGTATTTCCTCATTTGTCATAAGTGATGGTGATGCATAAACTTTAACTTTTTTCTTTGCCTTGCTTTGAGGAATAACTATGTGGTATATACCGTCAGAATAATTGACATCCAACTGAGGAGCCGCTATTGAGCAGCCGCTCAAAAATATAGACAATAAAAGAACTATCGCAAAATTTTTCATTATAAATCCTTCATCTTATAAAAAGCAATAATACATGCCAGAAAAGCGACAGGAGGAAATGCAGCCGTAATCAGCGGCGGCAATATACCTTTTTCTGCCAGCAAATCAAAAAACGGCAATGTTATATAATAAACAAAAATACTGCCTATTGCTATCGTAAACCCTATTAATCTTTGCTCTCTGGGCTTGCTGAAGCCGAGTAATGTCCCCATTATTGCAAGTAATATACACACAAACGGATGGAAAAATCTCTGAAAATACTTATTTAACATATATCTGTATTCTTCGTCCAGTCCCTCTTTTTTAAGCAGACTTATATACTTTTTCAAATTTGCATTTGTAATTTCTCTTTCCTTTTTAGTAGAGTATGTCATCAGAGTAAAGGCATTTTGGGCGTATTCTCCGTTTAGAATCTCCATCTTATCAACATGATCAATTGATGTAAAAATTCCGTCACCGGAAATATTGTATCTTGTTATGTCTGATAATTCCCAAAAATCACCTTTATATTGTCCATATTCCGCCGAATATATGTTTGATAGCTGATGCACGTCTGTGTATTCTTTTGCTGAAAAATCCAATACTATTACGTCATGCATCGTATCATCACGATATCCCGAAACAATCACTGCCAGTTCCGGAGCATCACTCTCATCTTTTTTTGTGTATATATACTGAGTAGATGGATGTTTATCTTTAATTTCCAGTTTTTTTGTTTCGGCGGCCGGAATTAATTTATCACATGTATAAAAACACAATCCCGTTACAATTACGCTCAATACCAAAACCGGGGCTAAAATTCTTTTAAAAGAAAGTCCCGCAGCCCTGAAAATTGTGACCTCCGAATCTTTTGATAATTTGTCAAAAGTAAACAAAGACCCCAATAACAAACCAACCGGAAAAGCCTTGCCAAAAATCAGAGGTAACTCACATAGTAAAACCAGCACAGCTATTTTGACCGTATATTCACCGGACAATGCTTTTTTAATAGTATTCAGCAGCATCTCCGGTGCTATCCAAACAACCGTAAACAACAAAATTGCAACAAAAGTTGCAAAAAAGATTTGTTTAAAAATATATCTGTCATAAATAGTAATTTTTGGAAACAATTTCATTAAAGCTCAAAATCCTTTCCTAAATAGAATTCTTTTGCAACAGGATCAACCGCAACCTCCGAACTTCTGCCGTGAATTTTAATTTTACCGTCAAAGATAACATAAGCCCTGTCAGTAATTGATAACGTGGCCTTTGGATTGTGGTCCGTAATTAAGACCCCCAAACCTTTATCTTCTGAGATTTTTCTTATATTCTCTTTAATTTCGCCTATCGCAATAGGATCAATTCCGGCAAACGGCTCATCCAAAAGCATAAAATCAGGACTTGCAGCGAGAGCTCTGGCAATTTCCACACGGCGTCTTTCGCCGCCTGACAGCGAAACTGCCGAATATGAACGCAATTTTTCAATACCAAACTCATTCAGGAGTTCTTCAAGCTTTTTGCGTTTTTCATTTACCGACAGTTTATCATTCATCTCAAGAACAAGTTTAATATTATCTTCCACTGATAATTTTCTGAATATCGAAGCCTCCTGCGGAAGATAACCTATACCCTGTTTAGCCCTGATATTCATCGGTTCTGACGAAATGTCTTTTCCATCCAAAAGTATTTTCCCGCTGTTCGGCTTAACAAGTCCGACAACCATATAAAATGTTGTAGTTTTACCTGCACCGTTCGGCCCTAAAAGGCAAACAACCTCGCCCTTATTTACATAAAAAGAAACGTCATTTACAACACTTCTGTCACCATATATCTTAACAAGGTTTTTCGCATCAATTCTCATAAATTTCCCTCAATCTCATGGGATTATACTACTAGAAATATATTTTCATTGCAAGATAACAAATTTTCAGTCAGTAAAAATACTATGCACCTTCATTATTTTCCGGGATTTCAGTTTCGGAAGCAGGATTTTCCTCTGTATTTTCTTCCTGAGCAACTTTTTCAAGAGCTGTCTGAGCTTCAATTCGCATCTGCTTCATTCTCTCACATGATTCCATAAAGGCTTCCCTGTTTTCAGGGTCAAAATGCAATGCAAGTTTTTCCAGTAACTCTTTTGGGAAATCCGAGTACTTAAGAATCTTATCAACTATTTCATTAGTTAAAGGGTACGAACTACGCAAATTTTTTATAAAAACCTGCCTGCACTCGGCATTTAAAAGGTCCGGCTGTTCAACAGATACCGAACTTAAATTACAGGTCACGTAATTTTTTTCGTAATATACACCTGCATATTCCTTTAATGCAAGACGCATTATTAAATCAAAATCTGCCATATGTTTAAATTTTAAGTCAAAATATCCTTCCCGTTCGATAACAGATTTTCTGAAAACAAGAGCCGCACGAGCACACGGCATTACCTGAAAAACATTCAGAATAGCCGGTTCAAACGGGAATACAAACCCCTCTGGGCTGATACAATACGCAGGCGCAAAAGAATAATCTGCTTCTTCCTCTTCCAAAAGTTCAACTATTTCTCCGAGAGCGGTTATGTCGTGAATAAAATCATTACAGTTAATAAAGGTAACATACTTACCTTTAGCGTGCATAACACCCTTATTGTATGCATCATACATCCCGCTATCCTTTTCCGAAAAGAATTGAAGATAACCTTTACTCTTATAATCAGACAATAACTGAACTGTTCCGTCATCAGATGCATTATCTATAACCAAATGTTCAACATAAGGATACGCCTGCCTGCTTAACAAGGTTGTTAAAATATTAAATTCATCTGTTAATTCAGCATCTATTATATTATAAGTTGGTGTTATCACAGTAATAATTGGTTCTTCCGGCATAAAAAACCTCCCTGATTTCTGTTTAATTTTATCAGATTTATTTTTTTGTTACAAGTTGTAAACTTTTGTCACAAAACAAGACAAAAAACTAATTTAGAGTTAGAATTAGAACATTAGGAGTTAATATGAAATAAACAGGAGGCTTACTCATGAGCGAGAAATCCTTATCTGTTGGTGCTGCAATGGATCCTGAATTGTTTGCTGCGCTTGGGCTTTGCGCAGGATACACCTTTGCACCCAGAAAATATTCGCTGAAAAATCTTCTGGAAATGGAAGATGACAAGTTTTACAAACAGTATCCGGAGGGTACGGAAATAGCGAAGTCCGGCAAAAATGATACCGCATTAGGCAAAATAATTGAGGGGAGAAAACAATACAAACAAGCCCACCGCTATAATGCCGAAGAAATCAGCGCTAAAGCAAAAATATGGAAGGAAAAATTTGATACCGTAGAAATCTCACAAGAGTTAAGAAACGAGTATGCAAAACAAAAGGATTTACTTCAAACTATTGCGAAAGAGAATAATTTTACAAGTACTAACGAATCCTATTCCAGGTTAATACAAGAGGCTATACAAAAACCGGAAGATACTTCCGTAAAAGAAAGTCTCAGGGAGACCGGTTCCCGTCTTAACGGCATTCGGGAAAAACTTGCAGGAGTTATAGATGATTATTATAATGCATTCAAAAACATGACTCACGCCAAATATAAAAAAATAGCCGAAAACCCGACAAAACATTTGGATATAACTGATGCATACAATGAATTGGAATCTGCAATAGCCAAACGCAATACATATGTATCGAGCAAACTGTTTGAACTTACAAACGAAGAAAGTCTGAAAAAAAGTTACGATGAAATTAAAGGTTCTATCCCGAAAGAGAGATTAAAATACGCTGCTATATGGGCTCTTTCGCTGGGAGCAGCTTCAGCACTTATAAAGTTTATAGTAAATAAAACTTCTAACACTGCCGAATAAAATGATATGAAATAAAAAGGAGGGGAAACGTAACGTTTCCTCTCCTTTTGTATTATTATTCACACATTAAACACTTGCAACCGCTTTTGACTTTTCAATACATTCAATAAGAGTTGATGCAACTGTTCTCTGTTCTTCTTCCGTTAATTCGGGGAACATCGGTAATGAAATTACCATTTCTGTATTTCTTTCAGAAACCGGTAAAGAACCTTTTCCGACACCCAGATATTCATGAACTTTTTGCAAGTGTAAAGGTATCGGATAATACAACATTGCCCCTATACCACGTTCCTGAAGCATTTTATGAACTTCATCTCTGTTAGGAATTTTAACAGTGTACTGATGATAAACACAATATGTATCATCAAGCTCTTTCGGAGTCTGAATATCCGGACAGTCTTTAAACAACTGGTTGTAATAATATGCGTGTTTTCTTCTCATTTCATTCCAGTCTCTGATATGAGGAAGTTTTACTCTTAATATTGCGGACTGAATCTCATCAAGACGGCTGTTTACACCAATTTCATCATGGTGATAACGAACAGCACCGCCATGATTACGAAGAGCAACGACTCTGTCCCTCAATTTTTCATCGCTTGTCATAATAAGACCGCCATCTCCCATGCCGCCTAAATTCTTAGTCGGATAGAAGCTCAGGCAGCCGAAATCACCAAACGTACCGACCATTTTACCTTTATAGAGAGCGCCGATAGCCTGACAACAGTCCTCGATTACATGAAGATTGTGTTTTCTTGCAACAGACATTATCGTATCCATATCACAAGGCTGACCATACAAATGAACAGGGATAATAGCCTTTGTTCTTGGGGTAATTGCCGCTTCTAACTTTGATGCATCCATGTTAAACGTATCGGAATCAATATCAACAAATACAGGTTTTGCACCAACAATGCCGATAGCTTCTGTTGTCGCAACAAATGTAAACGCAACGGTAATAACTTCATCACCGGCGCCGATATCCAATGCTCTTAAAGCCAAATGAAGTGCATCTGTACCTGAGTTTAATCCCACAGTGTATTTGCAGCCGATAAAATCCGCTAATTCCTGTTCCAAAGCCTTTGTATTAGGCCCTAAAATGTATGAGCCGGAGCGAAGAACTTCGCAAACAGCTTTTTCAACTTCTGCGCCAATTGTGGCATACTGACGTTTCGAATCTAAAATAGGTATCATATTTTTCTCCTTTTTATACTGCCCCGATATTCTAAGTATAGCACAGCATAAATCTGCCTTTATATAAATTTAATAAGATAAAGAACTTATTTCATTAAATTTTAATCTTGCTATTTTTAAATTTACACCTGTAAATTTTTGTAAACTAAAATCTTGTAATATAACAAATTTTTCTGATTACGGATTTTTACAAAAATAAAAAAGAGGTTTTTATTATGAAAATACTCCCATATCAAAGACTTTGCGCACCCGCAGCGAAACAAAATTTTAATTCTGTATGCTCTGTATCGTGTGCCTATGTAGATGGTGAATACTACGGATACAGACAGCATGAAGTCCTTCACGATGCGGCAAGTGCATTATCAGCACAGATGCACCAAGGAACTCTTGAGCCGGATATCCAAGAAAAAGTTTACGAATATTTCCCTGATTTTACGGATAAAGGACCTACCGCTACAGCTTGTCACCACAAAAACAGTAAAGGAAAATACTTTAGTCGTCAAAATTGGAGCAATGTCCTTACCGGATACGATGCTATTAAGTACAGAGACTGTACTTTCCCTGATGACACCCCGGACGAAAAAAAAGCTAAGCAGTTAGACACCTTTGAAAAAATTTTAAAAGATTCCCCAAGAGTTAATGAACTTTGTGTATTCGCAAAAACAGAAGAAAAGAAAGTGAAAGGGATAATAAAAAAGGTAATGACCGTTACAGATATTAAACTTGCATCAGAAGTCCCACCCGTAAGAGGAAAAGAGCATACTTATAAAGCTTAGCGAATATAAAAAGAGGTTTCAACTATGAAAATACTTCCCTACAACAGACTTTACTCAAATAGCGCAACGCAAAATTTTAATTCAATATGCACCGTAAAATCAGCAGTCATAGATGGCGAATACTACGGGCAGGCAAGAGAAACAACACTTAATCAGGCTGCCCGGGCGCTGTCTTCAGTTATACACGAAGGCAGTCTGCGCGGAACAGCCTTAGAGAAAGCTCAGCAGTTCTTTCCTGATTCAACAAAAGGAATTGCAACGACCGTTGCCTGCTCTCATATCCGAAAGAACAGGGTAAACGTTTTAGTGGGAAAAGAAGCAGAAACGTACTGCGACGTATTTAATTCTCCCATCCGCAGTGACAGACAAAGATCAAAGGGTGTAGAAACAATAGATAAAATTATTCGGGATAATAACCCTGAGAGTATCTGTATATACGCAACCAGCACGAAGAACGGTAATCTGACAATTAAAAATATCGTTAAAGCAGCAGAAGTTTCAAAAGACAATTACCTTAACATCTTTTAAAAACTACTTGTATGTAATCATTATTCAAAGTAACATGTATCTGTAATTTGAAAATAGGAGAGTTTGAGATGAAAAATTTGATTAAGGGAATGCTGTGTACTGCGGTTATTGCGTTTGGAATCATGCCGGCTATGGCATTTCAGTTTCCTGACGTTGCAATAAACCACTGGGCAGCATCACAGATAAATATTTTATCCGATGAGGGAGTTATCGTAGGATATCCTGACGGGACATTTAAGCCTGATGACAATGTAACAAGGGCAGAATTTGCATCTATGGCAATCAAAGCACTGGGACAGGAGCATACAAAGGTTGCACAACCCGTTGAGTTCACCGATATAACAAGAGATTATTGGGCATATGATGCTATTCAAAAAGCCTTATATTTTGATTTAATTTCAAGTTCAAAAGAGGGTTCTCTGTTCAGACCTGATGATAACGTATCAAGAGAAGAAGCTACTACCGTTGCTGTTAATGCTTTAACGACAGAGCAAATCAGTCCGGCAAAAGCTCTTGAAGTTTTATCAAAAAAGTATGCTGATGTAGGAAGCATTTCTAAAGAATTTTTAATTCCTGCCGGCAAATCGGAAATATTAAACATGATTGTTGTCGCACCGGGCAAATCTCAGCCTGTGCTTGAACCTGCGAGACCCGCAACGAGAGCGGAAGTCGCAGCAATCTTATATAATATGAGAGAGCAGGCAAAACTTAACCCGAATGCAAAACTTGCGGAAGCTATGCGTAAAAAAACAGGTAACGGATATGTTATAGAAGGAGCAACGGTTCAGGGAAGTATCGGGACTATTCCCGCAGGGGCAATCGTTCCTATCAAACTTACAAAATATGTATCTTCTCAGTCATCTCAGGCAGGAGATGTATATGTTGCCGTTGCACCACAAAATTACACAACAAAAGACAAATACATTTTGGTATATGAAAATTCAAACTTCAAAGGACAACTGCTTGATGTAAGAAGCGGAAAATGGTTTGTAAGAAACGGGGTACTTGTTTATGAAAACTCGTTGATTACAACAGGTAACGATCAAATAACCGATTTTAAAGCAACGGGAGAATTGTCTAAAAACAGGAATTGGTTTATGAAGTTTGTCAGAGCGACATTAAAGGGCGAAAAACTTGATGCTGCACCAACGGATGTTGTATATATGAGATTACTTAAACCCGTAAAAATCGACCTTACAAACGGCTGGATATACGAAGACTAATATATTAAACTATGTCAAAAGAAGAACAAATAAACGAATTACAGGAAATACTAAAAGAAGACTCCGAGAATTACAGGGCAAGGAGAGAACTTGCCCTGATTCTTTTGGATTACGGGTATCCCAAAGAGGCCGTACAACATATTTTATACCTGTTATCAAAAATTCCTGAGGACGAAGAACTTTATTATAACCTTGGAATTGCATACGAAAAGTTAAAATTATTTGAAGATGCAAAAGATGCATATATTAAAGCGGTTAACTTATCGGATAATAATATCGATGCATTATATAATCTTGGGTTAGTATATTTTGAACTAAAGGACTATGAAAACAGCATAGATTGTTTTAATAAGGTAATAGAAACCGATTCAGAGGATTCTAATTCCTATTTTAATTTGGGGCTTTGTTATTTTAAGACGGAAAAATATGACGAAGCTTTGGATAATTTTCAAAAAACAATTGCAATTAACGATGAAGATATATATGCACATTTTTATGCGGGGAACATATATTTTCAAAGGGATAATTTAGATTTTGCAAAAGATGAATTTAACCGGGTAATTGAACTGTCCCCGGATTACAGCTGGGCATACTATAACCTTGCATGTATAGCATACAGAGAAGAAGATTACCAGGAAGTATCAGACTGTCTGGATAAAACACTGGAATTAAATCCTAAAGATGAATCCGCTTATATTAATTATGCAAAATTTTTAACAAAAATGGAAATGTACTCGGAAGCAAAAACCATTATGGATGAAGCCGTTCAAAATTGTCAGAATGCCGGACAGTTGAGTTATTATGCTGCACAAATTGCAAAAGCAGAAGGTAACAGCGAAGATTACGTAAAATACCTTAATGATGCTATTACCAACAAAGACACCCTTTCTATGGATATATATAAGGTAATGGCGGAACTTGAAAAGTTTAAAGACAGTAACGCAGTTTAATATAGTTTATTGCAAGTTTGTAACGTATTTGTTTTATCTTAAAAAATAGCATATTATTATGTTATGAAAGATTCAAGGATTATTATAGTTGACGATGAGAAAATGGTTACCTCCGCTTTTAAGACACTTTTAAAAGTAGATGGTTATACCAATGTTGAAGGCTTCAACAACCCGGCAGAGGCTGTTAAATATTTAAAGGAAAACTCTCCGGATTTGATTATTTCAGATTTTATGATGCCGGAAATGAACGGACTGGAATTTCTTACGGAAGCAAAGAAATTACACCCCGAAGTCAGTATGATTATGCTGACAGGCTATGCGGATAAAGAGAATGCCATCCGTGCAATTAATGAAATAGGGTTATATAAGTACATAGAAAAGCCCTGGGATAATGATGACTTACTGATGAATATAAGAAACGGAATTGAGCGCAGTCATTTATTGTCAGATTTGAGAGAAAAAATAAACGAACTGGAAGAGGCAAAACATCAGCTGGAAATTTATTCTAATGATTTGGAAAGACTGGTTGCAGAGAGAACAAAGGACTTGACTATTGCAAACAACAAACTGTCGGGCATAATAAACTACTGTGCCGACGGTATTATTATTCTTGACCAAAACGGCAACATCTCTCAGGTAAATCCCGTATGTGAAAATATGACAGGTCTAAGTGAAACATCCTTATGCAATATGAAATTTCAGGAAATTGCATACCTCACGGATAAACACGATAATGATTCAATAAATAACAAAGAGGGCGGCATTTTCGGATTAAACAAAGATACAAACGATATTCTTGTAAAAAATTGTATGATTGTTAATAAGTTAAGCGAAACGGAAACACCTGTTGAAATAAATCTTGCCGCAATAAATTCCGAAAATGAAGATTTAAGATATGTCGGGGTAATAAGAGATGTCAGCAAACAAAAAGAAACAGAAAGATTGAGGGATGATTTTATCGCAACCCTTACTCACGATTTAAGAACTCCGCTTTTAGCGGCAATTCAGACACTTAAATTTTTCTTGGACGGCTCACTTGGGCCTGTTGAAGAAAAACAGGCTGTTCTGCTCTCAACAATGCTTCAGAGTAATGAAGATTTACTAGGTTTGGTAAATGCACTTTTAGAAGTTTACAGGTTTGAAAGCGGCAAACTCACATTGTGCAAAACTGTATTCCCGATAAAAGAACTTGTTACACAGTGTTATGACGAATTAAAGTCGCTTGCAGACAAAAAAAATATTGATTTTAAACTGGATTGCGACATTGATGATAAACTTGAAATTACTGCAGATAAAGCTGAAATAAAAAGGGTTATGATAAATTTGTGCGGTAATGCCGTTAATTACACAAACAAAGGCGGGGAAATCGTGATTACCGCAAAAGCAGAATCGGAGGATTTTATATTCTCAGTCGCAGATAACGGCAACGGGATACCTAAAGAAGATATACCCAAACTGTTCAGCAGATTTTCACAGGGAACAACACGCAAACGCTCTACGGGTACCGGTTTGGGATTATATTTATCCAGACAGATTATTGAGGCTCACGGAGGAAAAATATGGCTGGACAGCAAGCTTAATAAAGGCAGTGAATTTACATTTTTACTTACAAACGTAGTTAAAGAAGAAAGACAGGTTGCAAATGGTTAACGTTCTTATAATTGAAGATCAGGATATGGCAAGAGTAGCTTTGTCTGTCGTATTAAGCAAGAATGAAAACATAAATATTGCGGATATGGCGGTTGACGGCATTGAGGGTGTGGAAAAAGCAATAAAACTTCAGCCCGATCTTGTTATTATGGATATAGGACTGCCGTCAATAGATGGGATTGAAGCTACAAGACGCATAAAAGAAAATAATTCTGATATAAAAGTCCTTATGTACACTTCAAGAGAGGATGAAAACGATATTTTTGATGCTTTTCAGGCAGGTGCTGACGGCTATATAACAAAAGGCGCAACCGTTGAACAAACCTTGTCCGCAGTTCTTGCAGTCAGCGAAGGAACAGGATGGCTTGACCCAGCTATTGCAAAAGTAGTTCTTACAAACATCAGAAGAGGAAATACTGTTGAAGGCAGACGGGGAGAAATTAATTATAAGTTAGGAAAAAATTTGTACGGATTAACGGAAAGAGAAATGGATGTCCTTGCTTTGATTGTTGATGGCCTTACAAATCCGCAGATTTCCGATAAATTATGTATAACTATTTCAACTACAAAAACTCACGTACACAGCATTTTACAAAAATTATATGTAAGAACCAGAGCCAAAGCCACAGCAATGGCAATGAAAGAGGGTTTGGTTTAAAATGAAGCGTGTCTTTGCGTTAGCAAGTATTCTGATGGTGATTTCAATACCTTTTGCACTTGGGGTTGATGTTGATTGGGACGGATTTAAGACAAAGGTAAAAGACAAAGTCGTACCGCAAAAAGACTATGCTACAAGAGAAGCAGAGTATCTCAGAAGAATTGAAAAAGATAATATCAGAGAAGAATACGGAAGGAAAATTCTTGACAGGCATCCGTCAGGTTTTATGACGGTTGAAGATTATGAAAAAGCATCAAAACCAGTTGATAAAATGACTATTGACTACGGGATGCCTAAAATTGACACCCCTTATGACATGCAATATGTTCCGCATCCGATATACAAAATCACAAAATATAACGACCCTCCCGGGACACCCGATTTAACGGTACGCAGAGAAATATTCCAAACGGGACAACTTAATCTTCCCGGGATAACCTCACCTGATTTTAAAACAATGGTTTATCCTGCAGTTTATTATTACCCGGAAAGTGCCGCAGTTAGCTGCGATTTATTTGTTATACCTCTTAGAGAAAACGAAAGTTCAGTTAATAAAATATTAAAGGCAAATATTGCAAACCGTTTACCGGAACCGATATTATCAACAGATAAGGAGCTTTCTAATCAGGCAGCATACAGAACACTGACACCGATTGATTTTTCCGCAGACGGCAGATATATTTTGGTTAAAGAAAAAATCGGCAGTTCAGAGGACGGTATCTGGCAGACAAATATTCTTGTATATGACTTTACAAATAAAACCTCCTACAACCTTGTTGAACTTCGTGCTGCCGTCAGTTACTACTGGCAGGAATACAGAGGTCTTTATTTAGATGACAAGAGATGGGACATCTACCCGCTCGGCTTCAGCAAGGGGAATCCTGACAGAATAATGGCTACCGCATACGCATATACAGGCGATACACCAATATTTTTGGGAGTATGGTCAATAGATGCTCACGGAGAACAATCCCGATTAATATCGCTTAAAAACGGCAATATAGAAGTTGCCTCTAACGGTTTTAAAGTTGTACAAGACGGAGCGATTGACAAATCGCTGGTTCAGATTCAGGAAAAGTTTGAAAAAGAATTTGTAAAAAATCAGCTAAAAGCCTATAAAAAACAGGATAAAGCAGAAGTTAAAGTTATGCAGACGGAAATGAAAGCAAAACTTAAAGAAGTTGATACCCAGTTCAAATTAGAAATGGAAGAATACAAATTAAAACAGAAAGTTCCGACCTCCACAAGCGGCAACGAAAGTATTGAAAAATATAATGAGTTGTTAGAAGCTTTGTACGAAAAAAGAAGAATTAAGGCAGAAAAAGCCGAAGAAAAACAAAAAATTAAGGAAGAAAAGCAAAAGGAAAAAGAAGAAAGACGGCAGCTCAAACAACAGGAAAAAAACGAAAAAGAATCCGTCAAAAAAGAACAGCAGGAAAACAAAGTTCCGAGCGGTCAGCCTTTGCAATCACAAACAAACAATACTCAAGACGAGAATGACACCCAAAAGAAATATTTCCGCCACTAATGCTAAAATTCAGCAAAAATTAACTGCAAATTTCTCTTAATGTATTCAGAATATTATCGGTAATTTCCTGAATATACTCCTGAGAAACCATTCCGTTGATTACTGCATCAGAAATCTGGTAAGTGGGTCTAATGTATTGTTGAGCGGTTGCATTAACATCCTTGAACTGTAAATCCGCAGCCGCACCGGTTTTCCCCCTGCTTGCAGCACGTTTGTACCAACGTTCCTTTATAACTTCCAGCGGAGTATAAACATAGACCTTTACATCCATAACATCTCTGACATTTTCATTCAGGACATACAAACCTTCATTAAGAATAACCTTTGCGGGAAATTTTACATCACCGTTAGGATGAGATTCACAAGTTACAAAGTCATATCTGGGGGATACAACCGTTTCACCATTTTTAAGCTTCACCAAATGCTCTTTCATTAAATCCAAATCAATTACATCAGGAGTATCAAAACTAAAACCTGTCTTGAATAATTCTTCATAACTTCCTGCATCTCTCAGTTCTTTTGATGTATCTTTATAATAATCATCACATCTTATAACAGTATATATGCCTTCTTTTCTGTCTTTTACACAGGCTTTTATAGTATTATCCACAAAAACCGTTTTGCCGGATGCGCTCTCACC
>DBXD01000033.1:41721-48226 GCA_002309425.1 Cyanobacteria bacterium UBA1221
ATCCACAATAGCAGAGATTAATTCCATATCTTCTCTGTTTGAATAATAATTATAACTTGTTAAATCAAAAGATGTCATCATGATAAAACCTTGTTCCCACAAACATAACTATAATATTTTACAGTAAACCAAACAAAATTTCTCATAATAATAAATTTTGTAACAATTCTGTTTAAAAAATTAAAGTTTTGAAAACAGCCTGCCGTAAAACAAATTGTTAAGATTAACGGGAGTTGAATATGAACGATTTATTGAGAGAAGAAAGAGCCGAAACGGAGACAAGTATGGATTTAGCTTTAGAAAAATTTTTTAACAATGTATTAGATTGTATTATAATCGACGAAGACACATTCAGATTATAATTCTGAATTTATAAAATCCCACCCTATTGCAATTTGGCTTGCTTTGGTGTAGTATGAACGTACTAACACTAATACAAGTCCATAAAGGTGGTGAAGATATAAATGGCAGAAGTTAAAGTTGGCGAAAACGAAAGTATCGAAGTAGCACTCAGAAGATTCAAAAAGAAAATCCAAAAAGCGGGTATTCTTTCTGAAGTAAAAAAGCGTGAAAGATACGAAAAGCCGAGCGTAAAAAGAAAACGCAAATCTGAAGCTGCTCGTAAGAGAAAAGTATAAATTATAATACATAAAAAAAGAGGTTGAAATTCGTTTCAACCTCTTTTTTGTGTTGCAGGTAAAATTATGTAGATTCTCTCTGCGCTTCCCGTTATGTCATTCTGAGGAAATGGAATGACCGAAGAATCTCTTTCTATAATGTGTATCGCGCATTATAACGCACTCTTGATTTTTTGATTAAAAAGTTACAGGGTGAGAAGTTGTTTCATAATATTTTGATGATATTTTGATTTTTGTATGTTACCTATCTTTTCATAACACTCCGATAGTTTTTCATGCGCTTTATAATTATAATCTTGATATTCTAAAACCTTTTCAAATAGTAATATTGCTTTTTTATATTCCTGTTTTTTAGTGTATTCTAGCCCTAACCTCATGTGTAAATCAATAATTTTGCCAGTATACTTGTATTCTTTGGTCAGTTGAATTAGGAGATTATTAGCTTCATCAAATTGACCTTCTTGTATAAAATAACTAATAGATGATATATATCCGCAATTTCTTCCCTGTGATTGAATATTTTTGTTTTCACAATATAATGATGGTTTTTCAAGTTTTTTATTAGAAATAATAATATCCTCTTTGTTGTTTAAATTTTCTTGTTTAAGTTCTGCAATCTCATCTTTTCTAATATTTTCATTATCCTTTATATGAACCATATCGGACAAATCAGCTTTAATAATACAGCCAATTATTTTGGCTCTATTGGTTTTTGTTCCCCTATTTAAACAATTTTCATTATTAAAATAAAAATCTTTAATTAAACAATTATTGTACTGCATCTCTTCTAAGTAATTTTGTGCTTCATCATAATGTCCTATTGTTTGCAGCAATTTAATCCATTCTATATTTGGAAATTTATTATATTTTAAATTTGCATACCTTTTTAGGGCAACAGGAATACCAATGTTATTAATTGTATACCTGAAATTATCTCCTTGATATGGATATATGATTTGTAAACTATCATAATATTGAGATAATTTCTCAAAATTATCCACTTCATATTTTACTGGTATAATCAACCATAACACAAGAAATAAAGTTCCCAAAATTAAACCTAAAATTGTTATTTTTTTTATCTTCATTATTCTTCTCCTAATTTTATAATATTTTTACACAATACAAATCTAGCATTTTTTGGACCTCAATATCCTTGGTATGCTTTATATTTTCCTTTAAATTTTCTAAATTTTCTATAATTTCTTCGCTTTTTTGATTATGTTTGTACTTAGATTTTAAATTTTCTTGCAAATGTTGGGCCTTTTCGTAATAGTAATTAATACCTAATAAATTTGCTTGATCATATGAAAATTGAATATTTAATAAATCTCCTTTTAATTCATATTGACTATATTGATTATTTTTTAATTTTATTATTAATTTGTCTATCTCATCAACTTTATTATTATAATTTTTCCACATTGGTAAATATTTCGTATATCGAATTTCTTTTGAACTTTCTCTGCACCAATACTTTTGGTTGTCATAATACATATTATAATGATTAAAAGATATATTATAATCGTCATAAATATAAAAATGCAACTGTAACCCAATTCCTGTATTGAAAGGGTAAAAACCTTTATACGCAAATAATAACACTATAACAAATATAATAGTTATTATTCCTGATACAATTAAATTTATTTTTAGTTTTACGTTCATTATATAACAATCCTTAATTTATTTTATTACCATAAAAAGCAATCATTCGAAGAATATGCATAATAACAAAAGATAACAATAGTCTCCTCAATAAACTATGCTTTTCAGACATTTTTTTATAGTCAAATTTATATCTACATAATGGATGGATAGTATACGAAATCACAACAAACGGATATAGAGGATTATTATAAAAATCTAATATAAAATATCCTAAAGATATTGTAATAATAAGACTAATAAATATAGATAATAGAAACGACCATAGTGGAAACATTGTTTCATTATTTGTTTTTATAATCCATTCCCCACAATATTTACATTTTTGTACATTAATATCTAATATTGCATTACAATAAGGACATTGTTTGTTCTCAGATTGTTCTATTTCCACGTACTATTCCTCACAAATTTAATTTTTATAAATATACTACCACTGATAATTAAGTAAATTTATTATTTTTCAATGATATTAACCAAGAAAAATCTCGAACTTTTTCTCCGGATTCTTCTTCTATCAGGTTAGCTATGTATTCGAGTTCTTGTAATTGTATATTTTCAATGTTTTCAGGATTTTCTTTATTGGATTCAATCTTCTTTATAAGGTCTAAAACTTTTTGACCGCTTTCTTCATCTAAAAATTTACAAGCTTTTGTATATAATTCATTTCTTAAAGGATTTGATATATCCAAGTTAGGGGAAAGAGTAGCTATAGCATAAGCACTTGCTTTTATGTTTTTCCCTAATTCTAAAGATTTATTGAACCAAAATACTGATTCTTCAAAATATTTATCAAAATTAGAGCTCCCATTTGTTAAAGCCGCCCATAATGCTAAATGTCCTACTACAACATATTTACTTGCTGGGAAATTTGGAATACCAGTATATTGTTTAACAGTTTCATAAATTTTTCTTGTTGCATCTTTAAATTGAAAATATATTGAGCAAAAATAAACCCTCTCCTTATTAAGCCAAGTATCGGATACGTACGGAATAACCATATATTGAGGATTTTCTTTTTGGTATTCATTAACAATATTCTCGAAAGTAGTTTTTTCTAAATCTTTATCCTCTCCGTAAAAGCAAAAATTTACATTTACGCAATCTTCAGTAGAAGCTAATACGCATTTAATATCTAGATTATTAGTTTCATATTTTTTAAAAAATTTTTCAATCTCTTTTATTTTTTCTTCTATATCCATGCCAGTCCCCAAGATTACCACTTGCAAAATTGATGTAAATTCCTTTATAATGATTTATAGGTCAATATTATTAATTATAAATCATTTGGAAATCGTGTCAAATAAGTTACACTGTTTATATGAACAGACAAGACATTATTAAAAAATTCGCGGAAAATGTCAGAGTCGAAAGAGCAAGAAAGAAAATATCTCAAGAAAAACTAGCCGAAATGGCTAATATTTCGCCTGAGTATCTTTCTCGTATTGAAGCGGGCAAATATAGTCCATCACTTGTTGTGATTACAAATCTTGCAAAAGCACTTGATGTTTCCGTTGAAACTCTTATCAATGCCGAATGATTGTTCTGCTTTTGTTTCACCGTATATCGGAAGAAGAATATTTAAAAATTTTTCGTACACAAAAGTGCACGTTACTTAACTGAAAATAAAGCTAATGCTTTTATTTTGTTTCTATGTAATCCGTATTTATTGTATATTCTCTTTCGGTTTCTTCTTCTATATCAATCTTATTAATTATAGTTGCACGTTTTTTGCGAAACAACATATCAACAAAAGCCTCTATTCTGGTAACAAACCCGGCTTCTCCCGTTTGCTCATCAATAGTCAGATTAATTATAGGTTTGTTAAATTGTTTGGCTTTTCTGATAATTCTTTCAACCATAAGAGAATCAGGGCCGCAGCCAAAGGCGTTCAATACAATTATTCCGTCTATTTTGTTATCTTTAAGATAATGTCCTGCCGTTCCTGTCATCTCAAATTCGTTTGCCCAATATAAGCGTTCTCCGAGTGTATTTACGCCCTCCATTGCCTGTTCTTTTGACAGCTGCAGAGATGTATATACTTTTACATCCATTGCTTCAAGTTTTTCTATAATTTTCATTGACGTTCTCTCGTCATAAATATTATACCCGTGAGATACGAGAGCAACGGAAATCGGATATTCTTTTGTATTATTTTCTATGAGAACTTTCCCCTGCAAAGCATTACTCAAAGCCTTTTTATAACTCATTCCCGATTTTGTCATCACATAGAAATTATTAAAAGTCCGCCAGCCTGCTTTAGAAGCCTCTTTTATTTTTGCCATATCGGTAATTCCAAACGGAGCAACGGCTTCAGCCAAAAATTCATACAGCCCCTGCTTCTTTTCCGATTTATCCAAAGTAGCTTCAATCATAGTAAACGGCTGCTTTATGACGTTTCTTATCAAATCAGGCAGCCCTCTGATTTTTGAACAGTTATAAATTTTTGGCGCAATTGACTGAATTGACGGCACAAAAATTTTATCAACCCCTTTATTAAGGAGATTTAGGACATGACCGACATAAACTTTTATAGGCAGACAGGTTTCTGTAACAACTAATGCCGAACCATCATTCATAGTCTGCTTTGTAGTCATATCAGATAATACAATTTTTATACCCAGAGCACTAAAAAATCCATAGTAAAACGGATAGTTATGATAGAAGTTCATACCTCTCGGAATACCTATGACCATTTCATTTTCAGGTAATTGCATATCTTTCTCCCTTTACGGTGATAAATTACTACTCAAATAATACTTCAAATAAAAAATTTTTACCAGAAATTTGTAAACATTTATAAATTTAATAAAGCTTGCGCTTCATATCTTCGCTGCAAAATATCTAATCTTACTATATCAGATTTACTTATATTCCCATATAATTCCTGTTTTAATCTGTACCATATAATTTCAAATTCCAAGGCTTTTAATATACCGCTCTGACAATCTTTATCCAATTCACACCTGTCAAAAATTATTTTTCGTGTTTCAAAATTTGATATTTCGAGCGACTTCAGAAAATCATAAGATTTAGGAGAAATTCCTCCGCCGACAATAAAAATTTTACCGTCTTTCAAAACCTTTCCTGATAATGATTTTGCCAATTCAAGAATTTCCGAAGATTCTGTCGCATCACAACTTTTTCCGAGCGATTTTACCATATCACTTCTGCCGAATACGATTCCGCTTATTCTGTCATAATAAGAACTTTCAATTATTTCATCAAAACAATTTATACCGGAAACAGTTTCAACATTAATCAATAATTTCGGCTGTTTTGAGCTTTCAAAAACACTATCAACCGACTCAACAAATTTTTGAACTGCAAAAGAGGATTCAATCATAGGAGCAACCAGAATATCAGCGCCTAAACTTTTTGATATTCTGATATCATTTACCGCCCCGCAGCCTCCGATTTTTACGGTAAAATTCAGTCCTGCGGATTTTGCCATATCCGCAAGATATTTTGTTTCCTCACAACTTGCCCCCTCGGCTTCAAATTCGGATTTCAAACCGACTACATTATGATTTGTTTTTAAATCTGCCAGTATATTTTTTATTTTTAATTCAAGATTGCTCAACTGTATTCCTCAAATGCATTTATAAGCACATTATACTATAAAAAAACAACTACAACCATTTGAATATTTTATCAACAAGGCTTTTTGCGGTTTCGGTTGCCTTTTGCCTTACAAAATCATTCTCCCAAAAATCCTCTTTATTAAGATATTCCCTGACTATCAGCCTTGCATAAGACCCTATTGCAACACCGGAAATATCTATATCACAAATTGATGCTAATTCTGAGGATTTTGAATTAGTCCCGCCTGACAGCAAAATATAAACAGGAAACTTCGCATTTTGAACGACTTCTGCGGTGGCAACTGCCTGCAATGTAGAATTATAATCATCTTTCCCTCCTGACATAGGCGCTCCGTCAGCCTGAATAATTGTACTGTAAGGGTCACGCACAGAGAGCATTTTTGAAAGTCTTTCCGTAAGTTTTTCATTACTCAGTTTTGAACGGTCAATACAAATACTCAAAAAACCGTTATACATTTCATTCAGAATATTCCATTTTTCAAAAACCTCGGAATCATTATCCGTTATTGCATGAAATTCCAGACAGTCTATGCCCTCGTCAATTATTTCGGGTAATACTTGTTTTAAATCCGTTTCTGTACTTACAAAAGAAAT
>DBXD01000033.1:48281-50218 GCA_002309425.1 Cyanobacteria bacterium UBA1221
TTACGGAATTAAAATAAGTATCTTCAAATATCGCATTTTGTGGACATATTTTTTGGCACCCCCCGCATTTTCTGCATAATGCCTGATTTATCACCGCCTTATTCGTGTGCGGATCGCCTTTAATTCCGACACTTACACACAGATACCTGTTTTCTGATATTCCGGCTTTTTGAAGCCCTGATTTTGCGGCTCTCACAACCTCCGGATTAGCCGACAAATCAAACAGATTGCAGCCGGCTTTTGAATATACATACACCAGCTTTTCCACTTCCGATAAATCTTCATTACCCGCGCCGCATACAAGTTTGAAGCATTTTTTATTTTTTAAAACATCAGATAACATTGCAAAACAATTCTACCACAAATTGCTCTAAATCATATTAAAATTGCGTAATGATTTATGAAAATATCTGTTGGTCATGATAAAATTTTATTGAGCATGCGATATTTTAATAGAACCTTGCATGCCGGTGGAATTAAAAATACAAAAGGAAGAAAAACTTGGATATATATTCTATACTAACATTTATTGGGGGTCTCGCATTTTTCCTGTATGGTATATCAATTATGTCATCAGGTCTGGAAAAAGTTGCGGGCGGAAGATTAGAAAAACTTTTAAAGAAAATGACCTCAAATCCGCTTAAGAGTTTCGCTCTCGGTGCGGGGATTACGGCAGTTATACAATCCTCCTCAGCGGTTACGGTTATGCTTATCGGACTTGTTAATTCAGGGATAATGCAATTACATCAAACCGTAAGCGTTATAATCGGAGCAAATGTAGGTACAACAATTACCGCCTGGCTTTTGAGTCTGACAGGTATCCAGGAAAGTGCGGGCGCAATATTTAAACTTTTAAAACCCGAATCATTTTCGCCTGTACTTGCGATGATTGGGGTATTGATGTTTATGTCATCAAAAAGCAATCGCCGCAAAAGCATCGGTTCTGTTTTACTTGGCTTTGCAATCCTGATGACAGGTATGTGCTTTATGGCGGGAGCAATGGCTCCGCTCGGTGAAATTCCGGGATTTCAAAAAGCAATGGTAGCTTTTTCTAATCCGTTTTTAGGGTTTGCCGTCGGTATGATTTTAACAATGTTAATTCAAAGTTCATCCGCATCAATAGGTATATTACAGGCTCTGACTCTGGTTGGCGGAGTAACCTGGGGAGTTGCGGTACCGGTTATACTCGGACAAAATATGGGAACCTGTATCTCTGCAATTATAGCCAGCATCGGGGTTAATACGAACGCAAAAAGGGTTGCGGGAGTGCATGTAGTATATAATATACTCAGTATAGGATTTTTCTTCCCGTTGTATTTATTCGCCAGCATTTTTATAAAGAACACCTTGCTGGCTCATGATATTACACCTTTTGGCGTTGCGGGATTCCATACGGTATATAATATATTCACAGCTATTGTATTATTCCCGTTTGCCAATTTTATAGAAAAACTTACCATAAAATTTATACCGGAAAAAGAAGATGCCGATACCACAGTGCTTTTGGACGAAAGACTCTTGCTGGCACCTACTCTTGCTATTTCCGAATGTTACAGAAAAACTATTGAAATGGCAGAACTTGCTCAGACTAACTTTATTGATTCAACAAAAATGCTGAAAAGTTTTCATCAGAAAAAAGCCGACAAAATTGTTGAAAATGAAACAAAAATTGATACTTACGAAGATAAACTCGGCGCCTTCTTACTTAAACTATCCGGTAAGGAATTGTCTGAAGAAGATAATAATAAAATTTCCCAAATACTCTTAACAATCGGAGAATACGAAAGAATAGGCGACCATGCCAGCAATATTCTGAAAGTAGCCGAAAAATTTAAAGATATGGATAAAAAGCTTTCAGATGATGCTATTGACGAGATTAAAACTATTGTAAATGCGGTATCCGAAATTCTGAGTATGTCTATTGAGGCATACAGAAC
>DBXD01000033.1:50258-66084 GCA_002309425.1 Cyanobacteria bacterium UBA1221
GGTGCAAGACGTGCTAAAAACAACCACATTCAAAGGCTCAAAGAAGGTATGTGCAGCGCAGATATAAGCTTTTTGTTTTCGGATTTGCTTAATGATATGAGGAGAGTTGCCGCTCACTGCGGGAACATAGCAACAAGTGTAATACAGCTTTACGATTCAACATTTGACAAACACGAGTACAGCCACCGTAACAAAGCTGAGGATGAAGAATTTACAAGCAGATATAGAGATTACAAATCCAGATACAGGGTTGAAAAGAAAGAACAAAGTCAGTTCATTAATTAATCCTGCTTTTTCATATCAATAAGGATTGCAACGGTATTTTTAATCAGCCCTGCTGCCCATCTGATAATTAATATACCGCCTAATAACCCTATAAATGAGTCTAAGTAAACTATATTAAAGTATTTCCCGATTACAAGAGCAAAGATTGCAAGAATTGATGTAACCGCATCCGCTAAAATGTGGTAATATGCGGATTTATAATTATAATCTTCTTCTTTATGGTGTTCACAATCGCATTCATCTTCTTTATGGCCTGATTTTTCCATTATATAAATACATATTGCGTTCACCGTCAACCCGATAACCGCAACCAAAAGCGCCTCATTAAATTCAATACTTACCGGACTTATTAAACGTAAAACGGCTTCTGATATAATCCACAAGCCTGTCAGAGCAAGAAATATTGAACTTGTATAAGCGGCAAGAACCCCTATTTTCTCAGTACCCTGCGGAAAACTCGGAGAATCAGCGAGTTTACGCACCAGAACATACGCCGCATAAGTCAGCCCGAGAGCAAGCGCATGAGTACCCATATGATAACCGTCAGCCAACAGCGCCATTGAGTTTGTAATGTATCCATACACAACTTCGGCTATCATTGTTAAAACGGTAAAAATTATTACCGCTAAGGTCTTTTTCTCATTTTCATTTGTTACTTCGTGCGAATGTTTATGTCCCATATGCCGACTCCAACAAAATATATATTAACATATAAATTTAAATATTAGTAGGGATACTGTTAAAATAGCAGACTGTTTGAGAATTTTAAACAGAGAAGTTGAAAATAATCTTGGTGCAAAAATTTGCCTTTGTTTGTCGAAATCTATTGATTTCGTCACAAACCGTGTGCTCGCAGAGTGCACCCTACCAGCTTTACAATTAAATCAAATTATAATGTAACGAATGTAGCAAAACCTGTTACAAATAAGGCAAAAATTTTTCTGTTTATGACTTTATATACATGGTTAGGTACTTTTAACATGGTAGAACTATGAGTGACTATTCTGCAACAAATTACAATTCAAATAATAAGTTTCAGAACTATGGATTTAGTAATCCTGTGCCCAGAGGTGCAACAATTACAGTAGGAAACTATAACTCAGAATTATGCACGGTATCACAAACAGATACCGTTTCGTTACATAATAATTCAATACAGCCAGAAAACAAAAAGCAGGGGATATCTACAGGTGCAAAATTTGCAATCGGTGCGGGGATTGTTACTGCTCTTGCAGTATGTGTAGATTTCTTATTCTGCAAGGGAAAACATATAAAATCAATATTTGGAAAACCAAGTAATAAAGGTGGCCTTAGTAGCAGTAGTAAACCTATTCTTAATTCAACAAATACAAATCATTCTGCAACTTCAACACCTACATTACAACAAACAAAGCCTACATCAAAAGGTTCTTCAAACCATACAGTCCCTGTTAACAGTGTTAATGCCGGTTCTAATGTTTCTAACGACGAAATGAGAGCCTATATTGCAAAGAAATATAATACGGGTATAGATTATAAATCAACCCCGTGTCGAAATTATGCCGAAGCCATTGATCAAAACTATTTAGGAATTAGAACTTGTCCTAAAGATTATTACAATATGAATAAATCTTATGATGCGAATAGACTATTTGATATTTCAAGTAAAGGCAGGAAAGGTATTTGTGTTGATGATAATAACGGTATGGGTTGGTTCTATAGACAGGCAACTAAAAATCTGCAAACAGGGCAAGCACAACCTAAGGCAATTGAAAGAATCAGTTTAAATGTATATCCAGATGAAAACTTGATTAAAGCTCTTGATGATTTTATTATACGTACAAATGAAAACGTATATTACAAAGTACCCCAAGCCTTTGATGATTGGATAACAAGACATGACCCAATCACCATGTATTTTGCAGAAAAGCCCTCTCAAAGTACTAAAGAAGACTTGATAAAAATCGTTACTCCGTATATTCGTACTCCTAAAGGTGAGGTTATGATTGGTACGAAACTTGCTAACAGTATATACCAAATCCCAAACCCATCAGAACAGGACGTTTTAAATTTGATAAAACGAGCAGAAAAACTCGGTGACAATAAGCTTGTCGAATGTTTAAAAACACCCGATAATCCAAAGGTAGGTGCTAGGTTATATAGCTATAGCAAGTCTCAAGGAAAACCTGTTGCTAAAACTTCTGCCGGACTATTCAGAGCTGCTGAAATGTTAATTGAAGATCTGGAGCGTTTTCAACCGTGTAATATAGTTTAAACTGACCGTTCATGGTACCAAGACTAGCAGTATAATCACAGGTCGGATTAAAACCAGACCTATAAACCTTATACCAACAAGAATACTGTTAAATTTTTATACCGCGAACCTGAAGTGGACCAAATCTCCGTCTTGGATAACGTAATCCTTACCCTCTAGACGGGTTACACCTTTATCCTTGCATGCTGCATATGAACCATACTTTACGAAATCATCATATGGGGTAATTTCCGCTCTGATAAACCCTTTTTCAAAATCGGTATGAATTACACCCGCCGCCTGAGGAGCCTTTGTTCCCGCCTGAACGGTCCACGCTCTGACTTCTTTTTCTCCGGCTGTCAAAAATGTTCTTAAATTCAACAGATGATATACCGTTTTTATCATTCTGTTTATTCCGCTGTCATCTATTCCCAGTTCATTCATATACGCAAGCGCCTCTTCTCCGAGTTCACAAAGTTCTTCCTCTATTTTTGCGGAAATAACAACCATCTCTGCATTATGTTCTTTTGCGTATGTATCAACCTGCTCCGTGTACTTATTTCCTGATTTTAAGTCATACTCCGAAACATTTGCCGCATATATAACGGGTTTTGTCATCATAAGATTTAACTGTTTTACAAAAGGCAATTCTTCTTCGTTAAAGACATCCTTCATATTTATGTACATACCTTTATCTAACAATTCTTTTAAGGTATTTAATACTCCAAATTCTATTTTGGCAGCCTTTTCACCTGCTTTAACCTGTTTTGCAATTCTTGCCTCTCTTTTTTCAACAGATGCCAAATCAGCCAGTGCCAACTCTGTATTAATCGTATTTATGTCATCCAGCGGATTTACCCTGCCGGCAACGTGGATGGTATTCGGGTCATCAAAACAACGGACAACGTGGATAATTGCATCAACTTCCCTGATGTTGTGCAAGAACTGGTTGCCCAAGCCTTCACCCTGGCTTGCACCTTTTACCAGACCCGCAATATCAACAAACTCAATAGCAGTAGGGATTATCTGGTTAGTTTTGCACAGTTTTGCAAGTATCGCAAGCCTGTCATCCGGAACATTCACCACTCCCACATTCGGTTCTATCGTACAGAACGGATAATTTGCGCTCTGCGCATTCTTCGCACTCGTTAAAGCATTAAATAAAGTTGATTTTCCGACATTCGGAAGTCCTACTATTCCGGTTCTAAGCATTTTGCCCCCCTAAAAACCTGTCAATTATATTCTATCCGAAAATTCAATGCTTGTAAAGTCGTTTAGTTTTGCTCATGTAAACTTTTCTTCATATATTAACAAAAAATATGTTGCTGTTTTTTTATACATAGTGTATCATTAAAATGAGGTAAGTGTAGTGCAAGAATACAAAAATGAAAATAAAACGAATATAAAAAAAATAAATCTCCAGAAACTTAATCTGACAGCACCTGATTTAAAAAACCCGAAAGAATCGAAAGCAACTGTTATATCAAAATGGATGAGTTTGTGGATTGAAAAAGCCCTGAAGGAAAATTTAATTAAACCAAATATGCTGATGCCCTCGAAAGCGGAATTTGCATACTTTCTGGGTGTTAGTGTCGGCACAATACAAAATGCTATCCGAAATTTGGAAGATTTAGGGTACGTGGAATCCAAACAAAGAATAGGCACTCTTATCAGAGGGAAACAACCCGCAGAATCTGCCATACGCAAACTGACATCAAAAAGAGAAATGGCAATCGCCGCAATTAAAGACTTTATTACATCCAATAAAATGAAAGCCGGCAGTATTCTTCCCTCATCAAGAGCAATGTCCTCAATTATCGGATATTCAAACAATACAACCCGCGCCGCATTTGACTATTTGCACACAACAGGTGTAATTTCAAAATCCTCAAATAACTCAAATGACAATATATGGCAAGTTGCAAGCATTAATTTTGACAGTAACGGCAAAAAATCAAAAATAGAACAAAAAACTCTTGTTGATAAAGTTGAAAACGACCTGAAAGACTATATAACAAATGAGCTGACTGTCGGAGATAAAATCCCTGCACATTTTGAACTTGCAAAAAAATTAAACGTAAGCATTAAAACCGTACATGATGCACTAAAACCACTCGTAAGAGATGGAATACTGCTCACAAGACGGGGAAGGTACGGAACAACCGTTATTAAAATGCCTTATGAAACAAACACGTCTGAAGGAATTGAAAAATCAATATTTGCACCGGCAAAAGATACGGCTTTTTATTTTTATGAAAAGACCCAAAATACAATAAAAAGGATGATTGCTGAAAATTATGATATCGGCTCTAAATTACCGTCAATTATGACATTATCCAAAGAACTTGATTTAAGTCCGAACACTATCAGAAAAGCCTTCCACCATCTTGCAAAAGACGGATATATCAAATTTTCAAGAGGAAGATACGGCGGAACATTTGTTACCGATATCCCGTCAACAGGGGAAGAAGCATTTAAATGGATTGCCGTTAGCCCGCAATATACGAGAGTTACCGTAAATTAAGATATTTCACGCAGCAATTCCTGGGCTTCTTCAAACTCCGGAGAAATAGCGACGGTTTTCTCCAGATATTCTAAAGCCTCATCTTTATTTCCAATTTTGTTCTCACACTTGGCCAACCAGTACAAAATGTTTATGTTGTACTCATTTATTTTTAATATAGTCAGAAAGATACTTTTTGCCTGCTCATAATTTCCAAGCTCATAATAGCACATCGCCAAAATATTTTTTGTTTCTATATTTTCATCCATTTCATAAGATTTTACCAGATAAGTCTTTGCATCTTCATAATTCCCCATTAAAAAGCGTATCTTGCCTGCCACATAAAGGAAAAATGCATTTTGCGGCAAATGAGCAACAGCAGTATTTATTTGCTCAAGCGCTATATCATATTCTTTAAGAAACATTTTATTTAATGCGGAAAAAGCATAGGTCAAATATGCTTCTTTATCAAGACTAAGCGCTTTATTATAATATTCATCGGCCTCTTTAAACTCGGATATTGCATGCAGGAAATTTGCGTATTCAGCAATTATTGTCGGATTTTCCGGCTCAATCTTCAATGCCTGCTCAAATTCATCTCTTGAATAATCTAAAAGCCTTTTACTCAAGTATATTACGCCCAAATCCATATGAGCGACTGCATAATCCGGATTTAACTCGATAACTTTCTTTAATATTTTTTCGGCTTTGTCCGTATCTTTCAGCATCAGGCAGACATGTGCAAACTCATAATATATTTCAAAACCTACATTACCCAGCAGCAAAATCTTTTCATATATTTCTTTTGCCAAAATATGCTGACCCGTTTTCAGAAATATTTTTGCAAGTTTTCTCGACATTGAAACCGACTTCGGGTTCATAGCAACAAGACGTGACAATATGCTTATCGCATTTTTATAATCCCCGTACTGGTCATAGCAACATGCCAGATTATACTGATATGTCTGTTTTTCCGGATGGTGAGTCGCTAATATCTTATAATTATGAATTGCATCTTCCCATCTTTGCAATTTTACTTCAGAAAGTGCCAGCGCCGCAAGATAATTATCACTTTGCTCCAAAGAATACGCCTTTTCAAAGTATTCACAAGCTTCCTCATGTTTACCTTGAATTTGCAGAATTGAAGCTATATTAAAGTACGTTATAGCGTTATCCGGATCCAACTCACTTGCATGCTTAAAATTCTCATAAGCCTTTTCCATGTTGCCGATTGTAAGATATGATGTTCCAAGGTTATTATATATCTGAGAATGCTCAGGATTTAGTTCAAGCGCCTTTTCCAGATAATATACGCTGTCATCAAAGTTTTTTATGGACATATATGCCGTACCGATTATATAATAAAGCGAATAATCATCCTGAACTATATCCAAAGCCTTTTTTGCACAGTCTATCGCCTGTTGAGCCTCTTTGTTTTTCATATAAATCACACTCAGGCACTTGTACGCTTCAACTTCTCTTTCCCGTAGTTTTATAACTTCTTTATATGCATGAATAGCATGCAGGGAATCTTCCAGATTATCGTATGTCAAAGCTAAATAAAACCACGAAGTTGCATCCTCAGGACAATATTTTACAACTGTCTCAAAATTGCTCTGTGCCTCTTTATATAAATTCATGTTTACATTGCATAAACCCAATAATTTATGAGCTTCTACACTTTCTTTTTCCTCAGATAAGAAGCCTTCCAATATTTTCTTTGCTTCCGGAAAATTATTGCTGCCGACTAGCGCAGCAGCATGCTCTAAAATCTGCTCATCCATATTAATAATCCTGACTATCCTGTTTATAGGCTTCTTCAGCCTGTTTTCTAAGTTTTTCTATTTCCTTTATTTGGTCCTGTGCCTGAGATTCTACGCTTTTAACCTCAGACATATTGTTATAGCCGCCATTACCGGTATTTTTTAAAGTCGGCATCAGTACCACAAATAACACCGAAATAATTAATAAAGATAAAAGCATTCCTATAGCGCTGCCGCCTTTTAGCGATTTCATTTTTATCCTCCTGTTAATTAAAGTTTATTTTTATTGATAAATGAAATTATTGCATCATCAATATTTTTTACTTTAGGATTTGATTCTTCTGACAAAACTTTCTGTCTGTTTTGCTCAAATTGCTGTTTAACATACATCTTGAACAGTGTTAGGCTGCCCCATATTATCAGCAAAGATATACCAACAGCAGCCATAGTTATACCAAATTTGGCAAACACCGCCCCAATGGGCATAACATTACTGCCTGCAACAACATTCTCAGCCATAGCAAAATCAACATTTGCCATAAAGCACAGCAATATCAGAACTATCACTTTATAAAAATTACTACTTGTCGGTTTCATTGGTCTCCACTTTTACCTTACGGGTTCTTGTTTTCTTCGACGCTCCTCTGTTCGGGCGTCTTGTTTTTTTAGGGACTTCTGCTGTTTCCTCTGCAGAGTTTTCGGCAATCTCCGGCTCAGCCTTCTTTCTGCCTCGTCCTTTTACTTTTGAAGATGACTTTTCCGGCTTGCTTACAATACTTTCTGCATCATCAGCAATCTCAGGTTTAATTTCTTCTTCAGGTTTTAAAACTACCTGTGCGGTCTGAATATCCTCTGTAACAACCAAAGGCGTTTCGACCTTGTCACCCTGAGGTTTTTCAAACTTGTTACGGCGATTATTTTTCCTGCCGGAACGCTTTTGAGAAACATCCGCAGCTTCAATCGACGGATTTTGTACCGGGACAGACAACGGTTCCTTTTGTTCAGACTGAGTTTCCTGTACCTGAGTATTTTCCTCCTGCGGTTTTGACGGATTGTTATGTTTACCGTTATTTTTCTTGAAATTAGTCATCGGAAGTTTTAATTTTGCGGCTTTTGCTCTGTATTCACCTTCTGCCGTAGGAGTAGCAAAATTAAAATCAATCATTGAATATCCGCTGCCCTGACAATGAGGACATTTTTTAGTAAATATTTCGGATAAACTCTGACCCTGTCTGTGTCTTGTTAATTCAACAAGACCCAAATCCGAGAGCTGGCCCACCTGCGGTTTTGCCTTATCAGGTTCCAATGCGATTTCCAATTCTTCCAGCATTGCGAGTTTATCAGCTCTTGACATCATATCAATAAAATCAATAATAATCATACCGCCGATATTTCTCAGTCTTAGCTGGCGGGCAATCTCATGAACCGCTTCAATATTCGTTTTCAGAATTGTTTCATCCTGAGTTGCAGAACTTACAAATTTACCGCTGTTAACATCAATTACCGTCAGTGCTTCTGTCTGCTGGATAAACAAATATCCGCCCGACGGCATATTAACTTTTACATTTAATGCCGCCTTTATTTCTTTATGAATATCCATTGCAACAAGCAAAGGCTCCGTCCCTTTATATAAAGTCACATTAATATTTCTGTTCATATGCCAATTTTGCAATATATTTTGAACCCTGTTCATTGCAAAAGGCGTATCCACAACAATCTCTTTTGTATCCTCGGTACAAGCTTCACGGATAACTCTGTATAACAAATCCTGATCTCTGTATATCAGATTTGGAGGAGTCATTGTTTCCGCAGAAGTAATAATATTATTCCACTTTTCAAGCAAGATTTCCAAATCTTCCTGAATATCAGCTTCGGTTTGTCCTTCCGCTTCGGTTCTGATAATTACGCCAACTCCGACAGGCTTTATCAAGTTGAGTATAGATTTTAATCTTGCACGTTCTCTTGAACTTTCAATTTTTTTACTTACACTGACACCCGGCTCATTCGGCATAAGAACCAGAAATCTTCCCGGAAGGCTTATTTGTGTCGTTACTCTCGGCCCTTTATGTCCGGTTGGTTCTTTTACAACTTGTACGATAAGTTTTTGTTTTGGTGATAATTTATCTTTTAATGAACCTTTCCCCATTACATCCTGTGCATGCAAAAAGCCCATTTTATCAGTTCCGACATTTACGAATGCCGCGTCAATACTCGGCAAAATGTTATCAACCGTTGCCAGATATACATCACCAAGTAATACTTCACCTCTGTGAATGAAAAAATCCGTTACTTTACCATTTTCAAGGACAGCGGCAATATTATCTCTCTCCGCAATAACAATTTTTTGCCCTTGTTCTTTTAAATTTTTGTTTTTCTCGTTTGCCATTTTTAATCCTTTATAAAACTTATAACTCTGTCATACAATCGTCAAAGAATTTTATTCTCGTTATATCGAAAATCTCATCCGGCGCAATTATGCTCATAAGCACATCAGCTCTCAGCGCAGGAATCTCACTTCCTTGACCGGTTTTTAATATTATGAATAAACTCTCATCCTGAAATCTGTACGATTTTATTGATGGTTTTATGTTTATTTTTTTTATCAAACCTTTTTTGTTTTTCTTCTCGATAAAAATTTCTTCGGAAGATAAAACTCTATCCGTATTATACTTCAAATTTTCAAAATCGTAAATACCCTTATTAAAAATTTCTATACGATATTCTGCCCAACATACCGTATTGTCAATCGATTTGACCGTTTTTTCGATATTTATAATCTCAATTATTTTTGATTCTTTTGGCAAAACTTTTTCCAGACAAGATCTTACTTTTGCAGCAGGCATATTTTCCGACAACTCTATATCAACAAGTTCGCACAAACTCTCGGCAAACAATGGTAACGCAACACCCATAGATACTTTCATTGTCGGATTATAACCTCTTGAATACGCTATCGGCAAACCGCTTCTTGACAAGGCTTTCAGAAAAGTATTCTGCCAGTCTAAGTGAGAAAAATACCTCAAAATGCCTGTTTTTGTGAGTTTAATTCTGTACCTGTAAGAAGGAATCAAATCCGACTGGCTTCCGTCTTCGGGATTGCGATGAATTTTTGGAGTATATTCAAGCTTTGATTTATACGGTTTTGCCATAACTTTTTTTGTTTTCAAATTTGCACAAACTCCGCAATTTACACACCTGTCCTGACAGGTAGGCACGATATGGCAACTGTTCGGGATTTTGGAATCTGGCATATTCTCGGGAGAAAATGCCAAATTATATTCATTTATCAGCCAATTTTTATCCAGTCCGGTATCAATAAAATCCCAAGGCAAAATTTCTTCTCTTGCATATTCTTTTTGTGCCAAATTTTCAAGGCTGAATCCTAACTCTTTTGCGGTATCATACCAGACGTCTTCCCTGAAATATTCACCCCACGCATCAAGATAACACCCTTTTTTATACAATGCCTCTATATAATCGCATAATTTGTCATCCCCTCTTGTGAGAACCGCCTCTATCTGAGATACGGTCTGCTCATGGTAATTTATCTTCACCCCCTTTATATTTTTAATCTGCTCCTTGAGGTACATTATATGCTCGGTAACCTCTTTTAAAGGCATCTGAGGACACCACTGAAACGGAGTGAACGGCTTTGGCACAAATATCGATAAAGTACAGGTTATATCCATTCCGTGCTTTAAATTCTTTTCTTTTTTTAATCCTACACAACGATACCGTATCTTCCTGAACAATTCTGCCATTTCATCCATATCATGCAATGTTTCTGTGGGCAAACCGCAGATAAAATAGAATTTTACTCTCGACCAGCCGTTTTCATATAATGTTGCAACAGCATCAATTATCATATCTTCTGTAATATTCTTTTTAATAACATCACGCAATCTCTGAGAACCCGCCTCCGGAGCGAGTGTCATAGTAGATTTTCTGACGCTTTGCACCAAATTAGCCAACTCAAGATTAAACCCGTCTATTCGCTGGCTTGGCAAGGATACAGAAATGTTACGCTTGTCAAAATCTACCGCAAGTTCTTTTATCGTTTCGTTAATATTTGCATAATCATTTGAGGAAAGCGACAAAAGAGAATATTCGTCATAGCCTGTATTTTGAACCAGCTCTCTTACAATTTTAATAATTTCTTCGCTCTCCCGCTCTCTTACGGGTAGAGTAACATGCCCAGGCTGACAGAACCTGCACATTCTTCCGCATCCGCGGCGGATTTCAACAACTGCCCTGTCCTGAACTGAGGAAGAAAACGGTATCGGGTATTCTTTCAGAGCCGTATCATATTTTAACTGCGCAATCCGTTTTTTAACCCTGCCGCCAGTCAGCTTTGACCAGCGACCGGAATTCTCACCTGCACAAATAGCTTTTATTCTTTCCGCGCGCGGCATGCCTTTGGTTTTTTCAAGAATTGTACAAACTTCTATAATAGAATCCTCTCCGTCCCCAATTAAAAAAACATCGATAAAATCTGCCATCGGAAGCGGATTGTATGTACATGGCCCTCCTGCAATAATAATAGGGTCACTGTCCGAACGCATATCATTTCTGTACGGAATACCGGACACTTCAAGCATTTTTAATACCGTGGGGTATGACATCTCATATTGCAAAGAAAATCCCACCGCATCAAAATCTTTCAACGGTCGTTTACTTTCAAGCCCATACAACTCTTCCGGTTTAAAATCACTCTCCGGAGCATATGCTCTGTCACACATCCAATCTTCTTTATCATTTATAAGCCCGTATAAAATTCTTACACCGAGATTACTTATACCTATTTCATACTTGTCGGGAAAACACATTGCAAATCTGATTTTGGCACTGTCAAAATCCTTATTCCTTGATAAAAATTCTCCCCCTACATACTGATATGGTTTTGTACAGTTATATAAAGCTTCATGATACTTTTTGAAAAAATTTTTCATACAAATATTATATTATAAGCACGAACTTTATAGTATATCGATAAAAAAGCCATGACTATAACTGTTTTGATTATACGCAATAGTTTGTGAAACTATATTAAGCAACTAAATGTAAATTTTTCCAAAAACCCGCAAATCCACGAATAATACACACTTATACCATATTTACAAAACTTATTGTAAAAAGATTGGCATGGTTTCAAAAAATCTGTTTTATTTTTTTATTGACGCAATATTATGTAGATAATAAATCTTGGGAGGCGGGGTTAGTTCCTCGTTTTCAGGGAGTATAGTTGTAAATAATTTCTGTTAATATTTGACGGAAAATTTAGATTTTTAGTTAATGTAAATCCTTTTTGTTTCAGAAATGAAATACCGGACATTCAAAGAATGTCCGTTTTTATTTTGTTTAAAATTTAATATATTAAGTTTTGTTAAAAATGCGGGGTTTTTATTAAAGTTTTAAGGATTTGTGCCGACATGCATGTTGTAAGGAAATTAAAAGGGATACAACCAATGGCAATTAGTGTTTATGAACAACTGAATAATATGGGCTTAAACATTGACCGTGCCACGTTGCAGCAGGTTTCTCAATCTATTTTGAAACGTGCGGAAGAAAAAAACAGTCAGTATAAAGTTGACAACAACCAAAACTTCTTCCAAAAAAGAGATGCCGGACTCGATTTGTACAACGGCAATCTTGATTTAAAAGTTGCAAAACAAATTGCCTTAAACAGTTCCGGACTCCAAATTCAGCTTTCACAGGAAACTGTTTCAAAAATCAATTACTTAAACTCTATGGCAGCACAAAATGCACACAAAAACGTAAACGGAAATCTAACGATTGCCGTAAATGAAATTACACTAAAAGAACAGAAAAAATCAGTTGTAAGCAATGATAGAATAGTTGCTCAAGAGACATCCAAAGACAGGAGCGGTTCAAATCCCTTCTATCACGGAGAACTGCTGATGGCAAAGACATCACAGGCAAAAGATGAAACTCCAAACGATGACAACAGAGCAATAACAACAAGTGTATTTATCTAATCAACAATATCCTCTATTTCTATATCAGAATTTTCACCAGACAAATCCTCACTACTATTAATACTTCCACTTAAAAATTCCTCGTGTTTTTTCTTTTTTAACAATTTTTGAGTTTCAAGCAGTTCTTTTTGTTTTTTAGCTTCGATTTTTCTGGCATTAATAACATTTGCAACATTCATCATTGCAAGAGAATTTAAGGTAGCTCTCAAAACGGCACTTCTGTCCATATATCGGTCATGACCCTGAGGTTCTTCCGATTCTTCCCCCTGAGGCTGTGCAAAATACTCTCCGCCCTGCCCCATTTTATCATCCTGTGTTTTTGCAGCAGTACCAGATATGTCACCGCTTTTAAAATTAAAAGCACCTCCTATTCCGAAATATCCTGCTGACCTGTTATCGACCATATGCGAAATATCCTTTAGTTTTCCGAAAAACAGAAATTCTAATTAATTAAAAAATTAACTATTCTCTCTATCTCTCGATTTCTATTTTAAATATTCTACCTACATCCCGTATTATAGAAGATTTAATAATGTTTTAAATCCCCTAAATAAATTATTTTGCTAGAGTGTTAACAATTTGTTACATTTATATTACAATTCCTGAAACTTTGGCTGCATTTTATCAAAAGTTGTAAAATAGCGGTATCCCATTATTTTCAGCAATTCTCTTACATGTCTAACTCTGTCGCCCAACTGAGCTTCTCTATGGGAATCCGAACCAATCGTTATAATTTCTCCGCCAAGTTCTTTGTACAGTTTTAAAATACCTCTTGAAGGCATCAAATCTTCCAGCCCGTATCTGAAACTTGAGGTATTCACTTCTATACCTTTCCCTTCCGAGATAATTTTCTTTAGTATCGCTTCAATCTGCTCAAAAGATTTTTCGAACGGGTATTCGCCGAACCTGTCATACCTGCGCATTAAGTCCATATGCGCAAGAACACTAAAATCTTTATACACGCATATAGAATTATACATTTCATTAAAATAAATTCTGTTGTATTCCGCCTGCGTTTTACCATTTTGAAAATCCTGATTCCAGAGTTCTTTATCCTCAATCTGGTGAAATGACAGCAGAACAAAATCAAACGGATAGTTATCAAATATTTTTTGAAAATAATCTTTGTGATGCGCCTGCATTCCGAATTCTATGCCGAATTTCAGGTTTATTTTATCATTATAGATTTTTTTATTCTCAAGAAAACCTTTAAGATAATCATCACAATCACAACAAAAAGCTGAATGACACCCGTGGTCTATATGTTCGGTAAAGCATATTTCATCAAAACCCAAAGAGATAGCTTTTTCTATACAATCTCTCATAGGGTAACTGGAATCATCACTATAACTTGTATGAATATGATAATCTGCAAGCATACCTTCTCCTCCGGGCGCACAATAATTATATAACAAAAAGAACTGCTTTAACAGCAGTCCTTTTTGGTTTTATATATTTAAACTAAACGGCACAGAAAGAACCTTCTTCACTATTCATACTGCAAAAATGAAATTCGCTCATTTCAGGAAGACTTGAATATATAGTACCGTCAAAATCAACTGATTCACAATATCTGATTACGCTAAACGGAATATTCTTAGCCGTTTTCATATCAACAATAAGTCTTTTTACTCTCAAATCTTTTGGCCAAGATTCAATTTTTGAATTTTTGATATTAAGAGTATTTGTTCTGATATCAGAATTCAACTTAGTGATACTGCTTTTTGAAATATCGAAATAGTTAGTGTAAACGTGTGCAGGTAATTTCTTAATAGTTGCACCGTACATAATAACACTTTCCGCATCGATAGGATTGGTAATTGTCTTAATGTCCGCATTAGACATATTTAACTCGTGGCTGACCCAACCGATAGTAAGAGTACCAATTGTAGATCTGGACAGATTGAGATTTCCGTCAACGTGGTCTATCACAACGTGTTTCAGGTTGCAACCTGACAAGTCCAAATCACCGCCGTGGTAGTTTCTGATTAATTCTTCATAATTTTTTGTGCTGTTCATGTTATCCTCCTTGTTAGTTGTAGAAATATTTATACAATGAATAAAAAATTTTTTCATCCTCTATTTATAGGTTTTATATAATAAAATAAAACTTTAAACAAGTCCTGTAATTTTATGCGCATTTTCGCAAAGGATATTTTATACCCGTACTGACACTTGCTCTTCCGATTTGTCGGTTTTATTTTGGGGTATATATTTTAACTCGTGCTTAATATGGATACCTGCACCACCATTAAGTTCAATTGAATAATGGCGCTTTTTAAGAAGATCATCATTACAATGAGAATGCCCATACATAACGTCTTTATTTAGTCTTGCTATTTCTTCAGCATCAATACCCGAAATTTCTTTTAAAGTTTGAAGATATTCATAATAATTTTCATCTTTATGCCCTAAGCCAACACCAAGACTGAACTCCTCTACCCTTGCCGCTTTTATAAAAGCATCCCATAATCTTTCATCATCTTTTGGGGTAGTTTCAATTACTTGTAATACCCTATCTTGTC
The DNA here is from genome assembly GCA_002309425.1 of Cyanobacteria bacterium UBA1221. Lineage (GTDB taxonomy): Bacteria > Cyanobacteriota > Vampirovibrionia > Gastranaerophilales > Gastranaerophilaceae > UBA1221. The sequence continues at coordinate 65,564 of DBXD01000033.1, forward strand.
CACCATAACAGTTTTGACTTAAAGTTATTTTACCCTTAAAATAAGGGGCATTATATTGAATTCTTTGCACTTGCACTTTATACTCCTTTTTAATTGTGTTGTATACTAACATGAAAACCTGTAAAAATAAATTTTGCCTATAAATTTTAAAAATTATCAAAAATCTTTACATTTATCAAACCTGATATTATTTGTAAAAGCATTTTGCAAAATAAAATTTTCGTGATAGTATAGGTTTGTAGGGTTACCTGCATGACAATAAGAATAAGGAAAAGTGGCCGAGTGGCTTAAGGCGGCACCCTGCTAAGGTGTTGTGTGGGGTTACCTGCACCGTGGGTTCAAATCCCACCTTTTCCGAATGATAGCCGATATATCAATAGATATGTCGGCTATCATTGTGATTTATAGGTTTTCAGGACAGTTGTGATGGGAGTTTTGTGGTAAATATGCCTATATTTAGGGCGATAGAGGCAGATTTATAGTGTAGAGATTTGCCGGACTATTTTTGCACTTTTGTCCCA
>DBXD01000016.1:0-1225 GCA_002309425.1 Cyanobacteria bacterium UBA1221
GACAAGCTAACAGATACGAAGTTCCTCGTATGGTATTTGTAAACAAAATGGACAGAACCGGTGCGGATTTCTTCCGTGTTGTTGAACAAATCAAAACAAGATTAGGCGGAAACGCTGTTCCTATCCAGTTACCTATCGGTGCTGAAGATAAATTCACCGGTCTTGTTGACTTAATGACAATGAAGGCTGAAATTTATACTAACGACCTTGGTACTGAAATTAAGGAAGAAGATATTCCTGCAGAACTTCAGGCAAAAGCAAAAGAAATGAGAGATGAAATGGTTGAAGCTATCGCAGGCGAAGACGATGATTTGATGGAAAAATATTTTGAAGATCCTGATTCAATCACCGTTGAAGAATTAAAAGCAGGTTTGAGAAAAGCTGTCTGCAACAACAGAATAGTTCCTGTTACCTGCGGTACCGCATTCAAGAACAAAGGTGTTCAGTTGTTACTGAACAACGTTGTTGATTATATGCCGTCACCTGTTGATGTTAAAGCTATCGAAGGTGAACTTGAAGACGGTACAAAAGTTGAAAGACATTCTTCCGATGAAGAACCGTTCTCAGCATTGGCATTTAAAGTTATGACTGACCCGTTTGTAGGTCGTTTAACTTTCTTAAGAGTATATTCAGGCGTTATTACTTCAGGTTCTTACGTTCTTAACGCTACTAACGGAAAGAAAGAACGTATTGCACGTTTGGTTCGTATGTATGCTGACCAAAGACTGGAAGAAAATGAAGTTTACGCAGGTGATATCTGTGCAGCAGTAGGTTTGAAAGACACTACAACTGGGGATACTTTGTGTGATGAAAAAGCACCGATTATCCTTGAAAAAATGACTTTCCCGGAACCGGTTATCTCTGTTGCAATTGAGCCTAAGACAAAAGCTGACCAGGATAAGATGGGTATAGCTCTTCAAAAATTAGCGGAAGAAGATCCGTCATTCAGAGTTAAATCCGATGCAGAAACAGGTCAGACAATTATTTCCGGTATGGGTGAACTTCACCTTGATATTATCGTTGACCGTATGCTCAGAGAATTTAAAGTTGAAGCTAACATCGGTAAACCACAGGTTGCATACCGTGAAACTATCAGAGGAAATGCTGACCAAGACTCTAAATTCATCCGTCAGTCAGGTGGTAAAGGTCAATACGGTCACTGTAAAGTCAGAATTTCTCCGGCAGGCGAAAACGAAGGTTTTGTATTTGAAAACAAAATCGTCGG
>DBXD01000016.1:1324-7732 GCA_002309425.1 Cyanobacteria bacterium UBA1221
CTTTATGACGGTTCTTACCACGAAGTCGACTCCTCAGAAATGGCGTTCAAGATTGCCGGTTCTATGGCAATCAAGGAAGGTTGTAAGAAAGCTCAACCTTGTATATTAGAACCTATGATGAAGGTTGAAATCGAAATTCCTGACGAATTTACGGGAACTATTATCGGTGACATTTCAAGACGTCGCGGACGTGTTGAAGGTCAGGAACCTCAGGGCAACACCGGTAACGTAATCGTCAGAGCAATCGTACCTCTGGCAAACATGTTCGGTTACGCAACAGACCTGAGAAGTAATACTCAGGGCCGCGGAACATTCTCTATGGAATTCCAGAAATACGAACAAGTTCCTGCAAACGTTGAAAAAGAAATCATCGAAAAGGCGGGTAAAGCTAATTAAGCTTAACTTGCTTAATAAAATACAAAAAAGACTATCCTTTCGGGTAGTCTTTTTTATGTCAAATATCAATTGTTGGGTTTTACCCAGCCTACTGTTTTTACGGTGCTACGCACGAAATACGTGAATCGTGAATTGTGAGCAGACCGTATCAGCCCCGGCAGATAAATCGAACATGTCATTGCGAACGGAGTGAAGCAATCCAGCCGTTTCAGTCATTCAAAATCATAAAAATTTTTAGGTGATACCTAATTTTATAAAACTTATTTTTAATCAACCGGATTACTTCGGTCGGCAGGCATCTGCCTCCCTCGTAATGACATGTAAAAAGGTGCACTTTTGTTTTCTGCCCTCTCCCGCCGGTAGAGGGTAATAAAAAGCGGGGGGTCTGAATACAGATGCCCCGCTTTTTATCAGTTTATATCTTAATGAACGGCTGCTTGCGCTTTTGCAAACGATTCATTGCTGCGAGATTTAATTTCTTTTTCTAATATTTCAATAAACTCTTCAACTTTGAACGTTCCGACCTGTCCGATACCACGGGCACGAACTGCAACCGTACCGGTCTCGATTTCCTTATCGCCTACAACACAAACATAAGGAATTTTCTTGTCCTGCAAGCTTTCACGAATCTTGTAGTTCATACTTTCAGAACGGTCATCGAGCGATGCTCTGATTCCTGCATCTCTCATTTTCTTATAGACTTGTTCTGCGTAATCCGTATGCTTGTCGTTACTGATAGGAACAATGTTTACCTGAGTCGGAGCAAGCCATGTCGGGAAAGCACCCGCATAATGCTCAATCAATACACCATGGAATCTTTCCATAGAACCGAAAATTACACGGTGAAGCATCAAAGGTGTTTTCAACTGACCGTCTTTATCCTGATATTTAATATCAAATCTTGCAGGTAAATTGAAGTCTAACTGAATTGTTGCACACTGCCAGGTTCTTCCGATTGCATCTTTGACTTTGAAGTCAATTTTCGGCCCGTAGAATGCTCCGTCGCCTTCGTTTATATCATACTTCATTCCGCGTCTGTCCATTGCTTCTTTCAGGCCTGCCTCAGCTTTGTTCCAGTTTTCAATTTCACCGACAAAACTTTCAGGACGGGTTGAAAGTTCAACTTCAAATTCCATCTTAAAAATTGCCATAGTATCAGCAACAAAATCTATAATTGCATTGATTTCATCAACCAACTGTTCCGGAGTACAGAAGATATGAGCATCATCCTGAGTGAAGCCCTGAACACGGGTCAGACCTGATAATGCACCCGATTTTTCTTTTCTGTAAACCGTTCCGAGTTCTGCCATTCTTAAAGGCAATGAACGGTATGAGTGTCTGTTTGCCTGATAAATCAGAATGTGGAACGGACAGTTCATAGGTTTAATTACATACTGGTCATCAGAATCTTCATCCTTCTGAACAAAGAACATATTTTCTTTGTAGTGATCCATGTGTCCTGAAATTTCCCACAATTTAGATTTTGCAATCTGAGGAGAATATACGGTTACATAACCTCTTTTTCTGTGTTCACTTCTCCAGTAATTTTCAATTTCTTCTCTGACAACTGCAAGGTTCGGGTGCCATAATACGAGTCCTCCGCCCAATTCTTCACGTGTTGAGAACAGGTCTAATTTAGCCCCGAGTTTTCTGTGGTCACGTTTTTCGGCTTCTTCAATAAATGTTAAATAATCTGCCAAATCTTCTTTTGTCCAGTATGCGGTTGCATAAATTCTCTGGAGCATTTTATTCTTTTCATTACCTCTCCAGTATGCACCTGCAACCTTTAACAATTTTATTGCATTACCTTTGATATAAGAAGTATTCGGAATGTGAGGACCTGCACAAAGGTCATTAAATAAAACATTTCCGTTACTGTCCTTTGTTAAATACAGGGTCGGGTTATCGTTTCTGTGTTCTTCAAGCAATTCTGCCTTATAGATTTCGCCCTGGTCTTTAAATTCTTTAATCTGTGCATCTACATCAGGTATAACGTACTTTTCAAAAGTAAGATTCTGCTTGATAATCTCTTTCATTTTTTCTTCGATTTTTTCCAAATCTTCCGAAGTAAATGCGTGTCCGTCCGTTAAGTCAAAATCATAGTAAAAGCCTTCATCCGTAGCAGGCCCGATAGCTAACTTTGCCGACGGGAACAAGCTCTGAACGGCTTGTGCCATAATGTGTGAAGTTGAGTGTCTCAACGTACGCAGTGTTTCATTGTTCTTTTCCATTTTTAACCTTTCTTATCCTTTTGGGTTTTGCGGCAAATTTGTGTATAGATGACAACTCTCATATTATACATTTGCCCCCGAGGTGGATCCCTCAAACTATTACCTGTCGAATATATTTATCCGACTCAATAACAATGTTTTAACATAGACAAACAAAAGAGTAAAGCGCAACAAACGTAAAAAAAACCACTCATCTTGTGAGTGGGTCGTTTTCTGCATCCTAATGGTCTCTTTTAGTGTTTATTATTTAGGAGTTTATATGTTTTGGGGTTAATGAATCTATTTATATTTAGTGTTTCGGCTACACTTAAATCTTACTAGACTATTATTACATACACATTTTAAAATGTCAACAATTTGATTTAATATTATTTTTGATATGCCGAAACAGCAAATATAGTGTCACTTTTACACTTTACAAAACTTAATATGGCGCGTAAGGGAAGTTTTGCGTTGATTAGTTGTTAAGCACATTATGGGGCTTTACACAGATTGGGGATTTCAAATAAGTTTATAAGTTGATATGTAGTTAAGTTCTTTTCAGCCTGCGGGCAAATTGGTTATTTTTACGTGCGATAGCACCATAAAGAACTTTTCACTTCACACTAGATGGTAGACTAATAGCCTGTCCTGCCATTCTGAATTTTTATAGATTAAGGTTTTTTAATCCAAAAATTGTGAACGCAACCGTGTGGCGGCATTTGTAGCATGCTTACCATATTACCATTCTCCAAATTAAACGTACATCTTAGTGTATTGACTGGAGTAACTTTATGGAAACTCTCAACAGGTCTGCTTATGCTGGACTTTAAAACAGCACGTACTAATGCTTGTGACGGCTGTTTAATCGGTGGTAGTCCTTTTATTGTTAATTTTGCAAAATCCATATTTTCTTTTCCTTTCTTAAAATTTAATACACACAGTTTTATTAAAAAGAAACAATCTTAAAATTGCTTTTATATTACTAATAATTAACAAAATTTTACATATAACCCAGCTAAAATCGACTCTAAAATTCTCACTATACCCACATTAGTCAACTCTACTAACCTAATCCACACAAAGTGCCGCAAAGGACTTAACTACCTATTGTCCTATCGTCTTAAATCCTTACTTTTTTTGGAACACAAAAATATACTCGTGGGTAAAGATACTGAAACCGCCGGCTAGAGCACGGTATCTCCAGAGATTTGCGGTTCTGCCTTTTCCTCTCTCATTACCCTGAATATCTTTTACAATAGTAGATTTCAGGACAAAACCCAGTTTTCTCATTCTGTTCATGCATTCAAATCCTAAAGGCTGAACTTCTGAATTTTTATAACTGTCGCCAATTATAAGGCATGCAAATCTTCCTTTTTCCAGCAAGTCATAACCGTTCTTGGCAACACGCTCAAACAGATCATAAAACTCTTCCGTTGTTGCACAGTTAGACAAATCTTCTTTTTTATCAGAAAACTTTATAATGTCATCATAGGGCGGATGGAGCATCAGGAATTGCGCTTTTTTCTCACCCATAACGTCAAGTCTTGCTTTTATTTTTTCAACAGCAAGCTCTGACGCGGAGTCTGCACAAATTATATTCACATCAGTTACAAGCTGTTTTGGAGTAAATTTTTCGGATACGCTTTCAGCCAGTTCGTCTTTTAATTCAACACCAATACAGCGTCTTTCCATATTAATCGCTTCAATACCTGAAGTTCCCGAACCAAAAAACAAATCCAAAACAATATCATTCTTTTTTGTGTATCTTTCGTACATCTGCTGCGCAATTTGAGGGATATAATTCCCGTGATATTCGTTTGAATGACCGTGCTGCTTTAATCTTGAGGGGAATTGCCACAATGTGCCTGTCAAAACATGCCCGTAATCCTTCCAGGCATTTAAATTTATATCGCTGTATTTGGTTGTTTTAACCGGCTTTACTACCTGCAAATCAGCTTTTTTGACAGGTTTAAGTTTTGTATTGGTTTTCATTCTTGCCAAAATTTCTCTCTCCCCACAATGGTTTTCTACTCTACAATCTTATAGAAATGTTTCAAAATTGTAATCAAACGTTTAGATGAAATTTTATTTGGTGTAGATTGTTATCAGAGGGATATTTTATGGGGCGAGTAAAGCAGTTATCAAAAAATCTTATAAACCAGATTGCAGCGGGGGAAGTAATTGAAAGACCTGCATCAGTCGTAAAAGAATTGGTTGAAAATTCTGTTGATGCGGGGGCAACAAGAATCAGCATAGAAACTTCAAACGAATGCAGAAACATTCGTGTTGCCGACAACGGTTCAGGCATACACCCTGATGACATTTTACTTGCGTTTTCAAAGCACGCAACCAGCAAAATTGAAAATGAAGAAGATTTGTACGATATAAACACACTGGGATTCAGAGGGGAAGCGCTGTCGAGCATAATTTCCATATCAAAATTGTCCTGCACTACAAGAACAAAAGATTTTGATAACGGAACAAAAGTCACCTGCGAAAATTCTGAAGTCAAACAGGTTCAAACAGGATGTGCAGTCGGAACAATTATGGATGTACAGGATTTGTTCTACAATATCCCCGCAAGGCTAAAATTTTTGAGAAATCCGAATACCGAGTTTTCATACATTCAGGAAATCGTACAGTCCATTGCAATTATTCACCCTGAAATCGCTTTTGAGTTAAAGAAAAACGGGAAAACAGTATTAAAAACCACAGCTCAAAAAGATTTAAAAAGAAACATAAAAGAGATTTTTTCCGATAACGTAACGGATAATCTTAAAGAAGTATTAAAAACAGATGATTTATCCGGCCTAAAAATATCAGGTTTTGTAAGCACACCCGATTTTACCCGTTCAAGTAAAAAAGACTACCATATCTATATAAATTCCAGAACCGTAAAATGTCCGATTTTCCAAAAGGCAATAGATACAGCATACAGGGATATGATGGCTAACGGCAAATATCCGTTTGTGGTTCTTAATCTGGAAATTCCGCCGTCAGATGTTGATGTTAATGTTCACCCGACAAAAAAAGAAGTCCGGTATAAAAATGTTAATCAGGTATTCAATTTTATTATGTCGGGAATATTGGGCGGACTGTCAAATTATAAGGAAAAACCGAGAGAACTTGCGTCTGTTCACAGCAGCCTGAGCGTAAGAGAAGAAAATTTAGAAACCCAAAGCAATATAGTAAATCTTTTCCCGCAAAGCAAAGAAAAATCTATTGATGTATTCTATGACAAATCTGACGACAGTTTATACGTGAGCGATTCATCGCCAAAACCTGCATTAAATATTGAGCAGACAAGTTTTATAAGTATTGATAATACTCCCGAAAAGCAGGAGGACAATATTATCGGACAATACAAAAATACCTATATTTTAATTGAAAAGGATGACGGACTGGAAATAGTTGACCAGCATATTGCGGAAGAAAGATACCACTACGAAAAACTAAAATCCGAAAAAGAAACTGCTTCTCAGCTCGTTTTTATATCGGATGTTATTGAAGTTTCCCCGACAGATGCAGAATTAATTAAAAATAACATGGATAAATTTGAAAGGTTCGGCTACGGAATAGAATTTACCTCGGATACGGAAGTGATATTTAAAAGAATACCCCAGATGCTTACTAAAACGAGTCTGAAAGATATTTTAAGCGATATAATAGAAAACATTGAGGGAAATATTGACGGGCTGGAAGAACAAATATTAAAAACAACCGCCTGCAAAGCCTCCGTAAAAGCAGGGCAAAAATTGTCGCTATGGCAAATGCAGGAGATAATAAAAAAATGGCGCAC
>DBXD01000016.1:7802-29116 GCA_002309425.1 Cyanobacteria bacterium UBA1221
TCCTGGTTTGAGAGGAATGCATAAGGGTTGCAAGAACAAACAAACGATACAGAATTTTTAATGCTGGTCAAAAATCCTACCCGCAACACTTACGTTTAACCGACGAACAATTTTTTCAAAAACGAATTTTTATATGGATTTCTGTGCAGATTTTTATGTGTTAATTTATGAACATTACTCATTGAAACAATATTTTCGTATAATCCCTCATCATATTGTTCAAATAACACGTGCAGCAATAGGAGTACATTCTCTAAATAATATACCGGCATTTCAATAAAATAATTTTTTAATTTCTCATCAGACAACAATGCGAGAACAAAGAATTTATCAATCATAAGATAATCTCTTACGGTATTTTCATGTTTCCAATACTCTAAAAACAAGTTCAATAAACCCTTAATAATCAGATTTCCCGGCTTTGCATGAATAAAATACGGCGACTCAAACGAAATAATTTTATTGAAATTATTACTGTACATTTTAAACTGTTCAAGGTTATTAATATGTTTCAGAAAGCAGCTTTCTCTTGAACGGAATGTGAAAAAATCTGATTCCAATATATCTTTTGGAATCTCACCCGTAAGAAAAATCGTTGCATCAACCCAGGTACCGCCATATTTATACAATAAATACATCCTGCATATGTCAGAAAAAGCAGATTCCTTAATAATACCGTTTTTGTGTTTTTGTATTATATATTCCGGCAAATCAACATATTTCATAATATTACTGTTATCAAGAAATATTATATCTTTTCCGTGATATTTTTTCACCGAATCTGTACAGGTTTTAACTATTTCGGGCATGTTATCAGCACCCTGAAACCAGCATTGCCATATTATATTTTTATAATCCTCAGACACCTGAACAGGCAAATCGTTATCAACAGCATATGCGTACCTGCTCAGATAATCTATTGCAGAAGTATATTTTCGTTTTTTGCTAACGTTCAGAAGAATCCCGTTAACCAAACCCGTAAACCTGTAATTCATACTCGTAAATCTGTGAAAAAATCTCATTTTTACTCCCTTTATCTCCTCATAATACTAATTCAAACAGCACTATTTTACAAGTAAGTAATTTAAAATACAGAAATATGGCGGTAAAAATATTACAAAAAAACGGTACGATTAAAACCGTACCGTTTTTGTTTTATTGAATTTCTTACGCAGAAATTTCTTTTGAATCGTCCTTTGTCGGGAGTTTCACAATTTCGCCCGAATTTCTGTTTTTAACCATTTCTGCTGTTATAACCAGTTTATCGGAATGTTCTTTTGACGGAACATCATACATTACATCCAGCATCAATTCTTCAACTATTGAACGTAATGCTCTTGCGCCCGTTTTACGCTTAATTGCTTCTTTTGCAATCAAATCAACCGCATCCGGCTCAAATTCCAAATCAACTCCGTCCATTTCTAACAGACATTTATACTGTTTCAGAACAGCATTCTTCGGTTCTGTCAAAATCATCTTCAGGGTCTTTTCGTTCAGCTGATCAAGAACCGCATAGGTCGGAACACGTCCTATAAATTCAGGAATTAACCCGAATTTCAAAAGATCCTCCGGCTGAAGTTTTTTAAGCATCTTAGCAGCATTTGCTTCTTTTTCAGCCTGTGACATTGCACCTTTTGCACCAAAACCTACTGTCTGACCGACATCTGCTCTGCGTTCGATAATTTTTTCAAGACCTACAAACGCACCACCCACAATAAACAGAATGTTACTTGTATCTATATCAATAAATTCCTGATGAGGATGTTTTCTTCCACCCTGAGGCGGAACGTGAGCAACCGTTCCTTCAATAAGCTTCAACAATGCCTGCTGGACACCTTCACCTGATACATCTCTTGTTATTGAAGTGTTTTCGGATTTTCTTGAAATCTTGTCAATTTCATCAATATAAATTATACCTCTTTCCGCTTTTGCAGAATCAAAATCAGCATTCTGATAAAGCCTTAAAAGTATATTTTCGACATCATCACCGACATATCCCGCTTCCGTTAATGTTGTCGCATCAGCAACCGCAAACGGAACATCAAGCATCTTAGCTAATGTTTGAGCAAGCAATGTCTTTCCGGAACCTGTCGGCCCTACAAGCAAAATGTTTGATTTCTGGATTTCAACATTGTTCTTCAAATCGGTATTCGTGTTGTGCTTTAACCTTTTGTAGTGGTTATAAACCGCAACAGACAAGACTTTTTTGGCATCATCCTGACCTATAATGTATTCATCAAGATAAGCCTTAATTTCATGAGGTTTTGGAATCGGTTTTTCCTCTGCCGTGTTATCTTTATTTTCGCTGTCTTTATCTTTACCTTCAAGAAATTCTTCATCAAGAATTTCGTTACAGAGTTCTACGCATTCATCGCAAATATAAACCTCAGGACCCGCAATAAGTTTTTTTACCTGATCCTGTGTTTTTCCGCAAAACGAACATTTTAATCTGCTGTCATCATGCTTTGGCATAGTATAAAATTCTCCTATTATGAAATCTACTTGATAGAGTCATTAGAAATGACTTTATCAATCATACCGTATTCAAGTGCTTCCGCAGGAGTCATTATATAATCTCTGTCTGTATCTTTTTCGATTTTCTTAATTGACTGACCTGTGTTTGCTGCAAGAATTTCGTTTAACGATTTTTTAATTCTCAAAATTTCCTGCGCCTGAATTTCGATATCAGTTGCCTGACCTTGTGCGCCGCCTAAAGGCTGGTGGATTAACACTCTTGAATGAGGAAGCGCCAATCTCTTACCTTTTGCGCCGGAGGACAATAAGAATGCACCCATAGAAGCAGCCTGACCTAAACATATAGTCGAAACATCCGCGCGGATGTGCTGCATAGTATCATAAATTGCAAATCCTGCAGTAACACTGCCTCCGGGACTGTTTATGTATAACATTATATCTTTTTCCGGATTTTCGCTATCCAGTAATAACAGCTGCGCTACGATTAAATTTGCAACCATATCATCGATAGGAGTGCCTAAGAAGATTATTCTTTCTCTCAATAATCTTGAGAATATATCGAAAGAACGTTCTCCTCTGCTGGATTGTTCTATAACTACAGGTACAAAACTCATTTCTTTTTCCCTTTCTTATTTATATTATACGAATTATTTACTATTCTTCAACTTTCTTCTTGGAAGATTTGGATTTCTTAGGTGCAATAATCTCTACCGTATTATTTGAAAGTAAGAAATCTCTGACCTTATCATTCATTGCCTGCTGAGATAATGAAGAAAGTATTTCAGGATTCTTGCCTATTTGTTTATACAAATCCTGCTGAGAAATCCTGTATGCCGCACTTAATTCAGCAAATTTCTTGTCCAAATCTGCTCTTTCAAGTTTAATTTCTTCAACTTTTGCAATTTTATCAATTACGAGTGAATTTTTAATTCTGGTTGCGGCATCTTCATTCAGGTGTTTTGTAAATTCTTCTTCACCCTGATTTTTAACAACCATTTCCCAGCTTATACCTTGTGCGGCAAGTCTGTTTTTGTATTCCGCCATAAGAGATTTTGCTTCTCTGTCAATCATTGACTGCGGGATTGTAACGCTTGCATTTGCAATAGCCTTTTTAAATACTTCATTCTCGGAATTTGTTTTATTTGCATTTTCTCTGGTCTGTTCCATGTATTTTTGGATATCAGCCTTTAAATCATCGACTGTTTTGAAAGGCCCGACTTTTGCAACAAACTCATCTGTCAATTCGGGAAGTATTCTCTCTGATATTTCATTTATCTTAACTTTGAAAGTTGCTTTCTGTCCTTTAAGTTTTTCATCATGATATTCTTCAGGGAAAGTAACATCTATATCAAATTCATCATTAAGATTTTTTCCGACAAGCTGTTCCGCAAAACCCGGAATAAAGTTTGAGTGACCCAGATCAAGCGGATAATTTTTACCTTCACCGCCATTTATTTTTTCCCCGTTAACGGAGCCGTCAAAATCTATTTTAACTATATCAGTTGCGAGTGTTGCTCTGTCAGTAACAATCTTTGTTTCAGCATGTCTTACCCTAAGATTTTCCAGAGCTTTATCAAGAGCATCCGGTTCAATCGGAGAATCTTCAACCTGCAAAGACATACCTTTGTATTCGCCTAAAGTAACTTCCGGTCTTGTTTCAACCATTGCCGTAACTTTCAGGTCATTACCCACATTAAAATCATATGATGTAATATATGGCTGTGTTATTACATCTAATTTGTTTTCATCAATAGCCTGGCTCAATACTTTTGGCATCAAACCTTCCAAGGCTTCCTGTTTAATTCTTTCGATACCTACCTGTCTTTCGATAAGTTCTCTGGGAGCTTTACCTTTTCTGAAGCCTGCAACATTAACATATTGAGAAATGCGTTTTACCGCTTCATTGTACGCATCCGCCGCTTCTTTTGCTGAGACTGTGATGTCCATTTTAACTACATTTTCTTTTTCATTTTCTAGTGAAACTTGCATTGTTCATATCCTTTATATTTATACGTATAACATCTTACTCGATTATACCGCAAAATATAATTCTTGCAAGTACGCTAAATGTATGAAATTATCTTGCCCGCTATGTTTTTATATGATATTCTGGATATATGGTAAGATTAATAAATAAGAAAAATGTTCACATATACAAAAACATGATAAACGGTTATATGCAATGGCAAAAAAGCCGTACGCATATATACAACGTAAATAATAAAGAACTTACCCCCTGCATATACGCAATGTGGCATCATGACCAGTTTTGCGTGTATGGTGTTCCGGATAGAGAACACACCAGTATATTAATCAGTAATTCCTCCGACGGGGATATTGTTGCATATTCCTGTGAGGGACTCGGGTTTAAGACCATCAGAGGCTCAAGCAAAAGACGCGGAGCAATTAAAAGTACATTACAGCTGGTAGAAAGACTGGAACAGGGCGAATGTGTTGCAATAATGGTTGACGGGCCGCATGGGCCTTTGCACAGGGTAAAAAACGGAGTAGTAAAAATTGCTAAAATGTCCGGTGCTCCGATAATTCCTGTCGGCTGGTACTGTAATCAACTGAACTTTGTTCACCTTCCGTCCTGGGACAAAATGTCCGCCCCAATAGGTCATTGCAATATAGTTAATTTGTACGGGGAACCGATATACGTACCTAAAGATATTTCTTCTGAAGATGAAAGTAATATCAGAACACAGATTAAGACCTCACTGGATGATATATATAAAAGGCTTCCCGAAGTCTATAAAGAAGCAAAAAAGAATAAAGCCTGGGAAAATGTAAAATAATTTTTCATTTATCGGCCGCTGAATTTAACCTTGCAAGTTGTTTTCATTTACGATATAATTGATGTCGTAATAAGAAGATTAAGAGGGACTATTCAATGAATAAAAATCAATCTGCAGGTATATATATAATCTTAGCTGTAATAGCTATGATATTTTTATCCTCTGTTTTTATGGTACCGAGGACAATGAACCGGGAAATTTCTTATTCTGATTTTCTGCAAAGACTTGACAGGGGAGAATTTTCCAAAATAGAAAAAGCGGATGATTTTCTTATTGCAATACCCAAAGAGCAACCAAAAGCCGAAGAAAAAAAACAGGAAGAAGTCCCGCTGAATCCGTTTTTTACAGAGCAAACTCAGGCAACAGTGCAGTATAAAGTATTGACACCAAAAGATGATTCACTAATTACTAAATTAGAAAAAGCAAATGTTGAATTATCCGTAAAAAAACCCTCAGAATCCACTCAAATGGTAGGTTTGATTGGCAGTGCTTTATTACCTCTGTTGTTTATTATATTTTTGATTGTCATGGCAAAAAGCATTCAGGCAGGTGGTTCTCAGGCTATGAGTTTCGGTAAAAGCAAAGCGAAAATGCTTCTTGACAGCAAAGTAAAAACTAATTTTAATGATGTTGCCGGCATTGACGAAGAGAAAAAAGAGCTAGAAGAAATTGTTGATTTCCTTAAAAACGGGGAGAAATATATAAAACTCGGAGCAAGAATACCAAAAGGAGTTCTTCTTGTAGGCCCTCCCGGAACAGGTAAAACTTTAATGGCAAAAGCCGTTGCAGGTGAAGCAGGGGTTCCGTTCTTCTCTATTAGCGGTTCTGATTTTGTTGAGATGTTTGTAGGTGTTGGCGCAAGCAGGGTTCGTGATTTATTTGAACAAGCTAAAAAACATCAGCCATGCATAATATTTATTGATGAAATTGATGCGGTAGGCCGTCAGCGCGGAGCGGGATTAGGCGGCGGTCATGATGAAAGAGAGCAGACCCTGAACCAGTTGCTTGTTGAAATGGACGGATTTGACGAAAATACAAATATCATTGTAATAGCCGCAACAAACAGACCTGACATTTTGGATAATGCTCTTTTAAGACCGGGAAGATTTGACAGGCAGATATATATTAACGCACCTGATGTCAAAGGTCGTGAGGCTATCTTAAAAGTTCATGCCAAAAATAAACAACTTGATACGGATGTGGATTTGAAAGTTCTTGCAAAACGCACGCCGGGATTTACGGGAGCGGATTTACAGAATTTGCTGAACGAATCTGCACTTCTTGCGGCACGCAACAATAAGAATAAGATTTCAATGGATGATATTGATAACTCTATCGACAGGGTAATTGCAGGTGTTGAAAAGAAGAGCAAAGTCCTAACGGACGAAGATAAGGAACTGACTTCATATCACGAAGTCGGTCACGCACTTATAGATAAATTACTGAAAGATGCAAACGAATTACATAAAGTTTCAATCATACCGAGGGGAATGGCTCTTGGGGTTACCTGGACAAGACCGAAAGATGAAAAAGTTCACGTAAGTAAAGCAAAACTGCTTGCAAAAATAGCCGTATCTCTGGGCGGCAGAGCAGCCGAAGAGATTGTTTACGGAAAAGATAACGTTTCAACCGGAGCATCTCAGGATTTGATTAACGTAACCAATATGGCTCGCAAAATGGTCACTGCCTGGGGTATGTCGGATAAATTGGGCAATTTGGCATACGGCAAGAACGAAGATAACGTGTTTATGGGACGTGATTTTGGGCATCAAAGAGATTATTCCGAACAGGTAGCGTTTGAAATTGACAACGAAATAAGAAATATTGTCGATGAAAGATATGAGCTTGCAAAGAAACTTCTTACCGAAAACAGAGATATGCTTGAGGCTATTTCAAGAGAATTGCTTGAGAAAGAAACCATTGACGAAGCTGAATTTGAAGAAATTATGAACAGAGTAAAAGAACAAAGAGGTTAACAACCTTTGTCTAATATTCCAAATATAGTGTTCTTAAAATAGTTTCTTCCGCCATTTTCTTTTTGTCGGAATCAGATTTGGAATCATTTATCATAATATCAAAAGCATATTCATTTCCGTGTCTTGTTTTGATATATCCTGCGATTGCACTAACATCGGACAGAGTTCCGGTTTTGGCTTTAACATTACTTCCGAAATATAACATTCTGTTTTCAAGTGTACCTATACCGGGGTTAGCCATATTATTTCTAAAAAATTCAAAATTTTCCGATTTAGATTCTGCAATGAGAAAATCTGTCATAAAATTTGCGGTCATAAGGTTATTTTTTGAAACACCGCTTCCGTCAACAATTCTTACATTGTCGTTGTTGATATTATTCCTGGAACAAAAATCATCAAACATTTTTATCGCTGAATTTATTGAACCTGTATTATTGACAAACTTTCCGCCTGCTGCTTTAAATACGGTTTCCGCCGTCATATTATTACTGTATTGAAGAATATCTCGGGCAGCGGCATCGATTGAGTGTTCGGTTTTACTCACAAGATAAACGTTTTTACCCGGTAATTTTTTCTGATATATCTTTCCGTAATAGAAAACCTTTGAATCATTAAACGCATCTTCTAACCTCAGACGGAAATACATCTTTATATTCGGAACGGGAATTTCAAGCACGGTATAATTATTAACCGTTCCTTCCGCCTGTATCAAACTCGGTGAAATAGTCTGATTATTAGAGAGTTTTATACGGTCATATTTTCCGGTAGAAACCAAATTGACAAACCCTATCGGATAAAAAACTTCAGGATATATTTCTGCCGGAGCACCCGAATTTGTCGGTTTTACAATTATTTTCATAATATTTCTGTCAAGGTTATACGGTCCGAATTTCGGCATATATGTATTTAAATTGTCGTCCCATTGCCAGCCTTCACCCCAATATTCGGAATCCAACACATAATCATCAATGTAAACCGTTTTTGGTTCTGTTATATTCTTAAATTTTGCGGTATTTAAAAGTGTTTTTAAATCTTTGCTTGACAGGAAAGGATCTCCGGACAATTTAAAATACAAGTCGTTGTTTGTTGATTTGTACAGCTCAGTAGAAAATTTATAATCGGTTCCGAGTGTATCCAAAGCCGATGCAAAAGTTACAAGTTTCTGAGTTGAGGCAGGATTAACGGGTTTGTTAGCATTAAGCTGATATACTTGTTTGCCTGTCTTTAAGTCTTTAACTGAAACCGATATTGCACTTTTATTTATATTTGTGCTTTTAACGGCTTTATCAATCTTGCCTGCCGCATGCACCGCCAGACCTGACAACAAAATCACCGCTGACACAAACAACCCTAACATTCTCTTCATCTTTGGACTACCTCATAACTTTCCTGTATATCATTTAGTATAGTACAAGATTTTCTATATTCATACATTTCTTTAAATTTTATTTCACAAGTCATAAGACCTTCTTTTTGGTCTTTTATTTCTGCTAAAGTTTCACCTAAATAATCAAATATTCTTGAATGACCTATATTCCACTCCTCATCTTTTATAAAACCCGACTGGGTAAGAGCAACCATATAGGCCTGATTTTCTATTGCTCTTGCTCTTGTTAGGGTTTCCCACGGAATTGGTTTTTTAATTCCCCAGGCTGCCATATTAACGAGTAAATCCGCACCCGATTTTCTGTATGCTCTGAAAATTTCGGGAAATCTTATATCATAACATATTGTAAGTCCGATATTTACCCCGTCAAGATTTACCATCACAGGATTTTTACCCGTTGTAATATAAGTTCCCTCCGTACAGCCGCAATAAGAGTACAGATGCATTTTTGAATACTTTGCAACGAGTTCGCCCTTTCTGTTTAAAACGGGGCAGGTATTATATAACTTTCCGTCATCAGCCTTCTCAATAAAACTTCCGCCAAGAATATTAGTATTATACTTTTTTGCGATTTCTGACAAAAAAGTTATTGTTTCGCCGTTATGAATACTTTCAGCAGACTGAACAAAATCTTCACAAGACCAGCCGACTGTCCAAACTTCGGGCAGCACAAGAAAATCAGCGTCCTTTTCAAGTTCTGCCGAAATTATTTTTTCAACCTTATCCCTGTTTTTTTGAACATTCCCTACAACAGATGACATTTGCAAGGCAGAAATTTTTATTGTTTTATCTTGCTCCATAACAATCCCACTGACTATATATGAAAAAATACCACAACAAAAGGAAACAGGCAAGAGATTAAATAAGTCAGTTATTAATATACAATAGTAACGCCATCAGGTGCTGCTACTGCCTGATTATAAATGCTCAGAAAATCAATATAAGCTTGCATTTTTGTACCATGCAGCAGTACATCATCATTCCTTTGTCCATAATTAGTTTTGATTGTAAGTCTGGCAAAGCCATCATGAAGTGAACGCTCAACCTTTACTATGTCTTTAGCATCCACTGTTGCAAAACTGCCAGGCCTCTGGTTATATTGTAACTTTCCCTGAAACTTGGGGCCGTAATTAATTCTTCCTACGTTCATATTTTCTCCTTTTAATTTATGCTACAGGCAGAAGAAAACACGTAAAAAATAAATTTTGCTATATATAATACAAATCTTTACAAAATATCCAATGGGTCAACATCGACGGTAAGTTTCACGTCTTTTGGCATAGTGATTTTATTTATAAAACTTGATATAAACTGATGGCCTTTGTTATCCAGTTTGTTTTTTATAATAATCTGAAATCTATATTGCCCGTTAATTCTTTCAATTACACAAGGCGTAGGACCGAGAACTTCAAGCCTTTCCGATACTCCGTATTTTTCGATAATAGTACACAGGCTCAATGCAATTTCAGCCGCAGCTTTTTCCGCCCTGAAATTGTTGGCGGAGCTGATAATAAATCTTACAATTCTGCTGTACGGAGGATAATCAAATTCCTCACGGGAGATTATTTCTTTATCATAAAATTCTCTGTAATTCTGGGCTTTAGCACTTTCCAGCGCATAAAATTGCGGATTATAGGTCTGGAAAAAGACTCTGCCTACAAATTCCCCTCTGCCGGCACGACCCGCAACCTGAGTCAGCAGCTGAAAACCCCTTTCGGATGAGCGAAAATCCGGAAGATTAAAACTTGCATCGGCTGAAATTACACCGACTAACGTAACATTGGGATTATCCAGACCCTTTGCAATCATCTGAGTGCCGACCAAAATATCAATATCCCCCTTTTGAAACCGTTCAAGCAATCTTATGTGTTCACCTTTTCTGGTTAAAATATCACTGTCTATACGCTCAACTTTATATTCCGGGAACAAATCCCTGATATACTGTTCAATTTTTTGGGTTCCGGTTCCGCTGTTTTTTAAAGCATCAGAACCGCATTCCGGACAAAACTCGGGAAATTCTTCAACGTGGTTACAGTAATGGCACTTTAGCCGCTGATCTTTTGAGTGCCAAATCATAGGGATTGCACAGTTCGGACATTCAATAACATGCCCGCATGCCTGACACTGGGTAAAGGTCGAAAACCCCCTGCGGTTAATAAGAAGTATCACCTGCTGTTTTTGGTCTAAGGTTTCCTGAATAGCCGCCTGCAACGGCTTTGAGATTACATTTTTATATGCCGCTCTGCCGTACTCCTGCATATTTATAACGGTGACGGGAGCAATCGGAGCATTTTTGTAACGGTGTTTCATCTCGTACAAACTGCCTGCATTTAAGGCTTTATAATACATTGAAATATCGGGGGTCGCCGAACCTGAAATTATCGGACAGTTGTGAAGTTCGGACAGTTTTTGCGCAACTGTTCTTGCATCATACCTCGGTGCGGGACTCGTCTGTTTGTATGCGCCTTCGTGTTCTTCGTCTATGATTATTAAGCCGATATTATTCAGCGGGGCAAATATTGCAGAGCGGGCGCCCGCAAGAATTTTTATATCATCTTTGTATAGCCTTTGCCATACATCATACCTCTCGCCCTCTGAAATACTGCTGTGCCAGATGGCAACATCATGAGTTCCGAATTTTCGGGCTAATCTTTTTGTCAGCTGAGATGCCAACGCTATTTCCGGAGCCAAAAAGAGTACGTTTTTACCCGATTTTATACAGTCATCAATAAGTTTGAAATAAACTTCCGTTTTACCTGATGCGGTAACTCCGTGCAGAAGAATTGACAAAGGCGGCAGAACCTCCTCTTCTTTTATATCTTTTTTCCTTTCAAAATAATCGGAAATCGCTTTTTTAATTCCCTCGTAAACTGTTTTCTGCTCTCCCTCCAGTTCAAACAATGGTTCTGTTTCTTCAATATTTAAAACATCAAGCGGATTTCTGTATATTTCCTCTTCAGTAATCCTCACGCACCCGAGAGTTTCGAGTTTTTTAACCGTTGTTCTGGTTGTTTTCACCTGTTTTTCAAATTCAGTAAGAGAAATTTTACCGGTTTTTTCAAGCATCTCAAGAATTGTTCTCTGCCTTTTTGTTGAATTACCGTATTCGATGAACTCAATGACCTGTTCCGTTTTAGAATTTTTTTCTATTAATTTCATAGGGATAGCGGCATTCAAAACGGTCACCAAGTCACAGCAATAATAATTTGCGACCCATTCAAGCAGCTTTAAATACTCAATTGAAAAAAGCGGAGTTGTATCAAGAATTTTGTTAATCTTTTTTGCCTTAATCCCTTCGGGCAAATAATTTGAAAAACCGACACAAAAAGCATTAATCAGCCCCTGACGCCCGAACGGAACAAGGATTGCCTGTCCGATTTTTATATCATCTTTCATCTCATCGGGAATAAGGTAACTGAAAGTCTTTACCCCCAACCCCGTAATATTCACCAGGGCCAGAGCATATTTTGGTGAATCTGTATTTATATATTCTTTTTTGTCAAAAAGATTATTTGTCTGCATAATTTTTATTTTAAAGGCCGGACTTCAATCCGGCCTGATTAATTTATTCCGCCATTAATTCCTGTTTTGCTTCTTCAATAGCTTCCGTTAAAATATCAAGCTGGTCTGCCGTAAAGGTAACTCCCTTTTTGGTCGGAATCCATGTTGCTCCGCCGTCATTTGTAAAAAATATTCTCATATTAAGGTAACTTGTTCCTTTATATTCGCTCAGAGAAATTTGCAATTGTTCTGTTTCACTTCTCTCTATTGTTGCTAAGACTTTTGAATCTGCCATAATTTTATCTCCTTATTAAACTAATATCTAAATCATATTATCACGAAAATTTTATTTTGAATTTTCTTCACTAAAAAATTTTTTGTTAAATGCGTATAACCAAATTATACTCATCAAAGAAACATAAAACAGTAATTCGCAAACTTCCTCCGTCACAAAACTCAGTCCGCTTTTTTCGGCATACAAAGCAAGAATCACACCCGAAAATAAAAACAAAAAATTCCAAACAGGAAATTTTACGTTCTTAATAATATTCCACATCTGATTATATACTTTTCCAAAGATAAAATATAAAACACATCCCGAAATGTAAATTCCGATAAGCGGATTTGCAAGCCAGCCGTACTTAATTTCTTTCCAAGAATAATACGCATTAACTTCTCCCGGAATGGGGAAAAATATTGTTCTTCCGTAATTTATTTCACGTGCGGCAAGTAACAGAACAATTAACCCGATAAAATAAAAAAATTTTTTACCTGTTTTTGCAAATAATGCAAACAAAAAACACAGTGCCAAAACCGACATTTGAATATTTTCAATGACTCCGTTTTCGTATCCGAAATCCGGGGGTAAAAATTTGGCACACGGATAAATTATTATTGCCGAAATTATCGGAAAAATAATACCCGGATAGAAACCAAAATCCAGATGTGATTTAATAAAATATTTTACCTTTTCCATATATTCCCAATTCCGTATACATGATATGTTATCTCAAAAAACATAAATTTCCAAATGTTTTTGTAATAAAATGAAAACATAAACAGGGGATAAAATATGAAAATAGCAGAAAACATGTTTGATTTAATCGGCAACACACCGCTTGTAAAAATAAACAAAATTAATACAGGCTTCGCAGAGATTGCCGCAAAACTTGAATGTAAAAATCCTGCAGGTTCGGTTAAAGACAGACCTGCATATAATATGATTATTCAGGCAGAGAAAGCAGGATTAATAAACAAAGATACCGTAATAATAGAACCTACAAGCGGAAATACCGGTGTAGGATTGGCTTTTGTATGTGCAATAAAAGGCTATAAAATGATATTAACCATGCCGGAAACAATGAGCCTCGAACGCCGCCAGCTTTTAAAGGCATACGGTGCAAAACTTGTTTTAACTGACGGGGAGAAAGGTATGCAGGGTGCAGTTGATAAGGCTGAGGAACTCCACAGAAAAAATCCTAACTCGTTTATTCCTCAACAGTTTAACAATCCTGATAATCCTGAGAGCCATTATTTAACTACCGCAGAAGAAATCTGGAAAGATACTGACGGCAAGGTTGATATAGTAGTTGCAGGTGTCGGAACAGGCGGAACAATTTGCGGGATTGCAAAGAAATTAAAGGAGAAAAACCCAAGAATTAAGGCTGTTGCCGTTGAACCGTTTGACAGTCAGGTATTAGCCGGGAACCCCTCAGGGGCACACAAAATTCAGGGGATAGGAGCAAACTTTATTCCGAAAAATTTTGACCCCTCGGTTATTGATGAAATATTCCCCGTAAAGAACGAGGATGCCTATATAACAGCACAAAGACTTGCCAAAGAAGAGGGTATTTTATCGGGAATTTCCTGCGGAGCAAATGTTTATGCGGCGGCAGAACTTTCAAAAAGGCCTGAAAATAAAGGAAAACTGATAGTTGTAATCTTACCCGATTCAGGTGAAAAATACTTGTCCTGCGGACTGTTCGATTAATTATCATAACCGAATTACCCGACAGATGAATGAAAACTTTTTAAAATCATAATAAACTTTTTTTGTTAACAGAGGAGTGAGTTATGAAGATTTTTTTGTTCCTGTTTTTGTCAGTTTTTTGTTTTCTTTGCCATTTGTCACTACCGACACCGGCAGAAGTCGCACAGAGTTATTACAAAGAAGAAGTCCCTTACGGGATTAATAAAATCGCAGAAATTGAAAACAATATTTACGGTCAGGTTTTTAGCGGGCAACATCTGATACCCAGACTTGAAAGACTGGAGATGGACATTTTTAACAGAACATACCCTGAAACTTCAACAGGCCAAAGAATTAACAATTTAATATACGCTTATAAGCGTAATGCTGAGGTTGTAAAATCACACCCGAACAATCACGGAAAACTAAAAAGTTTTCTCAACGGATTAAGCAGTGCCTTTGTCGGAACTCCGACCGGATACACCCCGCCGATATATTCTGACCCATACGCAACTCCATATTACAGCATCGGCTCAAACGGGATAGGACAACATTACGGACAATACAGTGACTACTACAACCGCAACGGCTGGCACAGAAAAAATACCAACTACGGACATTCCTCAGGGGTACATATCATAGATTAATCTTCCGAAAATTTTGAAGTGTTTCTTACTGACCCGTCAGGATTATATTTAATAACCTGATCCCGCTTGAAAATTGTTTGGCGGGTTGGGATACCTTTTTTGTACTCAGTCATACTTTCCAGAATATCATATCTGCGGTTTTCATTCATATCTTTAAAAATCAAACATCTTACTAATTTATCGGAAGAATCAAAATACAGTTCCTTTACAGCAACCTTTTTACCTCTGGTTACAACATCCTGTCTCACAATTTTTGAAATATTTAAAACAACTTCCGCCGGGTTTTTCTTCTTATCTGCCATAAAAAATCCTTATTAAAAATACATCTCTTTTGGAATTATAACATATTTGAAAGAAAATTTAAAGTACAAATTTGTATAAAAATTTAATAAAAAGCCCCTTGAAATCATATTATGCTCGTGATATGCTTTAACGCGCAGGCGATAAGTACCCTGATTGCCTAATTATAAAAATAAAAGTTGCCCTAAACGGTTATAAATACCGTGGCAAGAAAGAAGGAAATATGTCAGAAGTAAGAGTCAGAATAGCTCCGTCCCCAAGCGGTAATTTGCACGTCGGGACTGCAAGAACAGCTTTATTCAACTATTTGTTTGCCAAGAAAAATAACGGCAAATTTGTACTGAGAATTGAAGATACTGACGCAGAAAGAACAAGTCAGGAATATATTGATAATATTTTCGACAGTCTGAAGGCTTTGGGACTGAATTGGGATGAAGGTCCCGATGTAGGCGGTGCATACGGGCCATATACCCAATCGGAAAGATTTGATATTTACCCGAAATATGTCCAACAGCTTTTGGATAGCGGTTTTGCTTATGAATGCTTCTGTACTCCTGAAGAATTGGAAGCTGAAAAACAGGAAGCCCACGACAATAAAAAACCTTATGTTTATACAAAAAAATGCGAAAATTTAACCGAAGAACAGAAGGCAAAATTGAGAGCGGAGGGAAGAAAACCTGCTGTCAGATTTAATATAGCAAAAGCGCAAAGAGTTTTCCACGACAGCTCAATTTTATCTTTTAACGATATGGTAAAAGGTGAATTGCATGTAGATACGGATTTATTGGGTGATTTTGTTATTATGAAATCAAACGGCGCACCTACATATAATTTTGCGGTTGTAATTGATGATATGCTGATGAAAATTTCGCATATTATCCGCGGCGAGGACCACATTTCAAACACTTACAAACAAATTCTTATATATGAGGCATTAGGAGCGGAAGTTCCTCAGTTCGGACATTTGGGAATGATTCTTGCGCCCGACAGAAGTAAATTATCTAAACGTCACGGTGCAACTGCCGTTTCAGAATTTGTTGAAAAAGGATACCTGACAGATGCCCTTATTAACTTTGTTGCACTGTTAGGCTGGTCACCGTCTGACGGAGTCGAAATTAAGACTGTTGATGAAATAGCAAAAGATTTCAGAATTAATGAAATTTCTTCATCAAATTCTATTTTTGAATATGACAAATTAAACTGGATGAACAGCCACTATATCAAAATGCTGGATATAGAAGATTTAAAAGAAAGACTTAAACCGTATTTAACAAAATACGATTTAACAGAATTAAGTGATGCTCAATACACCAGAATGGTGGAAGTTACGCGTGAACCCCTTACCCTGTTATCTGATATAACTGATGCGGTTCCTTACTTCTTTGGAGAAGACGTTGAAATTGAGCCGAAAGCACAGGAAGAGATATTGGATACGGAGGTAGCACAGGATGTTTTGGAAGAGTTTGCAAAACAAGCTCAAGAATGGGAGTTTACGGAAGAAGAACTCCATCACAAATTGGAAGTATTTAGAGGAGAATATAAAGAAAAAGGAATCAAGCCGAAAGTCACAATGTGGGCAATCCGCGCTGCGGTAACAGGCAGAACCTGCGGAGCCGATATGGCGGCAATCCTTGCAATTCTCGGAAAAGAAAGGTCTTTGCGAAGAGTGCAAAAATGTATTAAATCCGTAAAGGCATAAATAAATTACATATTATATAAAAAGCAGAGTCTTAAGACTCTGCTTTTTATTTTGTATTACCTGCAAAAAATTTCCTTTTTACGCCATTTTCTCAAAATTTACACCTATCTCGTTCATTGTTTTTTCAAAACTGCAATCAAGATAATCCGGCAAATCTAATTCTACCTGGCATGGAGCAGTTTTGTTTGTCTTATATTCCCCATTTAAAAAATTTTTTGCTTGTTCAACAACCTTTTGTCCATTAATGGCACCCTTTGTATACACACCCAACAGATAATCCCTGCGAACGTTGGCCTCAGGGCTGCCCATATCCTGATTTAAGTCTAAAGAATACCTGCTTGTAAACGGCATACTGTTTGAAATTGCTCTAATCATAATCTTTTATTTCCTTTCTTCAATATTAACTACACACAATATCCATAAAACAAGTAAATAAAAAATTTTGCCTATAAACTAACTGTTTTTAACAATATTTTACATTAGCTTCACGTTTTGGCAGACCAAAGTCTACCTTCAACTTTTTATGCAATTTTATTAAAATTTACACCCAATTTATTCATTTGTTTTTCAAAATCAGCATCATCCTCGTTAGGCAAAATTATTTTTATCATAAAAGGGGCTTGCGGGTCTGATGCATATTTTTCTTTGAAAAAATTTTCGGCTTTTCTATACAATTCCGGTGCATTTTCTGCTTTCTTAAACGTATGAACTAATGCAAAATCTCTTTGCATATCAGCCTCCGGATCCAATTTTTGATTCATATTTAATGAGTACGTGCTTGTAAACGGCATATTGTTTGAAATTGCTCTAATCATAATTTTACTTCTTCTTTCTTCAAAATTATTTCCACACAGTATCTATAAAACATGTAAATAAAATTTTTGCTGACATTTTAATAAAAATTTACATAAATGTTTTGGCAGACTAAAGTAGGGTATGCTCACCGGCGCACCTTTTTAAATGTCATTACGAGAGAGGCAGAAGCCTGCCGACCGAAGTAATCCGGCTGATTAAAAATAAGTTTTATAAAATCAGGTATCACATAAAATTTCTATGATTATGAATAACCAAAACGGCCGGATTGCTGCGCTCACTTACCGTTCGCTCGCAATGACATGAAACTGCACAAAGTACCGAAATGAATTTAACGACCTATCAACCTATCGTCTTATCGTCCTGACGTTTTATCAACTTCAAAATGTAAACACTCTGTAATAATACTTAATATACTAGCAAAAAATATATTTATGCGTTTTATAATAATATAACAAATTTATATAAGGGATAATTTATGAAAATTAACAGTATTTGCGGTAACTTCCATCCAAAATCAAATATGGTTTCATTTAAGCAAATTGATTTATCGGAGGAATATAAAAACGACCTGAAAGAAGAAGGTGTTTTGTATGACAATCCTGAAGATGCACCTATACAAACTTGGAATATTCCTCGCTCTATGAGTAGGGCAGTTAAGGCATTAAGAGATCAAACAATCGATCTCTATGATGATTACTTTATTAAGTTCTTTGGATTAGATAAAGATACTGAATGGGGGCGTAAAGTAAAGAAAAAATATGATGAATTTGTAAATGACGTTTTTGGTGAAGAAGAAAAACATAACGTTAATGTTATAATTACCGATGAATATAGTTTCTTTAAATATCCGAATGGACAATTATCAGAAACACCTGATATTTTTGTAATGATTCCGTCATTATTTGAAGACCCAATTAAAGTACGCAATGGAGAAAAGTATTGCCACTGGGCATTACCAAAATATGATGAAATAAGAGAAGCAATAGCAGGGAAACTTGAGGATATACTATTCCCATCTCCATATGACCCGCCATACGTAAAACCTGAAAAGAAAACTGATAAAAACTGATAAATAAAATTAAAGGTCGGGTAATACCTGACCTTTTTAACTTTTTACGACTTTTGAACGGGCTTAAATTCCGCATCCGTGTTTAAATCAATGTATTTGAAAATATTCAACACAATTCCGGGAGCAAAGTAATAGTTATTGTTTGCAGGAGTAATTCTTAATATACTTTTATTTGCACCGTAATAAGCTGATGTCGCCAGGAACTCTCTGCCTGCCGCTCTGAACAAAACATACCCCATCTTTGACTGTAACTCTTTTATCTCAAATCTGTTTGCTGCGATACTGTCAACCGATAACAAATAAAGTTTATCGACAGGCATATTATATGATTTCGCACATTCACTAAACGCTACGGTTCTTGGAGTCGTCAGCTGCTGAACCGTCAGTTCTTCAGAAAAACATACATTTCCAAAAAACAATATTACAAAAAATATTCCCAATAAAATTTTCTTTATTCTTTCCATGTTTCACCTGTATTTATATCGATTTTTAACGGAACACTCAACGGCTGATTCAGTTCCATCGCTTCTTTCACCAGTTGCTTTACCAAATCAAGTTCCGACTTATAAGTTTCTATTACAATTTCATCGTGTACCTGCAAAATTATTTTGGATTTTACATTATTTTCTTTAAATTTGCGATAGCAATCTATCATAGCATACTTCATTAAGTCTGCCGCCGTACCCTGTATCGGCTGATTGATTGCGGCACGTTTTGCAAATTCTCTTATCATCATATTAGGACTTTCGAGTTCCTTCAGGTACCTTCTGCGCCCGAATACCGTTTCCACATACCCGTTTTTCTCAGCGAGTTCAACTGTAGATACCATATACAATTTTATCCCCGGATAAGTTTCAAAATACTTATTTATAAATTCTTCCGCTTCATTATTTGTAATTCCGATTGCTTTTGCAAGTCCATACTTACTCTGACCGTATATAATACCGAAATTTACCGCCTTTGATTTGTAACGCATATCTTTTGTAACTTCTTCAATCGGTACTCCAAAAACCTTTGATGCCGTCAGCGTATGAACATCAATATCGTTATTAAAGGCTTCAATCAGATGTTTGTCACCTGATATATGAGCAAGCAATCTGAGTTCTATCTGCGAATAATCTGCCGACAGAATCACGCTGTTTTCTCGGTCTTTAGGAACAAACGCCGCCCTGATTTTGTTGCCCTCTTCCGTTCTTGCGGGAATATTCTGCAAATTCGGGTTTGATGAAGATAATCTGCCCGTTGTTGTGACCGCCTGATTAAAAGATGTGTGAATCCTGTTATCTTTAGGACTTATCAATTCAGGCAGCGCATCTGTGTATGTGGATTTTAACTTCGCATACTTTCTGTATTCCAAAATCAGACGGGCAATTTCATTTTCTTCGGCTAACTCCTCCAAAACCTCTGCACCTGTAGATTTTTTACGTTTTTTTGTTTTTAAACCGAGTTTGTCAAACAAAACTTCCCCGACTTGTTTTGGCGAATTTATGTTAAACTCGCAGCCCGCAAGTTCATATATTTCCTTCTCCAGTTTTTTAAGGCTTAAATCCATACTGTCAGAGAGTTCTTTTAAATAATTCGTATCTATTGATACCCCGTTATGTTCCATATCGGCAAGCACAACAGAAATCGGAAGTTCAATATCACGTAATATTTTCAACTCTTCTCTGTTTAATTTTTCCGACCAAAAAGCCGTCAATTCAAGAATAGTTGCTGTTTCGTCACAAATGCTGTTTTTGACGTTATCTATATTTGAATTTTCAAGGGTAAGTTTTAATTTTTTAATATCATCGGGTTCCGCAAACTGGTATATTGAGTGGTTCAGGTTTTCAAACGACTGAATTTCTATATCGTGTTTTCTTGCAGGATTTTGAATGTAACTTGCAAGTTCAATATCAAAAACTACCCCGTTCAAATTTATATTTGCGCTTCTAAGTACGTTACAGGTATCTTTGTAGTTAAAGACGGTCTTTTTAATTTCCGGATTTTCAAGTATCGGCTTTAATCCGTTTAAAATAACGTTTTTGTCGAGTTTTACGGCAGAATCGTGTTTTATCGGGATATAATACGAAAGAGTTTCTCCGTCACCGTCTTTTTTAACAAAATCGCCGTCTGCGGAATACAAATCACCAAACGCAAACGAAAAGCCTATAATCTCATTCTCAACCGCATTTGAAAAATTATACTTAACGTTAAGTGCAATGATTTTTTGTTTCGGTAAATTTTCACACAATTCCACAAAATCGGTTGTATCTGTTATTAGTTTTGAAGTTATATTGAGTGTATCATTTTTGTTTATTTCAGCCTGTACTGTCTGAGAGAACAACCCTAACTGCATCTGAGGCTGAGCCGCCGGAACAGACGGAGCAGCCGTCTGCCGGATTACTTCTTCCGCATCAGGATTAAAGGATTTTAGAATAGAATTTATATTCTTGATGAATTTATAAAACTGCATTGATTTTAAAAATTCGGTCACTTCTGATATATCGGGCATTTCAACTTTTATTTTGTCAAAATCAAATCCCACATCCAAATCCCTGATGATTGTCGCAAGTTCATAACTCAATTTTGCATCTTCAACACCTGTTTTAATTTTTTCTCTTACGGAATTTCCTTTGATATTGTCGGCATTTCCCAATACACCGTCTAAGTGCCCATATTCAGCGAGCAGGGCTTG
>DBXD01000016.1:29155-32083 GCA_002309425.1 Cyanobacteria bacterium UBA1221
CCTCTGAGAGCTTTATAGTCTATTATCTGGTCGGGATAAACTCCCAGTTTGTTATATACTCCGTTCCAGTCATACTCTTTTAATTCGCCTTTTGTCGGGATAAGAACCTTTACACAACCGTCTTTGTCAATCAGCTGAAAAGCATCCTGATCGCCCGTCAAAATAAGAACATTGTATCCTCTTTCACAGGCCTGCTTTGATATTGTACCGATTACATCATCTGCCTCAAACCCCTCTTTTGTGTATATGGGAATATTAAAAGCCCTTAAACCCTCATATATCAAATCCATCTGGGAACGCATATTGTCAGGCATCTGTTCACGGTTGCTTTTATAGTTTTCGTATTTTTCAACACGGAAAGTTCTGTGGCTCACATCAAACGCAACTGCTATCGCATCAGTCTGAATATTTTGATTTTTCAACAGGTCAAAAATCGCCGTAAAAAACCCATATACCGCCCAAGTCGGCTGGCCTGACGAGGTTTTCATATTGGTTCTTTCCAGAGCATAATACTCACGAAAGGCCAGAGCGTGCCCGTCTATTAAAATTAAAGTCTTATCATTCCCCATAAAAAAATTATCCCATAAAAAACCGTTTTTATCAACGGAAAACTTTTTATTACAGCAATTATGTATTTTATGTAAAGGAATTTTCCTTCAAGTAGCAAAAAAAATTTTTTACGGATATTATATAAACAACATAAACGATTTAAGAGTAAATAAAAGGAGTAAATATGAACATAAAACCAATTCAATATTCCTATACAAACGTTAAAAATCAGAGTTTCGGGAATATCATGCTTTCCGAGGAAGTTGCAAAAAAAGTTCAGGGAGCAGTAAAAACACAATATAAAGTAGAATCCGATATAATAGACCGTTTTCAAAAATTAAAGAATACGGAAGTTGATATATATTCGGAAAATACCCATGATTTTAAAAAAAGTGCTGACCTTGCGGGTGTTAATGAAAAAATGAAAAATGTAACAGTTGTTATTACAGATATGGACAATACCTTTCATCCTACTGAATTCGCGAATACCCATACAATAACTGGTGCTACTGTATACAGCAATATTAAGTTTATTATTCCCGAGCTCAATAAAAAAGAGTTTAAAGTTGGATGTTCTGCTGCAATAGACCGTGATGAAGCATTCTCAATTATTTCTAAATGCCGCTCCCCTTTTAATGAGCTTGATGAGACGAATTTATCTTACTCTATAATTTTTAATGATGCTTTTATTGACAGATTTGTAAAAGAGGTAAAAGAGTCTTGCAAAAATAGTAGTGAGAAAAGTACAACTATAATAAGAGAAAACTTTGTAAATGAAAATCTTGTTTATAAAGATTAAAGTTTAACGATTTTTTAACTCTCCACTGCTCATACCTTAAAAATGGCCCTACTGTCCGAAATAATTTAGAATATAAGAATTTGTATAAAGTTCCATGTCATTGCGAAACAGCAAAGGCTTGCTGTTGAAGCAATCCAGCCGATTAATCATTGTTATTGAATTGGTGAAATTATAAATTTAAAAATGCAGTCAAGACAAGTATAAATCAGCCGGATTACTTCGTCGCCGAAGTCTTTCGGCTCCTCGTAATGACATGTTCCCCGGAAAGTAATGTTAAAAATGGGGGGAAAATAATTAAAAATTACACCTCTATCGTATTTTAAATGAGCATTATTCATGTTATTATTTTTACAAATTGTGAGGTAAAAATGAAAAAAATTGCGCTTGTTAATCACGGATGTGCAAAGAACCTGGTGGATTCCGAGTTGATGCTCGGGTACTTGGCTCAAAAAGGTTACGAGATAACTTTAGATGAAAATGAGGCGGATGTCGTTATTGTAAATACCTGCTCATTCATCCACGATGCGGAAAAAGAATCCGTGCGGAGCATTTTGCAGATTGTTGACAGCGGTAAAAAAGTAATCGTTACAGGCTGTTTACCTCAAAAACACAAAGAAGAATTAAAAGAAGCTATTCCTGAGGTTTGTGCAATGGTCGGGACAACGGACTTTAAGGATATTGTATCCGTTGTGGAGAAAGTTCTCGATGAACAGAACGAAGAATATATTTCAAAAATTTCGGAAAAGCCTGAATATATTTATCCTGAAACTATCCAAAGGCAGCAGATAACAATGGGTTCAAGTTCTTATATAAAAATTGCTGACGGCTGCAATTATCATTGCGGATATTGTATTATCCCGCAACTCAGAGGCGCATATCACTCCAGAACAATTGAAAATATTGTTGAAGAAGCAAAGGCTTTGGTCAAAAAAGGGGTGACTGAGATTGATTTGATTGCGCAAGACACAACGAGTTACGGCATTGACCTGTACGGCAAACCGCAGTTAGCAAAACTTTTGGAGGAACTTAACAAAATTGATGGCTTGGGCTGGATAAGGATTATGTATGCGTATCCGTCGCAGATGACGGATGAACTAATGGATGCGATTGCAAGACTTAATAAAGTCGCAAAATACGTTGATATTCCGCTTCAGCATTACAGTAAAAAAATTCTTGAATCTATGCGCCGCCCCGCAACGGATTATGACGAATTAGTCAAAAAGATAAGAGCAAAAATTCCGAACGTATCAATAAGGACAGCCTTTATTGTCGGGTATCCCGGAGAAACCGAGGAGGATTTTGAGGAATTGTACGAATTTGTAAAACGTTCCAGATTTGACCGTATGGGAGTTTTTGAATATTCAAGAGAAAAAAATACCACCTCATACGATATGGAACACCAGATACCCGAAAAAATAAAAAAACAAAGATATAAAAAATTAATGGAGACCCAGCAGCAGATTTCTTACGAGATAAATCAAACATACATAGGTAAAACAATACCCTGTATAGTGGAAAGCTTCACGGATGACGGGGTTATAATTATGCGCTCTGAACACGATGCACCGGAAATTGACGGA
>DBXD01000016.1:32134-43570 GCA_002309425.1 Cyanobacteria bacterium UBA1221
CTTATAGATAAAGCCGATGAGTACGACCTATTTGGGCAAGTTGTTTGTTGAGGCGTATTATAAAGCCGCTAATCACCTTTTTCTCTTATAAGTTTTACCATTTTTTCCACTTCGCTTTGGATAACTTTTTCATTTGTATAAATTAATGCATCTAATTCTTTATTACATTTCTTTGTATATTCTTCTATAATATTCTTTTCAATACCTTTCTCTTTAGCTTTTTCTGCAACTGCATTAATAACAGGTAAAATTAATGATTTTTTCTCTTTTCCCTTACCCCATCCAGATTTGTAATTATCTAAAAACTCTATAAAATCCGGTTTTAATTCCAACAGTAATAATACATTATCTTTATTTACACCTTGTGTAGAGGGATTTTTTTGTTCGAACTGAGTTTCTTGTTTTTGCACTCGGTAATTCAGCGCGAAATCAGTTTCTTTCAGATATTCTGTTTTAATTATAGATTTCAGGTTATCAAAATTTATATCTTCTTCAGAAATACTAAATTTTATAAATATATCTGCAATTTCCGGGAATATATTATTCACGATATTCATATCCGTTTTCATTTGAGTTATTTTATCATTTATTCTAACAGAATCTTTATGAGATTGGATTACCTCGTTTTTTATTTCATCAGGAATTAATTTTTCCAAGTCATTTTTTGTACTTGAGTTATTAGTAGCAACCCTTAACATTTGTACATCGCTAATAAAATCTTTCCAAGGCAATTTAATTTCTTTATCTGCCTGATACGGATCTATAATAATAACAAATTTATTATAAACAATCTTTTTTATTGCATATGCATGATTTCCGTGGACAGGTGAATTTTGACTTCTGCTACTTGTATAATCACTTTGAAAAGTACAAACAGATGCAACATTGGTAGTATTTTCTGCCAAATTTCTAATGAAATTTTTAGTAACCTGTATGTCCTCTGTACACGATAATTCTACGTCTTGTCTTCCGGTAATAAATGTCGAAATGTCCATAGTGATGCCGTTCATATCATATACACCACCACCAGAGATATATGTCAGATGTTCAGGGTCTTTGTAGTCAAAATGAGTGCATCTTTTATATTTACCTGATTCTAACAAAGTTATTGCTAATTTTTCAGTAGCCAATTCAAAAGCCAACATATCATCATCACCTTTTGAATAACGCTTGCTTTGTCTTGCTTTATCTATTTCTTCTGCGGTAATATGAAAAGATTTTTGTTCTATTGGCGCACCTTTAAAATTTATTGTTACCCCTCCGCTTCCGTCACTATCCGGAATTATTGCCTCATATATAGCTTTTCTGCCCCATTCGGTTAGGTTTAATGCATTAATATCGGATAATAACCAGCAATCTCCCTGTTTATCTGATTGAAACGTAGCTTCAATTTTTCTGTTAAAACTAGTCTGTGGTTTTTGTTGAATTTCGTAAAAGTATCCGCAAAATAGTCCTGTCTTATCCAAATTATTATTTGGGGTTAGCATAGGTTGCTGCCTGTCCAATAAAAATAAACTGACCCCATTTTTTATCTTCTGAGCAATATCAAGAGAAATTACGCCATCTTTAAGCATCAAATCAGCGATTGCATCTCTTGAATAAAGCAGATACCTTTGCTGATATTGATTATATAAAGCCTCAATTCCCGGCATACACAAAAAACCTCTTTTTAATACTTCCGTTTTATTTTACGGCAAAAAGATTAAAAACTTTAATTTTGTTTTACCCGCCAAAATAGTCACAGATGAGGGTTTTCTTTTTCGGGAAAAGCCTGATTACTTTATCGGCAAATTTATTTCTGTTTAAATCATCAAGTTGTTTTTTTAATATTGCTTTTTCTATTACCAGTTTGTTATACAATTGGGAGCAGATGCAACTTTTCTCAACTTGCGGGGCTAATTTGTCAAGCTGAATTTTCTTTTTCTCTATAGCCTGAATAATTTCCTTTTTCAATTTTATAAAACCTCTTTAATAATCCTTTTCTGATTCTGTATTATAAGGATAATATTATTTTGAAAATTTTAAATCGGCTTTTTAGTTGATTTTATAAATTTGCGGTACAAGAATCATACTCATAACCGATTTTTAATGCCTCAATATTAACAGGTATAAGATTTTTTCTGTGCGGCGGAAGCACCGCATCAAGTGCTTTTTCCAACGTTTCTAAAGTAACAAGTTTACTCACTTTCGCCAATACCCCAAGCGACAAAATATTTGCCATTTTCCCGTTGCCTAACTTTTCCGCCAAAGCCGTAACCGGTGCAAAGATGTAATTTATATCCAATCTTGGCTTTAATTCTTTTATAAGAGAAGAATTTGCAATAATCCAACCGCCTTTTTTAACCTTGGCTATAAATCTGTCAAAAGATGCCTGATTTAATACAATTATAAAGTCAGTTTCAGCTTTATTGACGGAACTTACGTCCTCGGTATCATTCATAACTATCTCACAGTTTACCGTTCCGCCCCTCATTTCCGCACCGTAACTCGGATACCAGGTTACGTTTTTGTTATCAATCATAAAGGCATTAGCGAGAACCTCTCCCGCCAACAAAACTCCCTGACCGCCAAATCCTGCTATTATAAAATTATTTTCCATAATTTATCCCCTGTGTAATATCTTTATAAATACCGACTTTAAATGTTTCCATCATCTCATTGCGAACTCTTTCATGAGCCTTTTGCGGTGTCATTCTCCAATTTGTAGGACATCCCGATAAAATCTCTACAAAACCATACCCTAAACCCTTTAATTGAACTTCAAAAGCTTTTTTTATTGCCTGTTTTGCTTTTTTAATATTCGGTACAGAGTCAAGAGAAACTCTTGCACTGAATGCAGTTCCGTCACACAGAGCAATATGCTCCGCAAGTTTTATCGGATAACCGTAGTATTCCAAATTTCTTCCGGTAGGAGAAGTTGTCGTTACCTGTCCCAACATTGTTGTAGGGCCTAACTGCCCGCCTGTCATTCCGTAAGTTGTATTGTTTATACAAATTGAAGTTATTTTTTCTCCTCTGAGTGCTGCGTGAACGCCTTCCGCAAGCCCGATAGAAGCGTAATCCCCGTCACCCTGATATGTAAAAACTACTTTGTCCGGGTTTGCTCTTTTTATGCCTGTTGCAACGGCAACAGCTCTGCCGTGAGGCGCTTCGAGCGAATCCATATCAATGAAGTCGTAAGTGGTAACGGCACAACCTATCCCTATTGCACTGATTGTGTTTTTAATTACACCAAGCTCGTCCAGTACTTCCGCCAATATTCTCACGGCTATACCATGATCGCAACCCGGGCAAAATGAAAACTTTGCACCCTCCTTTATACAGTCCGGTATTTTAAATGTTTGAGTTAATGCAGGCATATCTATACCCCACTTCCTGTTCTGACTTTTTCAACTATTTCTTCAACCGACGGGGGATTCCCTACGGCTCTGTTTATTAATTCAACCGGAGCTTTGCCGTTTACGGCAAGTTTGATATCTCTTATCATTTGCCCCATATTAATTTCAACCGAATAGAATTTCTTCGCTGTATCAGCAAGTTCGGAAATCCTTTTTGTCGGGAACGGGGATAAAGTAATCGGTCTTAAAAATCCGACTTTTAAACCCAGTTTTCTGCACTCTTTCATGGCAGATTTTGTATTTCTTGCAGGAGAACCGAAACTTACAAGGATAATATCCGCATCTTCGGTATTAAATTCTTCCCATTCCGTTTCATTATCCGCAATTAACTGATATTTTGCGTATAACTTCTTCATAAATTCACAATGATTATCGGCACTCGGTGCGTAAGAACGAATAATTCTTGCTTTATGATTTTTTGTACCCGAAAGCGCCCACGAAGAATTGTCAATTTCAGGATAAGGATATTCTTTAAATTCAACCGGTGCCATCATTTGTCCCAACAAACCGTCTGCCAGCAAAATGGTCGGAGTTCTGTACTTATGAGCGAGATAAAATGCTTTATATGTTAAATCCGCACACTCCTGAACAGTAGATGGCGCAAGGACAATAAGTTTATAATCACCGTCACCGCCGCCGATTGTTGCCTGATTATAATCACCCTGAGACGGGTATATATTACCTAATCCGGGGCCGCCTCTCATTACGCTCACAAGCACGACAGGCAACTCATCCGATGAAGCATAGGATAAACCTTCCTGCATAAGAGAAACCGCACAAGATGAGGAGGAGGTCATGGCTTTTGCGCCTGTCGCACAGGCACCTATCACCATATTAATAGCAGCGAGTTCACTCTCAGCAGAAACATATGCTCTTTTTAATTCCTGCATTTTCCCGCTCATAAATTCTCCGATTTCACTCTGCGGGGTAATCGGATAACCGAAATAGCAGTCACAACCCGCAAGAACTGCTGCATTTGCGATTGCATAATTTCCTTTTGTTAAAACTTTCGTACCTGTTTTTATTGCACATTCAGTCATTATTACTTTTAACCTCTATATACTTCTTTAATGGCTAAATCAGGACATCTGACAGCACACATTGCGCATCCCAGACATTCATTATTCGGGTCATCAAATTCGGCAAGATGTACACCCAAATTATTGACACTTTCCCCGATTTTTATAAGCTTCTTGGGACATTCATCAATACAAAGATAACATCCCTTGCACCTGTTTTTGTCAATTACAATATGACTCATAAAAGAATCCTCTCTCCATGCCAATATTATTATATCACTTAATAGAATTTAAGAGCCTTTTTGTTCATATTTTAATAAAATTGCTTAACATTTTGCTATATTTGTTATTATTCTGGTAAAATATTATCAGGGAAAGTGTATTTTTAAGGAAATATTATGACTGAACGTGTTGATGAAATTATAACTCTTATTGAAGAATTAAAAAGAGGAAACGAGATAAACTCTCATGATTTTATGGAAAGGCTCAATATTATAAAGAACGAGCTGGATGGAATTTATGATAACAAAGATGAACTTAATGCCGTCGTAAAGAGTCTTATGGAACTTGTAGATTCTAAGATTCATATTGATTCTGATAAAGTTAATGACATTGAGGAATTACTGGAAGCAATACAGGTTTCGGTAAAAGAAGCCGGAAATAATGATACGCTTGCGGAACAGGTAAAACTTCTTGCCGAGAATTTTAAGTCTGGCTTTAACTCGGTAATTTCTTTTGCAAACAAAGATGCTGAAGCCAAAAATCTGCTTCTTGACAGGCTGAACGATTTGGAACAAGCCGTAAAAAGCGGGGCAATGATTGAAACTCTAAGACAAAGAACAGATGATTTGGTAAAC
This sequence comes from Cyanobacteria bacterium UBA1221, assembly GCA_002309425.1. GTDB lineage: Bacteria > Cyanobacteriota > Vampirovibrionia > Gastranaerophilales > Gastranaerophilaceae > UBA1221. Next base: position 37,409 of record DBXD01000016.1, read on the forward strand.
GGTTATGAAAACTTTATATCAGATTCAAATCTTCGTCATGGAAATATGGTTTCCGCATTAGTAGATTTGAAAAACAAGATTGATGACTATTCTTCAAAAAATAATTACACCTTCGGCTCAATTGAACATTCTGTTGAAGATGCGGGCAGACGGCTTTCCGAATTAGAATCAACCGTTTCTTCCGGAATGGGAAATGTAAACTCAAAACTTTACTCTTTGGGTGATGATATTCAAAAAATACTTAACGATGGATTTGATCACTTGAAGTATTTGAGCAGTAATATTTCCGAATCAATGAACAGTAATTCTATTGATACAAAAGCCGCTTTAGAGTGCCTGAGGGCTAATATTCAGGATTATGCGCAAAATTTAAATAATGAAATAAAAACTCTTAATACGGCGATATCCGTGAAAATCGAAGAATCCGTTGCGTCTAATAATGTTGATAAAGACGAAAATATTTCGCTAATAAAAAATTTAATAGATGAATATAAATATTCCATAGAAAAATTGGCCGAAGAGATAAATTCAAGGGCGGAAAGAACATCCTCCGAATTGTCAGAGTTAAAACTTATGGCAAGTGACACTCTGCCAAAACAGTCATCGATTGACAACCTGTCAAACTTAATTAATGAAAAATTTTCCGAATTAAATAATATTACAAACAAAGCACTTTCAGAACAACCGAAAATTGAAAATTTATCTGATTTAATTGATGAGAAATTTTCCGAATTAAGTAATATTACAAACAAAGCACTTTCAGAACAACCAAAAATNNGAAAATTTGTCTGATTTAATCGATGAGAAATTTTCCCAATTAAATAATATTACGGACAAGGCACTTTCCGTACAACCCGGAATTGAAAATTTATCTGATTTAATCAATGAGAAATTTTCCGATTGCAGCCTTTCGGTAAGAGATGGTCTTTCCGGAATTAAACTGTATTTAGACGAATTAATGAATGAAATAAAAACAACCATACCTGATTATGATGATGTTTCAATAAAGCAAAAGCTAACCGAACTTAATACACAATTCGGTGATGCTTTTACAGGCTATGAACAAGCGCTGGCAGTGTTGAGTAACAGACTGGAAGAATATATTCAAACAGCCGAACAGGTATCCGAGGATGCAAAACTTCAACATGATACCGCACGTAACGCAGTATCCCTTATAAATGAAAAATTTGAAGGTCTTGCAAATCAATTAAGCGGGCTTGTGGGTAATTCAGGGCTGATTGAAATTTTAGCGGACATCCGCAAGCAATTTTCTTCCGTTATTTCCTCAGGACAAGCAAATAAAGAAGCAATCATAGGCGATTTTAAGGAAACAATTGAATCCAGCCTCAGTGATTTTTCTTCAAGAATACTAAATTTAGCTGAGAGTATTTCTTCTCTGGAGTCAAGTTTAGGCACTGATAATACTTCGGAAGAAATAGAAAAAACTCTTTCCGAAATAAAACTTGATTTGGGACAACAGGTCAGTATGCTGCAATTATCCGTAAGATCAAGTATTGACGAACTGAAAGCGGATTTTGAACCTCTGAGGGATTCTGTTAAAGTTTTTGTCGGACTGGATATTGCGGAATCCTTATCTTCGGTTAAAGAACAGGTTGAACTTTCATATGTTCAGTTATTATCGGAGCTTGGTAATAAAATAGAAAACATATCTTCCTTTGATAAGGTAGAAAATTCATACAAAGAAGTTGTTGCAAAAATAGGGGATATAGAAGGAGTTGTTAATGCCTCTGTCCGTTCCTGCGTTGAAACTTTAGAACACGAATTTGCAATAATTCGGGACTATGTTGAAAATAATTTAAATTCATCAGAAAGTTTACAGGAATTATTCCGCTCCGAAATAGACAGACTTGAAGAAAAAATTAACAGCTGCAGTTCCGGAACGAGAAGTTCTATTACGGAGCAACTCGAAACTATCAAAACTGCAATCGAACAACATAAAGGTGTAGATACCAACACCGTTATTGATGCAATAATACCGCTATTGGACGATAGTGATATTCTCGACATAATGCGCGGATTAAACAAAAACCTTGCGGACAGAATTGATGAACTAAAAAATCATGACGAAAAAGCCGTACAGGATATTACTGAAATTGTAACTTCTATCAGTAATACGGTAGAGCATACTCTTTCCGTGATAAATGAAAAATTTGAAAAACCCAATACTTTGGATGAAAATATTTTAAATGACATAAAATCTATATCCGATAAATTAGATAATGTGTCGAATTTATTGAATAAAGACGCAGCATCCGAGGAAATTTCAAAAGTCAACAGCAGCATAAATGAGATAAAAACAGCTTTACAGCAGGTAAGTTTAAGTACAAATATTCTGGAAAACTATGAACAGACCCTCAAGATATTAGACGGCAAACTTGATATTATTGCGATGAGTGATGATTCGGAAGAAATGAATGTTAACTTCCAGCAGATAAAAGAGGCAGTTGATAATATCCATAAAACCTTCTCTTCCGATTCGCCGATGTATTCAATGATGCAAACAATTAACAGCAAGTTGGATATAATAGCACAAAATGATGACAGCGCATTTTATGAGCATATAGATGATATAAAGGCCGATATTAATGATTTAAGTACAAAAATAAGCGAGTCCGAGTCAAGGCTGGATAAATTTGTAAAAACACTTGACGGTAAAATGGATGTATTTGCTCTGGCAGCCTCAGACGATAATCAAAAAGTATCTGACCTGCTGAGTGATGGTTTGGGCAAGCTGAATAATGAAATTTCACAAACGGTAAATTTAAAAATTGATGAACTTTGCAAACAAAACGGACAAAATACGGAAATAATTTCGGACAAGTTTGAGGATGTGACTTCTAAGGTAAGCGAAGTGCTTAAACAAACGGAACAAAACTCTCAGGATTTATCAGGTAAATTTGAGTCCGTACATAATAAACTTGATAATATTGACGGAAAAGTTGACGACAGTCTTAAAGTTGAAGCACTGGTTAAAGAACTTAACAGCAAGGTTGATATTATTGCAATGTCGGATGACACAGAGTTGTTTGATGAAATATATGAGATAAGAACTCTTGTTGAAAACCAAATTAATGACTCTACGTACAAATCCGAGGTTGAAGCTTCACTTCACAAAATTATTGATGAAATTGACAAACTGGATTCTAATGTCAGCGGAATCGATTATTCAAAACGTACCGAAGAAATAAAAGATGCAATTATTGCGGCAATTGTATCGGTTACCGGTGAGATATCATTTGTTGAAGAAGCCGAGGAATTAAAAGATTTTGTATCCGAGCGTACGAGTGATATTCACAGAACACTTATGGATGTAAAACATCAGCTTTCTGCAATTACAAACAGCAGCGGCGATATGGATCTTTATACATACACTCTGCAGGATGTTGAATCGGATTTGGCAAAACTAAGAATGTCCGTAAACGAAATTGCTAACAGAGCACCCCAGAATGAGCTGTCCGTAATTTCAAATAATATGAACAAAATGTCAAGAGTGATGGATGATTTAAGGCAGGCTGTTGTCGGTACGGAAAACATATATAATGATGTTGACGGAAATTTGAATGAGCAAATTCTGAGTATAAGCACAAGACTTAACAAACTACTTTTAACTCAGGAAGAAACCGATGAAAAAATACTAAATCAGCTTGAAAACAATTTCTCCATTATGAACAATATGGATAATGTTGACAGCAGAAAACGTATGGAAACTGTCTTGCACTCTGTTGATCAAAGACTCGAAACATCACTTTACACCATAAATGTCCTGAAAAATGTAATGATGTATTTGGGTGAATGGATGGACGGAACAACAGAAACTTTAACAAAAATCTACGACAAATATCAGGATGTTGTAACGGAAATAAAGGACAGCATGCCTGATAACACTGTATTGGCCGGGGCTCTTGAAGACAGGTTATCAAAACAGGAGTCTAAAATTAAAGAGCTTCAGGATATTGTGGATTCAAAAATTTCCCAGCAGGATTTAAGGCTAGACAGAATGGAAAAACAGTTAGACCGCATTTGCGAATTTTTCGAAACAGAATTTCGTGAACATTCTGAAAATGCCAGACTTGATAACATAGAAAACAAACTTAAAGACCTGAATACAAATATTGAAAAGCTGGCCTCCTATGTCGATTAATACGGAAAGATTTATAAGTACAATAAAGGAAAGACTTGACTCTGATTGCGTATTGAGTTCCCACGAGGATTGTTCTGAGTACGCTCATGACGCATCTAACGTTAAAGAAAAAACAAGGATTCCTGATGCAGTAGTATTTGTCCGCACAAAAGAAGATGTAATAAACGTTATTAAGCAGGCAAAAAAATATAATATTCCCGTTATATGCAGAGGTGCCGGAACAAATACCGTCGGAGCATGCAGAGCGGAACACGGCGGTATAGTTTTGAATTTTGCAAGGATGAATAAAATTCTTGAAATCAACAAAGAGAATATGACAGCAACCGTTCAACCGGGTGTTATTCTCGGAGATTTGCAAGCGGAAGTAGAGAAGTGCGGCCTGTATTATCCGCCTGACCCGTCAAATCTCAAAGTTTCCACCATTGGCGGAAGTATTGCACAATCATCAGGCGGAGCAAAAACATTTAAATACGGAACAACCAAAAATTATGTGTTAAATCTGGAAGTCGTAACAGCAGATGGTGAAGTTATGCGTACAGGTTCTGACACAGTTAAAAATTCTACCGGATATAATCTTACAAGCCTTTTTGTCGGCTCGGAGGGAACACTCGGAATTATCACGGAAGCAACACTGAAACTGGTAGTAAAACCTGAAGCAAAGCGGGTTATGATGGCATACTTTGACACTGTTGATGCATCTGTTAAGGCAGTCAATGCCATTATAGAAAACCGCATTACTCCGGCAACGATAGACTTTATGGATAAAAACGCCATTAATGCAGTTGAAAAATTTTATCCGGCGGGTTTACTATGTGATAAAGAAGCTGCCCTTATTATTGAAGTTGATGGATTAGCCGAATCGGTTGAGCGCCAGAGAACAGTTATAGAAAGAATTTTGTTTGATATGGGTGCCGCCGAAATAAAAATTTCCCACAATGATGAAGATTATGAAAAAATCTGGAGTGCACGCCGTTCTTCAATGTTAGCCTGTGCAAAAATAAAACCGGATGTGACAACCGACGATGTTATTGTTCCGCGGCAAAACTTAACGGAACTGGTTAAAGGGGTTCAGGATATATGTGAGAAATATGATTTAACCTTGTGCCTTATAGGGCACATTGGTGACGGCAGCCTGCATCCGCAAATCCCTATTGATTATAATGACGAAGATGAATATACCCGTTACAAAATGGCAAAATCCGAAATATATGACCTGACTGCAAAACTGGGCGGAATTTTATCGGGAGAACACGGAATAGGTGCAGATAAGCGCCCATATATTTCTAAAGTTGTAAATTCCGTAGCATTAGATTATATGCGTGCGATAAAAAAGACATTCGACCCCGACAATATCTTGAATCCATATAAGATATTTTAACTTTTTATGTCGATAAGTTTTTTCAATTACAGATAGAGAAATTAAATTCGTGCAAGATTGGATTAATTTCATCCCCATGGAAGTATTAGGCTACTTGATGCTTGCTGAATTAAAGTGTTCTCGGAAGTATCGCTCTGCCTCTTGCCCTTGGTATTTACTAGGCAATGGGGCAAAAAATTCGTAGTATTTATTAGTATCAGGATTATCCACTGAACTCCACTCAATTTGCCCGTCAGGGCGCAATTCTGCTTCACTTCTGCTCCACAATTTACCATCTTTAAAATAAGATTCATAAGTTAATGGTATATTTTTAACAGAATCAAATGTTTCTAAAGTACATAATTTTTGAGAATCCATGTAAAATGTTTCTCTTTTTTCTAAATATCCTGTGTTAGGGTTGTAATATTCAATTTTAGATATTTTACTTTCATTTGGTTTTGCATAGTAGTGGGTATTTTTTATTTTACTTCTGTTAATATCATACTCAACAACTACTTTTTGTCCATATTCATTAATTTGTGTTTCTTCCCTATTTCCAAAAGAGACCTCATCTTTTTGGGGCATTCTTTCAAACTTATTTGAATAGTGTTGATTTTTACATACACTCTTTGCCACTGCATTG
>DBXD01000091.1:0-143 GCA_002309425.1 Cyanobacteria bacterium UBA1221
CCTGCCTGTAAAAGATAGGGTTCACAAACATCTTCCAGCGTTCTGACGTCCTCTCCTAATGCTGCGGCTAACGTTTCTATTCCAACAGGCCCGCCGTTGAATTTTTCAATTATGAGCATCAAAAGATTTCTGTCCGTTGTGTC
>DBXD01000091.1:305-487 GCA_002309425.1 Cyanobacteria bacterium UBA1221
CCGTCCTCGTCAATTTCAATATTAAGTATGCCTGCCGTACGTTTTACGACCTGTGACAATTCATCTTCCGTGTAAAATTCCAGTCTGTGGATTATTCCGAACCTGTCCCTTAACGGTCCTGACAATGCACCTGCTTTTGTGGTGGCTCCGATAAGGGTGAATTTTGGAATAGGCAGACGAAT
>DBXD01000091.1:499-7252 GCA_002309425.1 Cyanobacteria bacterium UBA1221
TCAAAATCTTCCATTGCGATATAAAGCATTTCTTCAATTGCGGGCTTTAAGCGGTGAATTTCATCAATAAAAAGAATTTCTCCGCCCTGCAATGACATCAGTATACCTATAATATCTCTTGGACGTTCGAGTGCGGGCGCTGAAGTTATCTTAATTTCAACTCCCATTTGCTGAGCGATTACCCCTGCAAGAGTAGTTTTCCCTAATCCCGGAGGCCCGTAGAATAATAAGTGGTCTAACGGCTGTTCTCTTTTTTTTGCAGCTTCAATCGTAATTTTTAAAGTTTCTTTTAAAGCCGTTTGTCCTATGTACGAGTCAAAACTCTTTGGGCGGATTGAATTTTCAAAAGTCATATCACTTTCGTTTACTTCGGGTTTAATCACAGGACTTTTTACATTTATATCAACTTTTTTAAAATTATTCTCTTCGTCGGTTATTATACTCATACTTTTATGTTATCATGTAAACGGTAGTTAGGGCAATAAATTAAGTTTAGATAAGGAGAAAGCATGAAAGTATCAGAACGTTTGGAAAAAATCCCTCCGTATTTGTTTGCGGAAATAGACAGAAAAATTGCGGAAGCAAGGGCAAAAGGGTACGATATAATAAGTCTTGGTATAGGTGATCCCGATACTCCGACATTACAGCCGGTAATTGACGAGATGCACAAAGCGATTGATAACCCGAAAAATCACGACTATCCGCCTTATAACGGTACTGCGCAATTTAGGGGCGCAGCGGCAGACTGGATGAAAAAACGTTTTGGGGTTGAATTGAACCCTGATACCGAAGTTCTTGCAAATATAGGCTCAAAAGAAACTATTGCGCATGTTTTCTTTGCTTATGTTGATAAGGGTGATTATACACTTGTTCCGGATCCCGGGTATCCCGTTTATCATAATGCAACGGTGTTTGCAGGTGGAACCCCGTATCATATGCCGCTGTTAGAAGAAAACGGATATCTCCCCGATTTTGATAAGATACCGGAAGATGTTGCAAGAAAATCAAAGTTGATGTTTTTAAATTACCCGAATAATCCGACAGGTGCTGTTGCGGATTTGGATTTTTGGAAGAAAGCCGTTGCTTTTTGTAAAAAATATGATATTTTATTATGCTCTGATATGGCGTATTCAGAGATGACGTATGACGGATACAAAGCACCCTCTGTTTTGCAGGTTGAAGGCGGTAAAGACGTTGCAATAGAATTTTATTCGCATTCAAAATCTTATAATATGACAGGCTGGCGTGTCGGATTTGTTTGCGGTAATGCAGATGCGGTAAAGGCTCTGGGAACAATTAAAAATAATATTGACAGCGGAACTTTTAAGGCTATTCAGCAGGCGGCTTCTGTTGCATTTACTATTGATCAGTCGTACATTGATAAGTTAAACGGAATGTATCAGGAACGCCGTGATGTTATGGAAAAAGGTTTAAGAGAGCTGGGCTGGAACATCAAGCCGTCAAAAGCAACTTTTTACATTTGGATTCCCGTACCGAAAGGCTATACAAGTGAAACCTTTGCAACTCTGATGCTCGAAAAAGCACATCTCGTTGTTCCTCCCGGAAACGGCTACGGCAAATGCGGAGAAGGTTATATAAGAATTGCTCTTACTAAAGATGTTGAAACTTTGAATACTGCAATTCAGCGGATGAAAGATGCAGGTATCAGATACGAGTAATATTATTACTAAGTGTTAAGTTTGTACATAAAAAGTATAGATTGTGATATAATTTTGCTATGGAATGTCCAAAATGTGGGTTTGAAATAGACGACAATGCAACCAGTTGTCCGAATTGCAAAAAGGTGCTTAAGATTGTCTGTCCGAAATGTAAGACCTTAAATAAAACAAATACATGTAAGCGTTGCGGTTATGTTATCCTGACAAAGTGTCATAACTGCGGAAAAATCAGCCTTGCGGAAAAAGGCAAATGTAAGAAGTGCGGATTTGATTTGGAAAAAAGTGTAATCCTGAACGAATCAAATACGGATCAGTTTGTCTGTCTGCTTATTACGTTTCCCGCAATAAGCGAAATGACTCAGATTTTGGGCAGTGCAAGATTAGTAAATAAATTCAAAAATAATATAGATAAAATAATAGTAAGTAAAGCTAGAGAATCTTCGAGCCGTCGCCAGATTGTCGGGAAAAAGATTGTTATAAGATTTAATAAAGAGTATTCTTTTAAGGCTTCTGCAAAGGTTGCTATTGATACGGCAATAAATATTCTGACAGAAATAAGCAAGATGAATTATAAACTGACAAAAAAGAAAGATGCTACTGTCAGATGCAACATGTTTTTAATGCAGCGTACGGCAGACGATGACCCTTATAATTTTGATGCAGGATTTAATGTCAGTATGATAAGCCATGGTGAAGACAGAAAATCGAGGGTTATGGGTTCGTTCCAGCTGGTAGCGGATAATCTTGTGGAAGAGGCTTTGAATAAAGATTATACGTTTGAACCTTTGAGTTCGGTTTCCGTTAATGGCGAGATGAGAGCCTTTTATCAGATTGATGTAAACAGGCATATAAATATTAATTATGCAGAGTTAGATGCAGAGTTCTGTGACCCTGCCGTTCCGAATTTTGTCCAGAATATGCTGGTAGAACAGGACAAACTTGATGGTACCGCTCTTAGCGCTCTTGGTAAACCTGCGGATCCTGATGAAATTTATGATATAGAAACAATTAATTTCAGTGAAATAAAGTGTGAATTTTTAAGAACAGAAAATATTGATGTCTTTTATCATGTCGCAAGCCGGCTTCAGGCATATCCAAAAGGTATTATTGCAATAAGAACTGACCCTCTGTATATTCCATACTCAACAAAGCTGCTTTCTGCGATAAATGATTTGAACCTGTACTCGAATATAATTACGGTAACATGTTATGAAGAGATGAAGTACTCCCCGTATTCATTTTTCCGTAATTTGGTTTCTGCTATTTTTGAATATACCGTTTCTCAGCAGTTGTTTGCCAGTAACGATTTTTCAATGTTTGCCTCTATTGATAAAGAGGGCATGATTCGGGACTTAATTACTTTCAAACAGAGAGATGAAAATCCGCAGGATACAAGGTATACATACTTTGACCTTTTCCTGACAATGCTTCAGGCAATACCGAATACGCTTATTTATATTGAAAATTTTGATATGATTGACCAAAGTTCTTATGATGTTTTGCAATATCTTTTCAAAACTTTCGAACAGCTTGATATAAGTTATCTTGTTCAGTACGGAAAAGATTTCGGTCTGCACAAAGATATGCACTATCTGCTTACAAAACCATACTATACAGAGATAACGCTGAAACCTACACCTTTTGAAAGAATGGTTGAAGAAAATCTGTCATACTATCGAAATGTAATGGATACGTTTTATTTCCAACGTATAGCAAAGTATTCTTGCGGAAGTATTTTATTTTTGGATATAGCAATTCAATATTTAATTGAAAGCGGAGTCTTTATTTCTGATGGATATGAGATTTCTCTGGTATCTCCTAAAACGCTTATTATTCCTTCAAGTTTGAATAAACTGATAAAAAGACGTTTGGATTTATTAAAAGACTATCCTGATGATATTAAATTTTTGGCAACAGTAATTTTACTCGGTACCAGAATTGACGAAGCTACAATTAAGTCTTTGGAATATGATAAGGTAAATGATATTTTAGACAGGTTAATTGATATGGGATATATATATTACTATAATAATTGTATGTATTTCCCGAATTACAACTTGCTGAGAGAAAATCTGTTAAAAGTTTTGGATTCCACGGTATTGAAGGAAATTGCAAATGATTTATTTAACAAAGTTTATATCGAAGAAATGCCGAGTCCTGAAAAGGCTTTCTTATATAATTTGTTAAAAGATTATAAGTCTGAATTTATTGAGTGGGAAAAACTCGCAAAAATAAATCTTTCTCTCGGTGACTTTAATGCATACTTAAATTGTGCAAACAAGATTCTTGCAATTCTTGATATGAATGATGATGAAAATGCTCAGGATGATATTGAGCAGTACAAGTTAGAGTTGTATGAGAATATCGCAGACAATATGTTCGATTTCGTTCCCGGCAAAACGTTCGATATTGCCGAGAAAACGCTGATGTTCTTAGAGCAGACGACAGATAATGAGAAAATAATTAACCTGTGTAATAAATTAATACAGAGTTGTATGCAAGATGGCAGATATACTCAGGCACTTGAATTGTCACATAAAATTCTTTCGCATCTGCCAAATTGTTCAATAGATCCTAATTCTACCAATTTTAATAAATATTTCTTCCTTATGAATATAGTACACGTAGAAATATTATTTAATATAGGAGAATGGGAAGATTGTCTTGAAGTCGGGTATAATGTTTTAAATGTTATTAATCAGGATAATCTGGAATTTATGCGTCCCGATTATATGACAACAGAGCAGTTTGAGCAAATAATAATTGATACGATAGGATATATTGCCCTGTCAAACATCTTGCAGCTAAAAGGTAACGTAAGAGAATTTTTAAATCTGGTAAGGTCAGATTTCACAAATATTCCGCATTCTTATGATGCGTTCATTGCATTGGAAGAATTTATGTTCGGATACAGTCCTCAGTATGATGAGATGTTATTGACGGTAGATAATAAGTTTTCTGCGATAATATATCATATTATAGAAGCCTTTACAAGGTGTCAGCATGATTTTAATGTCTTTGCCGAGGAAATCTATGAAGCAAAAATATTGGCAAAGCAATATCATTTATCTCAGATAGAATTGTTTACCGATTTAATGATAGGATATGCGTACCTTAGGTTATGTTCATTCAGAAAAGCTTCGGCAATAATATATCAGATAATCAGAACCGCTAATGAAAACGGACTTTCAAATTTGTTATATACCGCCTGGTTTGTGATGAGTGAATTGAATATGGCAGAGGGTAAATACATTGTAACAAGAGGTATCCTGAACAATTCGCTTATTCAGCTGGAAAAAACTCACAATTCAAATGATTATCTTTTAATGTTATTCAAATATAACATGTACAGGGTTCTGAAGTATAAGGGTGAAAATGAAGCTGCGGAAATCTGTCTTGCTCAGTCAAAATATATTGCGAATAAACACGGTGTAAGATTCGTATTTGATACAAATCCTGAACATTATGTTCCGTTGGTTGATCCGGATGAAGAAGAAGGAAATCCTGACGGATTTACGACGGGTTCTCTTGAAGATTTGGCAAATTTACCTAATGCTGCCGATAGCCAGAGTGAGATTGAAGAAGCCGGATTCCATGAAAATTTTTCTGCGGATTTGGTTGACATTAATTCCGATGATGGTACAATATCACCATCAACAAATTTATAATTTGAAGGAGAGTTATTAATGAAAATCCTTTACGCTGCAGCCGAAGTAGCGCCTTTTTCAAAGGCGGGCGGGTTAGCTGATGTTGTTGGAAGCCTGCCGAAATATTTAGAAAAGAAAGCCGAAATCGCAATTTTTACTCCGTTACACGGGTGTATAAATGTTGATAAGTGGGGCATAAAAGAGCTGGAAAACTCGGAAATGTGGCTTACATTCGGTAATCAGGGACATAAATTCAGATTGTTTATGTGCAAATTGCCCGGTACGGATATTAACGTGTTTTTTGTGCATAATGACTGGTATTTTACCTGCTTTGGTGATGTGTATCCCAGATGGCTTGATCCGAGATATGAACACGAGAGATATATCGCATTTTCTCTTGCGGTTTTGGAGTATGCAAAACTTTTAAACTTTAAAGCGGATATTATTCATTCGAATGACTGGCATACCGCAATGATTCCCGTGTATTTAAACAGTAATTACAGATATGATGAGTATTGGAAAAATACTAAAAATGTTTTTGAAATTCATAATTTGGCATATCAGGGTGTCTGGTTTGAAGATGTTCTTGATTTTGCAAATATGAGAAAAGATATTGTCTATAACGAGTGGGGTGTCGAACATTACGGCAGAGTAAACTGGATGAAAGGGGCAATTAATTATTCGGATAAAATTGTTGCAGTTTCTCCCACGTACTCACGTGAGATTTTAACGGGTGAATACGGTGAGGGTATGGATTATACTCTGAGGGGTGCACAACATAAACTCGTCGGTATTTTGAACGGTATAGATTATGATGCATTTAATCCTAAAAAAGATAAAAATTTAGTGAAAAATTATGACGTAAATTCTTTGAAAAATAAAGAAGAGAATAAAAAAGCGCTGTGTGAAAAATTCGGGTTGAAATACAACCCTAAAAGGCCTTTAATCGTTGCGATTTCGAGATTGGTTTCTCAAAAAGGGATTGATCTTATCAGAGATTCTCAATGGGCGATGATGGATACCGAGGCAGATTATATATTCCTTGGCAGCGGAGATAAAGACTATGAAAATTTGTTGATTTGGTTATCAAATAATACGGATAATATTCGGGCATATATCGGATATAACGGAGCACTTGCAAACCAAATGTACGCTGCAAGCGATTTCTTCCTTATGCCGTCAAAATTTGAGCCTTGCGGATTGAGTCAGCTTATTGCCATGCGCTATGGGTCATTGCCTATCGTCAGGGCAACGGGCGGGTTGGAGGATACCGTAACAGGATATCCTTTAAATGACAGTACAGGTTTTAAATTCTGGACATACAACGGATTTGATATGATGCAGGCGGTAAATTGTGCGTTGGAAGTATATAAAGACGAATACACCTTTAATGCAATGAGAAAGACTGCTATGGAAAAAGATTTTTC
>DBXD01000091.1:7328-34491 GCA_002309425.1 Cyanobacteria bacterium UBA1221
TGTTTAATCGGCGGAATTGCTATACTCGGACTCTCGCTGGTAAGTAACGGTTTGTATTGCTCAAATTCAAACGGTGAGTGTTCCTTGCAATCAAAGCTTTTGTATGTTAATTACAAGATAAGGGAGGACGTTTTTTCCGTTGATGATATTGACAGAGTGTTCTGTGAAACTATGTATTACCCGTCAAGAAAAGGTAAAAAGGCATATTTTGTGCTAAAATTGGTCGGTAAAAAGGCTGATACGGAATATCTTCTCGGGAATTTCCCCAAAATGCCTATGTGCAGACAGGCCTCTGTGCCGATAAGAGATTTTCTTGCAGGTAAAAGACAACACTTTGAATATTCGTCAGGTATTGGAGCTATGAATGCTCTGGGAATACTGCTGTCCGGGCTAATGTTCGTTGTTGCTTTTATTGTCCTTACCAGCAAGGAAGAAATAAAAACATATGATTGGGAAGATGAGGAAGATAATCAGACCTAGAAAATTTGGTCCGAACAGATATCTGTTCGGTATTTTTTTCCTTCAAATTTTATACAGTTAATATTTTCGTACAACAAGTTTCTTGCTCTTGAAAGGGTTGAGGCTGTTTGCGTAATAGCCATTGTTCTGCCTTTATTTGCAAGGTATTCAAAATATTTGTTTCTTTTTGTCCCGAAGTGTGAGATTTTTATATTTTCATCATCTATTGCATCAAGTCCGCTTATAAGTGAGTGATTTACTCTTGATGAAAGTATACAGGATACGGCAGACAAAGAATTGCATTGAATTTCTTCATATTCATCAGCAAAAGAGTCATTGGCACATGCGTGCATTATATTGTATAAATCCGAATCGATAAGACTCAGAACAATATCAATATCATGTTCTTTAAAAAACGGGGTAAAGCCGGTTATAATATAAGAATCATCCGATTTTAACACTCCTTCTACGCCGAGTATTCCTATATAAGATGCACCTTTTTTGGAGGTTGCTTTCATTATTGTTGCTATTTCTTTGTTTAAAAGTTGGTTAATTGTGTCAGCGGACAATTTATAGTCGGGCGCAAAGGCTCCGACACCCTGAGTATAGAAACCTCCGTCACCGTCTTCTAAAAATCTGTAATCTCCTACAGCACAAACAGGAAGTGTCAGATACCCGTCAGTAACTACATACAAGGTAAACGGGTGTCCGTAGATATATTCTTCAATTACCACTTTATCTTCATCCATGCCAAAGATATCATTTATGCAGGTTTGAGCATTATCAGTATTTATGCAAACCGCTCTGACCGAATTTTCATTATCATAGTCTGTTGTTATAAGAAGCGGATATTGTGCCGTTTTTATATATTCTGAGGCAAGTTGGGGCTTTTCAAATATACCGAATTTCGGTACCGGAATATGTTGTTTATATAAGAATTTTTTTGCGGCTGCCCTTGAAGTCGCAAAATTTGAACATTCAGCTTCAGGTGCAAATATCGGCTGTGCATTTTCCCTGAAATCCGATGCTATGTCGGCACGTATTGCTTCCTTTGAAACTGCTATTGTCAAATTTATATTATTCGTAATTGCAAATTTTAAAAGTTCTGATACATTATTTTCTCTGATGTCAACTCTCGTTGCAAAATCCGCAACTAAACTGTTTCCGGGTGCAACAAAAACTTCAAACGTGCCAAAATCCGCAAAATATTTGGCAAGAGAGTATGCATTAGCTGATGAACCGACAATTAATATCTTCTTCTTATTCATAGAAGAATTCTATCATATTTTGTCAAACCCCGCAACAAAATATTTTATTTGAACAAGTTTAATTGCGGAACTTCAGGAATATCACGGACTTTCTTCCTTGTAGCAAGATTATTTGAAAAATCTTTCTGCATTCTCTGCATTAATTCCTGTGACCGCTTCACAACAGAGTCGGGCAGTCCTGCCATTTTGGCTACCTGAATACCGTAACTTTTGCTTGCTCCGCCCTGAACGATTTTGCGTAAAAACTGTATTTCTCCGTCATCTTCGGATACGGTAATTCTGAAATTCTTAATTTGCGGATAATTATTAGTCATAACATTCAGTTCATGATAGTGGGTCGCAAATATGCAGCGTGCTTTTATTTTTGTGGCTATATATTCTGCTACGGACCAGGCAATGGCAACTCCGTCATAGGTGCTTGTTCCTCTGCCGATTTCGTCTAAGAGTATAAAACTCCTTTCGGTTGCCGCATTCAGTATATATGATGTTTCAATCATCTCTACCATAAAAGTGGATTGCCCCAGAGTTAAATCATCCGATGCCCCGACTCGGGTGAAGATTTTATCAACAACGCCAAGTTTTACATAATCTGCAGGTACCCAAGAACCGATTTGGGCAAGAAGTACAATAAGTGCATTCTGCCTCATATACGTGGATTTACCTGCCATATTAGGGCCGGTCAATATCATAAACTGTGTGGTGTCGGCAGAATTTGATTTTAGTTCCAAATCATTTGCAACGTATTCTCCGAGCGGCAGAATTTTTTCCAATACTGCGTGTCTGCCGTTTTTAACCGTAAATTCATCAGATTCGTCAATTATAGGTTTGCAGTAATTGTTTTGTACGGCAACTTCCGCAAGTGATGAATACACATCGGCAAGGGCAACGCTTTCTGCAATTTCTCTTACTTTTGTTACAAATTCTTTTGAGTATTCTCTGAAATCTGTGAATAATTTGTACTCAAGCTCGGAGGATTTAAATTTTGCTGACAGAACATCATCTTCGTGTTTCTTTAATTCATCAGTAATAAATCTTTCACCGTTAGAAATTGTTTGTTTCCTTACATAATGCGGGGGAACAAGACTTAAATAAGAACTTGTAACTTCAATAAAGTATCCAAAAACTTTATTATAAGAAACTTTTAAGTTTTTAATACCCGTTTTTTCACGTTCTTCTTCTTCAAAGTTTTTGAGCCAGTTTTCTCCGCCGGTGAGCAAATCTCTGAAATAATTGAGTTCTCCGCTCACTCCGTCTTTTATAATGCCCCCGTCTTTAATCTGCATAGGCGGGTTTTCTGCCAATGTCCTCTCTATGAGTTGCGAGTAGTCCAGAATTTCATCTTTATAGGTATTAATTTTTTCAAAAGGATTAAATTCAAGTTCTTGCGCAATGTCAAGGATATTTGGCAATGCATCAAGTGAAATTTTAAGGCTCAGAAAATCTCTTGGCGTTGCCGAGCCGTTACTCATTCTTGAAGCAAGCCTTTGAATATCATATATTTTTTCCAGTTCATCTGTCAGATTGCGGCGGACTTCTGTTTTTTCAACCAGTTCGGAAACTGCGTTTTGCCTTGAAATAATTGTTTTAACATCCTTTAACGGTTGGCATATCCAGTTTTTTAAAAGTCTTGCGCCCATATTTGTTTTTGTTTTGTCTATCGCCCAGAGAAGTGAACCGTATTTGTTTTTTTCTCTTAACGTTTCAATGAGTTCAAGGTTCTTTCTCGTACGGCTGTCAAGAATCATATATTCGGATAAGTCGTAGGTTTCAACCTTTTCAAATTTTGGAACATTACCTTTTAAAGTTTCCCAAACGTAAGCCATCAGAGCACCGCCTGCTCTAAAACCCAATTTATATTTTGAATAGCCAAAGGCTTCCAGTGTTTCCGTATTAAAAAAGGCTTTCAGATTATTCTCTGCAAACTCTGCCTCAAAGACATTTGACGGTATTTTTGAACAGTTGTAAAGTTGTTGAATTTCTTCCGGCAAATCTATTTTCTGTTCGGGGACAATTTGGAACGGAAGTATTTTTTGATTAACCGCAGGTGCAACTATTTCGGAGGGTGAAATTCTTGCAAGTTCTCCCATAATGAAATTAAGTTTAGCCTGAGTAACTTTAAATTCTCCTGTTGAGATATCGGCATATGAAAAGCCGTAAGTGTCTGATTTTTCGTCTTTAAAAATTGAACATATATAGTTGTTTGTATTTTTTTCTAAAAAGTCGCTTTCCGTAATTGTTCCGGCGGTGATAACTCTGGTAACTCCACGTTTTACAAGTCCTTTTGCGGTTTTTGGATCTTCAAGCTGGTCGCAGATGGCTATTCTGTAATTTTTTTCCACCAGCCGTTCGAGATAGGAGTTTATGGCTTTTGCGGGGATCCCGGCGAGCGGTATTCTGCCGTACACCGCACCCGCATCTCTGCCTGTCAGGGTAAGTTCCAGTTCTTTAGAAAGAGTAACTGCATCTTCAAAAAAAGTTTCATAAAAATCTCCGAGTCTGTATAAAAGAATTGCATCCGGATTTTCCCGTTTAACAGCAAGGTACTGCTGCATAACGGGTGTAAGTTTCTCCATTTCCAAATCGCTGGTATTTATAATATTGATTTCACTCTTTGACATAGTTATAATATGATTATACCATGAAACGAGGATTTTAATTATGGGTTGTTTAAAAAAGTTTTTTAAGGCAATAATTATTGCTCTTGCTATAATAGGTTTTATATCAATCGGCGGAAAAGAGTGGATAGGAATGCTTATTGATAAGTATGTTCATAAATCTCCTCAAACTATGATTGAAAGAGCGAGAAAAGTCGGCGATTTTTCCGGGATAAACGAGGAATTTGAAATAGAAAAAGCCAACGGCATGCTTGGATATAACGGAGTCCTTGCGGAACACAAGGCATCAGGACAAAAGATGATAGTTGTAGATGACAGTAAGAAACCTATTTTTACAAAATCCGATATTGAATCCGGTGATATAGAAGCGAAGTTAAAAAACAGTCTTGGAAAAGTAAAATACCAGTCAATAGGACTTGAAGATTTTGAAATAACAAAGCATGGCAGTATGTATTCATACGGTAAAACGGTTCCTTATGCACGATTTAATGCAAGGATAACCCGTTTTCCCGTAGGTGCCATGAGTGGTGTCGTTGCAGTTGTGACAACGGATAGCGGGGATGACAGAATACTTATTTCCGTAAACGAAAAATCTAAGTATTCTCAGCTGCTTGCAGAAGAATTTTTCAAAAAAATTAAGTAGTATTTACATACAAGACAGTATGTGCTATATTACAAGTACGAATGTCGGGATGGCACTCTGCCGCAGGAAAACAATCCTGTGAATTGTTTTCCGAGAGGGTTCTGCTAGACAGAACATCCGCCACGGAGGCATGTAAGAACAATAAATATTGAAAACTAAATATAGAATTTATGCCGAAGTGGTGGAATGGTAGACACGTGCGTTTCAGGTGCGTATGGAGCAATCCGTGGGGGTTCAAGTCCCCCCTTCGGCACCATAAAAAGAATTAAGGCAGAAGCCTAATTCTTTTTTATAATGTCAGGGGTGATTGAACATGAAATTTTTTTGTTAATAAAATTTCATGGGTTAGTCGATTAAAAATCGGCATACTTATCCGTACGGCTCGGATTTCATATCCTCGCCTACGGCTTAGTAAAGTCCCTTTCCCGACACCATTTTAATAATGTTGGGCTTCACCCACCTACAGACTCCGACGTTATTTTAAAATTTCAAGAGGAAATTATGATAAAAGGTTTATCATGTTACATAAATGCTTTCAAAAATACATTTAATTATAAGGGTACTGCAACCAGACAAGAGTTAAATTGGTTTATCTTCTTTTTTGTCATATCCATGATGATTTTAATAAGTATTTGGTTTGTTTGGAGTGCTTTTTATTCTAATGCTTGTTTTGGTACTGATTGTTATTTAATAATAGTAATGCTTTTTTTGAGTTTGATAATAGGTTGTATAATTCATTTTTTCCCGCTAACTTCATTAATCAAGAGGCGATTTAATTATATTATACCCCAAAAATCCAAATTATATTATTGTATATGGTTGATTTCTTCGCTTATCCCGTCTGTTTCGTTCTTGTATTTAATATCGACCTCTATATGGATACCAGATTTTATATCAGAAATTGTTGTCTGCTTGGATAAAGGCTTAGCTATTGTTGCAATAGTGACAGTAATATTTTTAATGGTACGAAATAAGCCGTTATAATCAAGCAAGGGTGCAGAAAAGTAGTGTAGACTTTAGTTTACCAAAGAATCTTATAACCCCGCAAATTTATGTGATTCTTCGGGTTAGCACCCTCAGAATGACATGATATAATAAATAGGGTGGACTTCAGACCGCCAAAATATTAAATAGGCAGACCAAAGTCTTACCCTACGGGTTTGACTATACCAAGGCAATAATATATAATTAAAAGGTAAGGTGAATATTATGCTAAAATTTAGATTTACGAAAGTTATGTTTCTTTGTGCGGTAAGTATACTGCTTGTAGGTAGTGCCAATGCAACAGATTACTGGTGTGGTATGTCTTTGTATAATCCCACAATGACAGAGAATACTTTTTGCGCAAAGGCTAAAGGTAATCCGTTATGCAAAGACTTTTATGCTGATGCGGTAAAAGCCTATAGAAGCGGGGCCTGTGCTGAAATTAACAGGAAATACGAAAATATATATGGTGCAAAATGTGAGATTATATTTAATAAGAAAACAAATAAAGTTTTAGCAAGAAAATGCACTGATCCTGATGGTAGTATAAACTATGCCGCATTAGATAAATTAAGACAAATGTATAAATAAATATACTTAGGTGGACTTTAGTCTGACAATGCTCTATAATGTTTAAATGTAAAATAAGGAGATAATTATGCAGGATTATGAAATATATCATGCTATTGTACCGCTGATAACGACAATCTCATTAGTTGGTGTGATTATTATTGCATTCAGGCTATTTATAAAAAAAGTGAAATTCAATATATTAGATTATATACTTTTGCCAATATTTTTATTAGGAATGTATTTATATATACCCTATAATTTGTTCGTTACAGGTTTTGCAACGTATAATATTCCAAAATTGGAAAAGGCTGCAAAACTATCAATAATTCCATGGGAAAGAAGTCAGAGTTACCATTATATTGCATATATATATGAGTACTTGAAAGATGGGGAAAAAGCCATTGAGTACTATAAAAAAAGTATAAACGGTGATTACAAAAGACATAGACCTGAGATAATCATGTTGTGCAGGTTATACGGAGTTAAAGGTGATTATGACAATATTATGAGGCTAAGTAAACTTAGACCGGAACTTAAACTTGAAAAATATCTCCGTGACTACTATATACTGCAAGGTGAATACCAAAAAGCACTGGATACATTTATTAATGATGTTGATGAGAGCAAACTCCATCCCCGAATAAATTTTTTGAAAGCAGCCTTATACAGAGAAGTCGGAAATACGAAAGAAGCTGATAGACTTTATAAACTCGCTGAAGAAAAAATACGAAAAAATCCAAAATCAGCAAAGTCACCAGTGGAAGCTATGCTTGTGAATAATCAATGGGCAAAAAAATATTTTTTAGAATCAGAATTTGCAGATATTGAGTCTTTTAAGACTGTTGATGAATATAAAAAACTTATAGAAGCAGATAAAAAAGAACTTCATTTTAAATAATAATCTGATAAGTAGAGTTGCCTTTAATCTGCCAAAGAATCTTATAACCCCGCAAAATAGTGTGATTTTTGGGGGCTAGCACCCTCTGAATGACATGATTAAAATAATCAGGAGAAGTTCCTGCAAACTGTCAAAATAGTGTTACTGTTTGTAAATTTTATAAAGAATATTGGCAATATAAATTCTTCACCGATTTTTCTTGAAGTATGAAAATCTCGTTATTAAATACCTGTAATCCCGCATTCCGGGCTCATTTATACAAAATTCGTCCGTTTCCGGCAATTCACTTGAATGTGCATGTTCCTGTCCCTGATACTGCATTAGAGGAAGATGCTGTTCTTGTTAATAAGGAATCCCGTGAAAATGTTGAAATTTATCCAATGGAACGAATTGATGACAACTTGATTCTATATACGCCCGGATATGCACCCCTTAATTATTTTATTGGATATGATACGGGTGAGGTTGACTTAAATAAAGGCGGTTTATACAGAGTAAACACTCCCCATCTGGTCAGAAAAGCAGGAATAATTGCAAGAGCCCAGCACCGTCAGGCTTCTGTTTTGCCGATAAAAGAAGGTGAAACCGTCGGAAAAATAGTTTTTGATGACGGATATGTTCAGGGTAATTATAAAGAAGATTATGGCCACAGAGAAATAACCGAACCGTCAATAATTGTTTGCAGAAACTGGGATGCCTATCTTGATGATACCAATATGGTCGGTATAATTATGACATATGACGGTAATGATGCACATTCTCACAATCCGTTTTATCTGAAAGCGGGAGTTGATGTGAGTGCGATAGTTTTGGATGAAGATATGGTTGAAAAGTTAAGGAGTTTGGACGGGAAAAAAGTTAAAATGATATGTAAAGGGGAACAGGTAGATTTTTATGAAACGGATGAACCCTCAAAACCCGTAGATAAAAATGCGGTAAAGGTCCCGGTCTTAAAATATTGTGACAAAATTTTGACTTCAAAAGAATATTCACCTGATGTAATAGGTACTAAGGCTGTGAATTTAAGACGGCTGGAAGAATTAAAAGAACAGGGAAAAATCAATGCAACTATACCAAAATCAATAGCGCTCCCATGGGGGTATATTGAAGCGGATTTAGATCCTGAATATGCGGGTGAAATCAGAAATACTGAAAAATTAAAAAAAGCCTTTGATGAAAGCGGTAAACTTGATAAAATAATGAAAGCAATGGAGGATAACGGCATAAATACGGAAAGAGTAATGATTCGTTCTGCTTTCAACTGTGAAGATTTGCCGGATTATTCTGCAGCAGGAATTTATGCATCATTTTGTGAAGAAAATAATAAAAGGGCTATATTAGACAGGCTGCTACAAGTTGTATTATCCAAGCATTTAGACGATCCCAAATACTCAAGAAAGATATACCATATCCCTGATGATATTGTTAAACCCGGGGCAATAATACAAAATCGTGTAGACCCTGACTACAAATTCACAATTTATACTGATGATGAGAACGGTAATGTCAGGGTAAATCTGTATTCCGGTATCCGTGCAAATCACTCGGATGTATTTCATCCGCATGTTTTCAGATATAATCGTGAAACAGGTAATCTGACTTACGATTCTATTCAAATGACTGATACGGAAGTTACATTTGATGAAAATGAAAATATGACAGATATTACCCCGATAGAAGAAGATTTGGGCGAAAATAAAGAATTGTTCGAACAACTTGAAAGCGCAATAAAAGATGCGCTCGTTGTTGAAAAAGAATTTGGAGCTCCGCAGGATATTGAGGGCGGAATTAAAGACGGAAAAATTTATTTTTGGCAAAGCAGAAATATTGTGAGATAATCCCGTATTAACTCTGAAGAATAATCCTTTATAACAGGTCTGTCGACTAATTTGCTTGCGGATATTTTTTCGTAAAATTCTTTTGTCGTTGTATAACGGAAAGGAGTATATTATGACGTTTAATCCGCTTAAAGAAAAGGGATTGTCCTTAGAAAAACAACTGAGAAACTGGCACCAGATAGTAGGAAATCCCTACAAAAAACAAAAGGTCGATTGCTATACAAGAACACGCCAGATTTTGATGAACGGAATTGAAGTGGAAGGGTGGGGATTTAAGCATCAATTTAACAGATTTATGCCGGATATTGATTGTGAGGACAGAGCCGTTATTTCCCGTATCGGCAGAATAGAAAATCAGCAGCAAATGACCTGTAACTGGATGTGCCCTGAGGACCAGTCTGTTTTGGAAACTACTTTAGGGTATGAACAGGTTGCGGTTGATTTGACCGCATGGCTTGCCCAAAATGAACCTGATAAATATGTTAAGGAAACTTTCGACTTCGGTCTGTTGGAAGATTTTGACCACTTGTACAGATACGCGCAATATGCATATATGAGGGAGGGTATTGAACCTGATGATATAGTTCAGAGTCAGACAGATGTTATTGTCGGCAGACCTACACAACACCATCATAACTGTAACGGGTTAAGGCTTCGTAGACATTATGATAAAAAAACAGCCTCTCCTCAGACAAAAGTCAATATTTTGACAGTCTTATCAGGGGAACAGCAGACTCACAATTTCTATGCGGAACACGGTTTTATGTATGGGGATCATGTGCTGAGAGAAACTTATGCAGAAATTAAAGATGTTGAAGAGGAACATGTAACAATGTATGAATCCCTGATTGACCCGTCGGAAACCATGTTTGAAAAATTGCTTCTTCACGAATTTACTGAGGTATGTAATTATTACACATGTTTAGAAGATGAAGTTGATGACGAAATTAAACAATATTGGGAAATATTTTTGGATATGGAGCTGGGACATTTGCAGCTTGCTGCTGAGATGCTTAAAAAATATGAAAAACGTGACCCCGAGGAGGTTATCGGTTCTGAAATAATAATTCCGTGCAGGTTTAAAAGCCAGAAAGCTTATGTCCAAAAGGTTCTGGAAAACGAGGTTGATAAACGCCTTGCTCCTGACGGGGAATACTATGATTCTATGGATGAAATTCCGGAAGATTGGGCAAGTTACCCCGTTCAGGAACGTGTCGCCGAAATCTCCGCACCGTCAGAAAACTGTATTAATGTTGTTGAATTTTATCACGACAGGGATGTCGTTGCGGCAAGCGAAAGTTTAAAAAATAAAGAAGTCGCATTGTTAGAAAAAGGACTGCAAAAAAGAGCAGTGGCTCATAATACGGTAATGCCCGATGACCTGCAGAAAATGATTGACAAACACGAAGAACGTAAAGACGAGAAAGAAAAAATAATATAAACAATTCTTTGTAAACTTCCTGCAAACACAGGGGAGGTCTTTTTCAGCAAGATACACAATTGATAATTCCAATTGCGTATCTTGTCGTTTATTTAATGTGTACCAACGTTATCTTTGTTTGTAAACTTTATTAGTATAATTTTCTATGTTAGGTGTGTCAATCTCAAATACATGGATTCTTCCCGCACCCAGAGATACTGCTAATTTATTGTCGGAAGCCTGAAGCATACTCTTTTCGCCGTATGATGGCAGCAGATTTTTTAATTCCTGAGATTGTTTTAGTGTCGGAACTTTTATTTTGCATGAAACGGGTCTGTTTACGTTTTTGTTTGCTACCACAAGCAGGGTTTTGCCCTCAAAGTGTCTTGCAAAAGCAATAATCTGGTCATTTTTATCTCCGATTTTGTCCAGCTCAATAAATGTACCTTTAGGGCCGACAACGTCAGAATATTTTTCTCTGAGTGCATGTGCGCTTCTTATAAAATCCCTTATGGATGGGTCTTTTCCCCCCGGTTTTCTGGACAGGTTAAATAAATCGAGTTTACCATAGTGAATCTCCATCTCATTTTTATCGGTCATTGTTTCCGGAATTTCAGTGTTAGCATATGGTCTTGTGTAGTAATCTCCGGTCTGGAATCCGTCAACGGAGTACATATTAGTCATCGGAATTGTAGCCTCAAGTCCCATTATTAACTTGCAATAATCTCCTCCGCCGTGGAACATCGGGGATAAATCGTCATGAGAAGCAAATGATGCTATTGCGGACTTGCCCTGATCAACTCTGTATGTTAAATCTAAATTTTCCTTTATGTAATCCATAAATTCGGATGCGGTTTTCCATTCGCTGAACAGGTGGTATTGCCCGTAGAATGAATCGAATCCGGCTCTGAGTGCATCGTCAGGCCTGTCGGCCGGCATGTTAATCATCGGGGAAGCATCTTCATGTGTATATGTTTCTGCAAGCCACGCAAATTCTGGGTCTCTCATTCTGGAGTATTTAATTAGCACGTCCCAGAATTCAACGGGTTTTGCACGTGAAACATCGGCCCTTATTCCGTCAACACCAAGGTCAATGCACATATCAACAAACTGTTTGTGTAATTCAAGCAGTTTCGGATTAAGAGTCCGTTTGGCCTCATCTTCCCAAGGCTGGAACATTCTTATATCGTTCCAGCCCTGAGGGGTTTTAGCCATTCCGCCCTGCTCAAAAGCCATCCACTCGGGATGAGCATAGAACATTTCAGTTGATGCGCAGCTCGGCATATCAAGCATAACTTTTATATCTCTTTTGTGGCATTCGTTTACAAAATCCTTGAATTGTTCTTTTACATCTCTTGGGTCGTTTTTGTCTGCGAGCATCGGATCAATCTGTAATAAATCAAGAGGAGAATATACTGAACCTGCTGTTCCCATAGCCTGCTTTTTGCCCGGAGTATTTATCGGTAAAATGTGAAGGCAGTTATAACCGTCAGCCTTAACTTCATCTAAACGTTCAATAGCATTTTTAAAAGTTCCGCATTCTTCGTTTCGGTCTATATATTCGTTGCCGTTTTTGTCTTTTGAATTGAAAATCCTCGGAATAATTGCAAGAATTTTTGCATCTGAATGTCTGAATAATGTTTTTAAATCATTTGTGTAAAGTATGCGTTTAACGGGCTTTTGAGTCGTATTATCCGCCGGCTGAACGAGCGGCTGATTAATTCTGGAGGCATTATTCAGAAAGGATTCCAGTAAACTTCCGTTTGTATTTGTTTGCGGGTTGCCGCTCAGATAGTATGTCCTGTCAAAAAAGGACTTAGCTCCGGTAAAACTCTGAGCACCGGCGGTATAATTCGGGATTATAGGTTTAATACTTAAAGTCATTATACCGAAGTCCTTTCTTTTTTGTAATTTGGGTTTTTCCCAAACAAAAATTGTGAAACCAGCGTTATTCCGAGAAGAATCCCGCCGAATTTGCAATACGTTTTCAGCCATTTATTTGAGTTGAACGTTTTTCTAATAGTGTTTGTCAGCACGTCATCGAGAGGGGTTCCCGTGAGGTTGCTGTTCATTTTGGGACTTGACCAGGAATATCTGCGGCTGTTGTCAACTATGCTGTCAGGGTACATGTAGTTCTCCGTATTTCCGACAACGTTTAACATCTTTTCTCTGTATGTGTCAAGCATTCCACTTACAGATGAATATTGTACAAGAGCATCTTTTGTTTCCTGATTAACAGGAGTCCCAAAGAGTAAATTCATAACACGTTTGAAGAAAGTAACATCGGATTTCTTAATTATACCGCTTTTTTCCAGTTCTTTTGCATCATAGTAGTTATATGAAATTTTTCCGTTGCTGAAAGATATTTTTTCAGTATCTGTCATATTTGGATTTGCATTTCTCAGAAAATCAAATTTAACGGCATATTCTCCGTAACCGCCTTCTGAAGTTAAATATTCAGCAAGAGCAACTATTTCTTCTTTTATTTCTTTTGGCAGGTTTTCAGCAGAGATAAAAGACAAATCCGGATTTTTATAAATAGAGCGGTAAACATTTACCTTGTTGAGGATGGAGGAGAAGGTGCTCCTGATATTTGTAAGATTGTCCCTGATATATGCCCTTGTTGCACCAAGGAGAGTCCCTGCTTCCGCATAATTTTCTCCGGTAATTCTTTTGGCTGTATTTCTGAAACCGTTGTTGCGCAACTTGGTTGCAGCTGCACTAAACGATTCTTCAACTTGTGACATAAATCTGCCGTTTATTTCATCGGGTTTTACATATTTTTCAATTTGGGATATGTTCGCGGCAATTGTTTCTACAAAATTTTTATATTCTGCTTCGTTTGCGGTTGCCTTTTGCCATATTTTGTCGTTAAACATCTTTGAAACTAATTTTCTGTCAAGCCTTGTGTTTTCAATGTCCTCATGGCTTATATTCAAAATTTTTATTAATGATTTGGTAAAATCATTCCAGTACTTTGCCTTGGCGGTATCCGGAGCCAAGGCGAGTTTGTGGTAGGCATATTTATTAAGGGCGGTGTTCTCTGCACTAAATTCCGTCATTATACCTGCCAATTTTCTTAAAAGCATTTGTCTGTCCGAATCTAAAATACTTGCAGGGGATGCTGTAAGTATATTTTCTATCGATTTGACATTACCTTTTGCCGGAGGATTTGCTATCCCCATTGTTATTTTTTTCGCAGTGTGCGGTGAAATTGATGCTCCGTTAGCGTTAGCATCACTGATATTTCTTGCTATCAGCTCTGAGAGCTGGCTTATTATACCGGAAATTTCTTCTCTGCTGCACGATTTTGTGAAAAATTCATTGGATGCCAGCAGGTTTTTTATTTGTTCTATATTAGGAGTAACAGATCGAAGTACGTCGGTTGTCAATTTATTATCCGAGGCGAGTTTAATCAGTTCGGAAACAGATTGATACATTTCGCTCACTTGTTTCTCTGAAATTTTGAATTTGCCATCAAGGAATAAATCGCTTAGGTCCTGTTTAATGCCTAATTTAACATTATTGTCAAGCTCCTGAGTTAGTGCGGAGGATAATTTTTCAATTAATTCAGGATTTATTGATTTGTCTTTATTTAATTCTATTATGTTGTTAATATCTTCTATAATTTTTTTTGAAGTATATTTTTTAGAGGTTTGGGAGAAGTCTTCCAGAATGTTATCAACTCGCCTGTTCATAAAGAAATTGTGCAAATCCTCAACGTAAGGTTCAAGCCTGTTGCAAATTAATGAACTCATAATAGGCGTTGCAAATCCGGCGGTAAGCATCCACAATGTGTTATTCTGGAGAGCAATCTGACGCATTTTTTCTTCAATAGCTTCCCTTCTGTTTGGAATGTCCTGAGGTACATGCAGTCTTTTCCCTACTCTGTTAATATCCTTTTCACTCAGCATATCGAACGGAATAAACTGGTTATCAGAGAAAAATCCCTTTTTTCTGCCCTGTGAATCTTCATATTTTATAAACGGATTGAAACCGTGAATAATTCTTGCCGGCAGACCCAGCGCTAATCTTGGCCAAAGAGCCATTGAAGAAAAGAACGCAGCAAAGCCAATAAATTCCATTGCTTTTGTTACCGGGGCATGTTTCATTGAAAACAGATAGGTTGCTATTCCAAGTCCCCCGATTTTCATCCCTAAATCATTCAGTTTGCCCAGCTGGTAGTCGTTTGCTTCTCCAGATACAGCGGCTTTTAATGATGTAATATCCGTTTTTAGATTCTGGACCTGATTCAGCGGTGCGGACAAGATTCCGTTTCGAACAATGTGACCTTTTGGCGGTAGCGGTCTGATGAATGTTCTGTTGTTAATTTCCTGGTTTATATCAAAATTCGGTTTCTCTTTTCTGTAAGTTACGAGTTCAACATCTGCCATACTGTTGTTAAATACAGTTTGTTTTGCGCCGGATATGAAACTTTCTAATGAATATGTTCTCATTTTAATCCACCACAAACTTTCTGTTTTTATCAATTACGTCATTTGAGGTAAGTCTTGACGGTTTATTTCTGTTTAATAAGACGTTGGCAAGCCCTGCAACTGTGCTAAATGCCGCTGCGCCTATAAGCATTTTTCCGCTGTGCTGCTTAAAGAAGGAACCTGCATTTTTCGGACCTCTATACAGCTCTCCGATACTCGTAAACACGCTGTCAACAAATCGTCCGACAGTGGCGGCAAATTGTTTAAATTTTAAGGGATTAATTGTTGCCATGTTAAAAAATCCATCCCAGGTCTTTTGCATTGCCATTGCTACTCCGACAGCCGCCCACATATATGAGGAGATAGATTTCGCAAGGCTTGATTTTACTGCAATTTCTTTTACAAGCGGTTTAACATCCTGGTCTGAATCTTTTAAATTCTTTCCCAAACCTGTTTTTTCTGCGATTTTATCAAACCACATGTTTCTTGGTTCATTTTTGCTTTCATCTCCGTATTTAACATTCCATCTTGGAAAATCTACACTTTCCAGGACTTTGTGATATTCAAGACTTGTAATATCGGTATCGGAAATATTTTCCGGCAGTTTAAACTTTAATTCGGCATAAGGTTCTTCTGTATCCACTCCGGTAAGCCATTTAACAGGGTAGGTAATCAGATTCTTTGACAGGCTTTTGGCAAGTCCGTAAAAAAGTACTCCCAATGCCATTTTTTTGCCGATTTGAGAGGCCATTTTCTTATCTCTTGCCAGAAATTTGTTGTTTGTATTAAATATTGCCATTAAAGTGGCGCTGCCTGCGATATACGGAATAATTCCCATTGTCAAAAACTCGTAAAAATTAGAGTTTTTACTGCCTTTTAGCCCTCTTGCCGGATACATAGTAAGTGCATTTGTAAATTTATCCCACCCAATGTACATTCTGTTGGAAAAAGTATTGTCAATTACCACAGGATGCTTTTTTAATTCTTCTTCATTAATGTTCATGGCTGTGAAATTGTTATTCACGTTATTTATTTTTTGAACAGACAGATCCATCATTACTCCGCATATATGCCATAAATTATAATATCTCTCAATATTTTTTTTTGCTATGATATTCGGGTTTGTTACAATTTTTTTACATTAATTTAAGGTAAAAAACAGCATTGCCAAAAATCCTATGCAAAGGCAATACCAAGCAAAAATATTCATTGAAAATTTTGAGAGGAATTTCATAAAATATTTTATACAAAAGTATCCGACAATTCCGGAAACTAATGTACCAATAATTATTGCAGTCCAGTTATATGTAATTATTTCACTGAAATCTATTTCGGCTATCGGATAAAATATGGAAGCTCCCATAATTATTGGAATGCTGAGTAAAAATGAGTATCTTGCTGCCGTAACTCTGTCAAGTCCTTTCCACAATCCGGTGGCAATTGTCCAGCCCGAACGGGAAAATCCCGGAATGGATGCAAGTCCCTGAGCCAGTCCGATGATAACAGATGTTTTTAAATCAAGTTTGTCTTTTTTGCATTTGTTGCTTTTTGACATCTTTTCACTAAAAAATAATACTGCAGCTGTCAGTATTAAAAAACCTCCTACTATTTGGGGTTTGTTAATCAAATAAGCAGAAAAGTTGTTCAAAGGTACGGCAACAAATACTGTTATAATTGTGCCGATTATTATATAAAGACCCGTTAAAGCTTCATCATCGTCCCATTTCCCGCTAGTCAGAGCGTTATTAAATGATTTAATAATTTTCATAAGGTCTTTTCTGAAAAATATTATTACGGCAATAAGTGTTCCTAAATGCACCATTATGTCAAAAAAAACTTCTTGGTTTGTGTTGAGTATAACGGTATCAGAAAATGTTTTATACAGATTAGAGGTGAATACAAGATGCGCTGAACTTGATATTGGTAAAAACTCGCTCAACCCTTGAACTATCCCCATTAATATTGCTTGTAATATATGCATATTTATACTCCGTTAAGATAATTATAATGTCTAAACTTCTTCTTCATAATAGCTAGCGCATGATGTTTGGGTTTCCCAAACCGATACTTTACTAAGCTGTACGATTTTTTCTTTTAATTTCGAGTATATAAAGGAGGCTATCATTTCACTGCTGGGACTTTCTCCTTTAAATTCCGGAATTTCATTTATATCTTTATGATCCAATAACTCAAGCACATTGTTAAGTTCCCTTTTTAAAACTTTGTAATCAATCAGAATGTTGCTTCTGTCCAGAGTTTCTCCTTTAACAAAAGCCTCAACCATCCAGTTATGTCCATGCTGATTCTCACATTCTCCCTCGTAGTTTAGCAGGTGATGTGCCGCAGAAAAAAAGGCTTGAGTTTTTATTTCGTACATGTTTATCTCCTTAATTTTTATTTAATTTCAGTATATAGTCGCAAAACTCCCGAACAGCACCTCTGCCTCCGTTATATGCGGAATGCCACTTCGCAACCCCTTTAACTTCCGTAACCGCATCCGCAGGGCAGCCGGACAGCCCGACTTTTTCCAGTACGCATATATCCGGTAAATCATCTCCCATATATGCAACTTCCTCAAACTTTAAATCGTATTTATTCATTATTTCCAGGAGTTTTTCTATCTTGTTTTTTTGTCCCTGATGTAATTCTTTTATGTTCAGGTTTTTAGCACGATGTGCAACGGTTCCGTTTTCTCTTGCCGTTATTATTGCGGTAATTATCCCGGAATTGTTCAGATTAACGATGCCCTGACCGTCTTTTGCATTAAACGTTTTGTATTCTACTCCGTTTTCATCGAACGTAATACTGCCGTCAGTAAGCACTCCGTCAACATCAAATGCCGTAAGTTTAATCATATTTACACCTCTCAGCTTATTATACTATAAACTCATACAAAAATACTATTTTGCAAAAAAACTTTAAACTTCTTTCTATCTTTTCCGTAAAAGAAATAAGAAGTCGGATGATTTGATTATTAAGTTAAATGTGTTCAGAAAGGAACGTTTTATCCCTAAAAAGCACAGTCATGCAATTTCGTTATTTTAAGGCCGCATCAATCAGACCCTTAAAGAGTGGATGCGGTCTGTCCGGTCTTGACTTAAATTCAGGATGGAATTGAGAAGCCACAAACCATTTTAGCTTCGGTAATTCGACAATTTCTGCCAGCATTCCGTTAGGGGACATTCCCGAAAATATTAAGCCTGCTTCAGTAAGCGGTTTTATGTATTCATTATTAACTTCGTATCTGTGGCGGTGCCTTTCGGATATTTTATTTGAGCCATAGGCTTTTTGGGCAACCGAGCCTTTTTTTAATATACAGTCGTACGCACCAAGCCGCATTGTACCGCCGTAACCCTGAACATTTTTT
Organism: Cyanobacteria bacterium UBA1221; assembly: GCA_002309425.1. GTDB lineage: Bacteria > Cyanobacteriota > Vampirovibrionia > Gastranaerophilales > Gastranaerophilaceae > UBA1221. The sequence goes on from DBXD01000091.1 coordinate 25,830, forward strand.
TGTTCAAGCATTAAATCAATTACGGGATCTGTTGCATTTTCATCAAATTCTTTTGAATTTGCATCTTTTAATCCCAATACATTCCTTGCATATTCTATTACCGCACACTGCATTCCAAGACACAATCCCAAGAACGGAATATTATTTTCACGGACGTATTTTATAACGTTAAGTTTTCCTTCAATTCCTCTTACGCCGAACCCGCCCGGAACGACGACAGCTTTGACATCTTTAAGCAAGTCTTTGCAATTTTTGTATTCAACGCAATCTTCAGAGTTAATCCATTTTATGTTAACTTTTACCCCGTCTGCGTATCCGGCATGTTTCAGGGCTTCTACAACAGAAATATATGCATCCGAAAGCCTTGTATATTTTCCGGCTATTGCAACCGTTATTTCTCCTTTTGGATTTTTAATGTTTTCAACAAGTTTTTCCCAGGCAGATAAGTTAGGCTTTTTGTCTTTCATTTGCAGACATTTTAATACAACTTCCGCCATGCCCTGAGCTTCAAGTGCAAGCGGAACTTCATAGATGCTCTTCATATCCCTGCATTCGATTACCGCATCTTTTGCTACGGAGCAAAATAGTGCAAGTTTTTCTTTCTCTGTTTTTGGTATCGGTTTTGATGTTCTGCAAACAAGGATTTCCGGCTGGATACCGTAACTCCTTAAAACATTTACACTGTGTTGGGACGGCTTTGTTTTTAATTCGCCTGATGTCGGTAAGTACGGTAACAGTGTGCAATGTATTGAAATAGCATTCCCTATGCCGACTTCAGATTTGAATTGACGGATAGCCTCAATAAAAGGTAAACTTTCAATGTCCCCTATAGTTCCTCCGATTTCAATCAGATGGAAATCAGGCTTAAACTGATTTGAAGCCCCGAGTATCCTTGATTTGATTTCGTTTGTAATATGGGGAATAACCTGAACTGTTCCGCCCAGATAATCTCCTCTGCGCTCTTTTTCTATGACATGCTGATAAACACTGCCTGATGTAACGTTATTGTATTTGCCCAGATTAGTGTCGGTGAATCTTTCATAATGCCCCAAATCAAGATCCGTTTCCGCTCCGTCATCGGTTACAAAAACTTCTCCGTGCTGGAACGGGCTCATAGTTCCGGGGTCAACATTTATGTACGGGTCACATTTTTGATTAATTACCGAGTATCCTCTGGCTCGCAGCAACCTGCCTAATGATGCAGCTACAATTCCTTTTCCCAGAGAGCTGACAACACCTCCGGTAATAAAAATATACTTTGTCATATATCCCCCAACTAAATAGTATTCTTAATTGATTTTTGGTACTTTAAAGAAGCCGTTTTCCTCTTCCGGCGCATTGCTCATGAGTTCTTCTTTTGTATTGTCGTAGTGAACTTCATCTTCTCTCATAACGTTAACGAAGTCTATTACCTGTGTCATGGGCTTAACATTTGATGTATCTACCTCGTTCATTTGGTCAACGTATTTGAGTACATCTCCGAGTTGTTTTGTATATAATTCTTTTTCTTCTTCCGTAAGTTCGAGTCTTGCAAGTTTTGCAACGTGTTCAACATCTTTTATGGTAATCATAGGTATCTCTCCAAGTTTATCTGCTTATCTGCTTAAATAATATCACAAAATTATTTAACGGGTATTCAATATTAAATAAAGTTAATTATTTTACACCTTATTTCGCATGTGTTATAGTATTATTGGTTTTTGGTGGGTGCATGTCTAAAAAAAACAGCAAAATAATAGATAATTTAATAGACTTATATAAGACTTCGGCGGAGGGGAGAAAAAAAGAAGCTCTCAGGCTTGCTGTTGTGGAAGCCGGTATGCCCCTTGTGAAAAAAGCGGTATTTCGTCTTTGTGTCCGTGATTCTGCGACCCAGGAAGATTTGATACAAATCGGAGCATTGGGATTGATGAAGGCTATTGATAATTACGATAAATCCAAAAATGCAAGTTTTTCCACATATGCCTATTATCATATCAGGGGAAGTATAGGGCATTATTTAAGGGACAAATTGGATTTTGTCAGAACGCCCAGAAAAGTAAAAGAGCTTGTCAGGAAAGTGTCCAGAGTTTATGAACAGTTAAAACTGTCCGGAGAAGAAGATATTACTCCTGAAATGATTGCGGAGGCATTAAATATTGAGCAGGAAAAAGTTTTGGATGTTATGTCTATACCCGCTACAAAACAGTTGATTTCTCTGGAACAGTTATCGGGCTTTGATGAAGAAGATTTATCTTTAATAGAGAAAGTATCAAATGATGATTCGGATGATTTTTTAATGGATTATGATAACCGGTCAATTCTTCAGGATGCTTTTGACGCTTTACCCGAGGATATGAAGAAAATTATACAGATGAGTTTTTATGAAGATTTCAGTCAGAGAGAAATTGCGGAGATTATGGGGGTGTCCCAAATGCAGATTTCAAGACTCATAAAAAGAGCCTTGCTGTTGATGTATGAAAGTATAGTAAAAAGGATATAAATAAAGATGAAAATATTTGGTGAATATTCATATTATTATTTTATAATTTTGATGATATTGTTGTTTGTATTTTGTCTGGGGTCAATTATAGGCAGCTTTTTAAACGTTGTTATACTGAGAGCATTTAGCAATGAGTCAATAGTTATGCCGCCTTCAAAATGTCCAAAGTGCGGAAACAGACTGAAATGGTGGCATAATATTCCGATATTGTCATATGTTTTGTTAAGAGGAAAGTGCTATTTTTGTAAAGAAAAAATAAGTATTCAGTATCCAATTATTGAATTTATAACAGGTGTTTTGTTTGTGCTTGTTTTTATCCGATACGGAATACAAATAAATACACTGTTTGCCTTTGCGATAATCTCTATTTTACTTGTTCTTTCCGTAACCGATATAAAAGAAAAAGTAGTTTTTGACGGACATACCTATTCTTTAATCGCAATAGGCCTAATATACAATTTGTATTTAACGGGTATAGAAGTTTATGAACAGGTAAATACAATAGTGGGGTTCCCGTCAAGTCCTATGTGGTTTGCCGTAAATCCTTTAACTAATTCACTATTAGGAATTTTGTTAGGTGTTGTTATTATGGAAGTAGTTGCTCGTATAGGATATCTGATTGCAGGAAACAGAGCATTTGGGGAAGGAGATTCATATATAGCCGCAGGTTTGGGCGCGGCATTCGGTTGGCAGAATGTTCTCCTGATACTGGCTATGAGTGTTATTATTCAGCTACTGTTTACGTTGCCGCTGTTTCTAAAAAATCAGTGGCAGGGAAAACATTATACGACGGTGTTTAGTATTTTGCTGTTTATTGTGTATGCGGCTTTCTATAACTATTTGTTCTATTTTACATCATATCTTGATAATTTCTTTGTTATGGATGGGGCGTTATTCGGCTTAATTGCCATAGGGGTTGTTGCGTGCTGGAATACGCTGAAAGGGTTGAAAAATAGGGAAGATTTGACCTTTTTGCCGTTTGGCCCTGCGTTGGCAATAGCGGGTGCAATAGTGCTATTGGTGTTATAAGGTATTAAAATCCATATTTAAGAGGATTGATTCTTAACATAAATTCATATTTAATAGAATTATTATGACAAATTATATTTTGTCATTAATAATATAGTGTAGTAAATGAGGTATTGTCAGATGGCTAATGTTGTTAGTTTATTATCGCAGTTGTTTTCACCGTCAGGTGTCCAGCAGGCAGCTCCTGTGGTTGCAAAATCTTCCCATTCGTATGGGAATAATCCTTTTGTAAGTTACAGCAGTTATAACAGTGACAATGCTTCTTATGCTAAAAATAAACCCGTTAAGGGCGGATATTTTGCAGGGTATTACAATGGTAAACAAAACATTGTAGGAAGACGCTTATTTGTTGAAGTGTAAAGATTTCATAAAAATACCCTAAGAGAGTGTCGCACAGTTTTAAACTGTGCTTTTTTATTTTGACATTTTACTCATCCAAAACGGTTTTTGTTTTGTTGTCATTGAGTGCTCTATATTACTTATTAGATCTGCAATTTCTTCGTTATGTTTAATGTTTTGTGCCTGCTTTGCATATTGCAACGCCGTTTCAGGTTTGCTGTTATTCAGATACATTATTGACAGATTGTATAATACGATAAATTTGTCGTCTTTGGTTGTTGCCAGATTAAAGGCCTTTTGAAAAGCTTCCAATGCTAAATCAAATTTACCGAGTTCATCATAAGCTATACCCATGTCTATGTAGCCGTTAGGGATATTTGGCGCTTTTGCAATATAATTCTTTGCTTCGGCAAGTTTTCTCTCGCTTGCAACTTTCATATTCCCGAGAATTATCGGTGGATATAATAGATTTTGGGTATTTATTTCCGATATAGGCGTGTTTGTTATATCCGGAACCAGATTATACAGTAATTTTAAAGTACTGATGTCCTGTCTTGAAATATACTGAAAATCGCTCCTGTATCTTATAAATAAATTGTTCCTTTGGGTGTTAACTTCATTTGTCATATACATTAAATCATCGGTGCTATAACTGTGTCCCATTATACCCAGTGCATGTCCTGCTTCGTGCAAAATGGTATTATAGAGTTCTTTATCCGAGAAAAACTCTCCGTTTACTGTTGTATCATACAGAGTAATAGTCATTTTTTTAAGCTGATTCCCTTTTATCGTAGGATTGGTGTGTGCTACGACATATTTGCATCCGTTTTTTTTACAGTTGCTTTCGGGAAGTTTCTCAAATTTTACAACTATATCGGCTTTGTCCGGTTTATCTATAAAATTAAATGAAATAAAACCAGAAGATCGAACCCACTGCATAAAAGCTTTTGTAATCTGTTCGTTATAATATTCGGGATAATTCGTGTTTGCAACAAAATCAATATAAACTTTTAAAGGAAATGTTTTTGGATTCCAGCGGATTATCTGGCTGTTAACCGGAGCCTGTTCTATATAATTTGTGCCATAAATTTGGGTGGCATTATTTTTCCATACATTGACCTGAATACCTGCAAAAACATGTGCTCCGTCTTCTTTTGTATCGTTTGCAAATTCAAACATCTCTTTCTGAATTTTCAGAGATGGTTTAAATTTTGCAAGCGTTTGCACATAATAATATCTGTAATCGGAATTGTTTTTATCCCATAATCTGGCGTTCGTCAGGCTCTTATAAGCCCCCGAGTAATCCCCTTTTTCAAATCTTGAGACCCCTCTTCTGAAGAAAAATTCAGGCAAAAACAGCCATGTAAAAATCAGCAAAAACAGCAGTCCTGCCAAAGTACAAATTCTAATTGTCTGAGATTTCATTTTTATTCACATATTCCTTTTCTTTTTCCAGTAACTTTGCAAGAGATCTGGTATCCCCTTTTAATTTGAAGTATTCTGCGAATTTTTTTGTTGTTTTTAAATTAAAACTTCTTCCGTTTTTATCCTTAACCCTGCTTATAAGTTCTTTTTCAAGCAATTCCTGAATGTGTTCATAAGCGGTAGATCCGCGTAACTCTTTAAGTTCTGTTTGTCGGATAGGTTCTTTTAGAGCGATTACTGCCAGTGTCTTTAATGTTGCAGGCTTTAATTCCACCGGACAAAGCTTTTCAACTATATCCATATGTTCTTCTTTAACTTGCAGAATATAACCGTTTTCATCATCAATTTCCAGAGCTCCCGGTCTTGCAGAATAGTCCATAATTAATTCTAACATGGCTTCTTCTGTTTTTTCCACATTCTCAACTTCAAGTATTTCCGAAATTTCTTCTATTGATAGAGCTTTTGCTGTCGTAAATAAGACGGCTTCAATTCTGGCTTTTAACTGTTCCATTTTATGCAGCCCCCTTAACCACGTACAAATCAGAGTAAAACTCCTCTTGCTTTAAGTCATAATCGGTTTCCGCACTCAAAAACAGCAGGGCTATGTAGGCACTAATCTTGTCCATTCCAAGGAGAGTTAATTCATTTAATTCAATCTTATCCTGACGTTCAAATATTTGCACCAAATTTTCTTTTAACCTCAATACACAATCTTCTATGTATTCTTCGTGAGCAAGGTTTATAATATCATCAGGTGTAAATCTTGCATATGAGCGGACTCTGTTTTTTGCTCTTTCATGTGCCTGTTTTATGGATTGTTTCTGTTCAAGTTTTTCATAAAACTGTAACTGACGGATTAAGTCGTGCAGAGTTACAACTCTGTTTCTGTTTAATCTCACACTTGTACGTCTTTGCAGAACATCTTCAATAGACTGTACATTTGCTGTGGGAATATAATCTTCCTCCGGATATTCTGCAACAAATCCGTCATCGTCATATGTAACGTTATCTTCCGGCGGGTCTTGAAATTGCAAAACATCGATTCCGTCAAGGATTTTCGATTTCATATTTAAAAGAACAGAGGCAAATAAATATGTTCTGCCGGTGATTCTTAAATTTTCGGATTTCATAGAACAGCAGTGAGCAAGATATTTATCCGTAATATCGACAATATCAATATTCCACGGGTCAATTTTCCCTGCTTTTGCCATTGAAACAAGAATACCGATACCTTCATTTTCGGCATTCTTTTCTATTTCAGGTAAATCTAAATTGTAATTAACTACCGCTGTACTCATATTAATCTCTCAGTTTTACTCCGGTTACTCTCGTTATACCCTTTTCTTTTTGAGTTACACCTATTGTCCTATTAGCTGATTCTATCATAGGTTTGCGATGGCTAACTACTATAAATTGCGTATCTTTTGCCTGGCTCTGCACCATTTGGGCGATACGCTCAACATTCATGGTGTCTAAGTTTGCATCAACTTCATCTAATGCATAGAAAGGTGACGGCATATATTTTTGAATTGAAAATACAAAAGCAAGTGCGGTAAGTGATTTTTCACCGCCTGACAAGCTGCCGAGTCTTTGATGCTTCTTATCCCTTATGCTGACTTTCATGTCTAATCCGCCGGATAGCGGATCTTCCGGATTTTCAAGTATTAATTCTCCCTCGCCCTCGGACAGATTATGGAACACGTCTTTGAAGTTTTCGTTAATATTGTTATAGGTTTTTAAGAAAGCATCTTTCTTTTGCTGCTCATATCCGCTCATTCTGTCAAGAATTTCTTTACGTTCTTTTGTGAGAATATCTATGCGTTCTTTTAATTCATTCTGGCGGGCAAGTTTTTCATCATATGTTGTAAGTGCTCTCATATTAACATCGCCCAGCTCTTCCATTTTCTTTTCCAAACGCTGTATCTTTGCGGTAATTTCGTCTATTGAAATTTCAACAGGTTCAAGTTTTGAAATGTCCGCACCTGTATCTTCCAATTCTTTTTTTGCGGTATCTAATTGCGGCTCCAGTTCTCTCCTGCGGGCTTTAAAAGATTCTATCTGTTCCGCAATTCTTTCTATGTCGGAAGATTTAATATGTTTTTCTTTTTCCAGTTGATTAATGTCCTCTGCAATTTCGTCACGCTGCTTTAACAGTTCCCCAAGTTTACCCTGAATAACTTCTATTTGTTCCGATAAAACTGCGACTTTTTTCTCGATATCCTCAATTTCAGATTTAAATTTAACTTTATCTTCTTCAAGTTTAATATTGTTCTTTTCTTTTTCTTTAATTTCGGATTCTTTTGTTTTAATTAAATCTTCATGAAAGACAATCTGACGTTCAAAATCGTTTTTGTCATTGTTTGTTGTCAAAAGGTTTGACTCAAGTCTTTTTATTTCTGATTCAACACCTTCGGTTTTTTCTTTCAGGTCTTTCAAGTCTTTATCGTTGATAAGTTTTTCAATTTCTTCAATTTGAGTTTTTGCGGCAGTTATTTTGTCATTAACTTCAATATTTTTTTCTTCAAGTTTATCAAGTTTTTTATTTAATTCCGCAATTTTGGGTTCGGAGTTCTTAATGTATTCGGATTTTTCTTTCAGAATATTTTCACTGTTTGCGTAATTTTGAGCCATATTGTCCAGTTCGGTTTTTGCTTTTGAGTGTTCGCTAACGCAATCCGAATACTGCTCACGAATTTCCTGAAGTTTTTTCTCCAGCGTGGTCTTTTTGTTTTCAAGTGTTGCAAGCTGATTTTCCATTTCTTTGACTTTTTTCTTAAATTCTTCAAGCTCGTTATCGTCATTTTGTGAGAAAGAAAAGCCGGTCTTTTTGACAGAACCTCCGGTGATAGCACCGGATTTTTCAAACAGTTCTCCTGCCAGTGTTACCATACGGTATTTACCTATAAGGCGCTTTGCGCATTCCATGTCCTCTACAACAATAGTATCTCCGACGGCATAGAAAAATGCATTGAGATATTCATCGTCAAAATCTACTAAGTTTATTGCAAAATCAATAACCCCTTTGTCCTTTGGCAGAGCAAGTTTAGTGGGTGCTTTCGCCACTTTGTTAAGCGGAATAAAAGTTGTTCTCCCGGCTTTTGCCGATTTCAACAATTCAATGGCAACCGAAGCTACATGCTCGTCATCAACAACGATATGCCCCATTCTTCCGCCAAATGCTATTTCCATAGCGGTAGCATATTCTTTATCAACGGTTCCGAGTTTCATAAGAGGAGCGTGTACCCCCTTTAATTTAGCATCCATTATGGTATCAATAGCAACATTTCCTGCGGAATTTGCAGCCATCTGTTTTTGGGTTTCCAGACGGGATAATTTCCCGTAAGCCATTCTTATATTGTAGTTTATATCATTAATTTCATTGTTTGT
>DBXD01000074.1 GCA_002309425.1 Cyanobacteria bacterium UBA1221
GTTAAGTATTGCCTTAGTACCTTTTTGTTATATAATTAGCAAGAGGGATTATGACTAAACTAAGGGATATGATAATGAGTAAAAAAATAGCATTTCTTTTTCCTGGACAGGGCGCTCAGTCAGTTGGCATGGGAAAAGATTTATATGATAATTATAATGTGGTAAAAACCGTTTATGAAACGGCGGATGAAGTTTTAGGCAGAAGTATTACAAAAATATGTTTTGACGGGCCGGAAGATGATTTAAAACAAACAATAAATACCCAGCCTGCAATAGTAACAACATCTATAGCACTTTTATTTGCGCTGAGAAAAGAGTTAAATATTACTCCGGATTATGTTGCGGGACACAGTTTGGGTGAATATTGTGCCATGTATGCGGCAAATGTATTGTCATTAGAAGATGTTTTAAAACTAATCCAAAAAAGAGCCGATTTAATGAGCCAAACCAAAGGCGGTGCTATGGCAGCAGTTCTTAATGCAAGTGATGAGCAATTAAAAGCGGGACTGGCAGAAGGCTCAAAAGTCGGTTATATTGATATAGCAAACTATAATTCTCCTGTTCAGGTTGTAATTACGGGAGATGAAAATGCGGTAAAAGAGACAAGTGATTACTTACTGGCAAACGGGGTAAGAAAAGTTGTACCGCTTGCGGTTTCCGGAGCGTTCCACTCAAAATTTATGGAAAAAGCAGGAGAAGAATTTGCAAAATATGTTAAGGATTTTGAAATTAACAATGCAACAATTCCTGTTATAACAAATGTAGATGCGGAAGAAACAATATTAGCAGAAGATTTCAGAGCAAAAATGCCGCGCCAGATTTATTCGTCGGTTCACTGGACTCAAACCATTCAAAAAATGGTATCCGAAGGAGTTGAAATATTCGTTGAAATCGGCCCTGGGAAAGTCCTTGCCGGGTTAAATAAAAAAATCGCTCCTGAAGCTAAAGTATTCAATGTATATGATAAGGAAAGTTTAGAAAATACAATATCATCATTAAAAGAAGAATTAGCTTTGGTGTAAGGTATGTGGTGCGTTAACACGCACCCTACGTGCTGATGTACCCTTGAAAAAGATATTGATTTAACCGCTGTTGAATTTTAATAATAATGGGGATATTTATAAATAATGAAATCAGATAAATTTTCAAAAATATTAAGAAGTGATGAATCAATAATCTATGATGCCAGAGTTTCATATATTAGCAGGTTTATATGGAGAATGTCTTGTTGTTTCCTTATATTATCCTTTTTAATAGGAATATTTGTTTATGGGAATTTAGTAACCAATCAACCATGTATACAAAATATAGTTATATTATCATTTTGGATTTTTGCACTTATATTTTATCTCATACGCTTATTTACAATAACAAGTGACTTTGTTTTATTAACAAATAAAAATATTATTTATAAACATATGAATAAAATTAAAAGAATCGGTGTAAATAATATTTTGTCATTTAAACCGGGCTCTAATATGTATATTCCAATTGAATCCCTGCGATTAAAAACAAATGATAATAAAGCATTATTATTTTTTAATATCAATGCCCATAAATTGGCAACAGAATTAGAGAAATTAATTAATAGCAAATAATCAATATAGAATGTAATCTTTCTATTTATATTTAAATATATAAACATTTGTTAAATAAAGTTAATATAGAATACCGTTTATGCTATAATTTCGCTGTCGAGGAAATTTAAGGGATACATGGGCAAGTTAATACATATACAAAACATGATATATAACATAAGAGGTTATAAAGTTATGCTTGATAGTGACCTTGCTATGTTGTATGAAGTTGAAACAAAAAGACTTAATGAAGCTGTAAAGCGTAATATCAAAAGATTTCCCGAACATTATATGTTCCAATTGACGGCAGAAGAGTATGATTCTTTGAGGTCACAATTTGCGACCTCAAAAGAGGGTAAAGGTGGTAGACGTTATGCCCCATATGTTTTTACAGAACAAGGTGTTGCAATGCTTTCAAGTGTTTTAAGGTCAGAAAAAGCTATTCAGGTTAATATTCAGATAATTGATGCCTTTGTAAAAATGCGACAATGGGTAATTGAGAACAAAGAACTTGCGCAACGATTGTCACAATTAGAGCATTACTTTATACAACACTGTAACGATGATAAAGAAGATTTTAAAAGAATATATGAAGCATTAGGTTTATTAATGGACAGAACAAAACCTTCTGAAATTGGTTTTAAGGTAAAATAAATAGTAGGGTAGACTTTAGTCTATCGAATAATAAGGAGAAAAATAAAATGACAGAGAAAAAAATAGCTTTAATTACAGGTGGTTCAAGAGGTATTGGTTTTAGCTGTGCCAAAGAACTTGCTCAAAACGGATGTGATATTATCATAAATGATATTTGTGATGCTTCGGTTGCCCAGCCTGCAATTGATGAAATAAAAGCATTGGGTGTAAATGCGTGGTTCTACCAGTTTGACGTATCAAATGATGAACAGGTTAAAACTGCGGTTGATAAAATGATTGCAGAACACGGGCATATTGATATTTTATTGAATAATGCAGGTATTACAAAAGACGGCTTGTTCCTGAGAATGGATGCCGAGCAGTGGGAAAGAGTTATTAAAATTAACTTGGGTTCTGCATATTATGTAACCCATGCCGTTATCAAATATATGATGAAGGCTCGTCAGGGGTCAATTATTAATATGTCATCAATAGTCGGTGTTCACGGCAATGCGGGTCAGGCAAATTATTCTGCATCAAAAGCAGGTTTAATTGGCTTAACAAAAACTTTAGCAAAAGAATTCGGTTCAAGAAACATAAGAGTAAATGCGGTATGTCCGGGATTTATCCAAACTGCTATGACTGCAAATTTGGGTAATATTGAAGAGTATGCAAAAGCAATTCCGATGCAAAGATTTGGTACTCCCGAAGATATTGCAAAAGTTGTTAAGTTCCTGGCACTTGATACAGATTATGTAACGGGACAGGCAATTGAAGTTGCAGGCGGCTTAATGTTATAGTTAAGTTTGTTTACAAATAAGAATATAATTTGTAAATTTCTTGCAAAAAAATATTGGGCGGGTTATAATGTTCCCAGAAAATTATTTGTAAAATACATAAATATTAAAATGAGGAAAAGAAGATGAGTACATTAGAAAAAGTAAAAAAAGTTGTAGTAGATCAATTAAGCGTTGATGAAGCATTAGTTACTCCTGAAGCAAGCTTTACAGCTGATTTAGGTGCTGATTCATTGGATACAGTTGAATTAGTTATGGCATTTGAAGAAGAATTCGGTTGCGAAATTCCTGATGAAGATGCTGAAAAAATTCAAACAGTTCAAGATGCTGTTAACTATATCGATTCTCACAAGTAATAAGTCTTATTTGAGATAATCGAAAAGATGTATTACGAGGGGAGAGTTTAGAATATAAATTTTCCCCTTGTATATTTATCATTAGAGGAATATAAAGGTAAAAATATGACTAAAAGAAGAGTGGTAATTACCGGGCTTGGTGCCGTTACACCTTTTGGTGTTGGTGTTGATAAGTTTTGGCAAAGTCTTGTAGAGGGAAAAAGCGGAGTATCATTAATTGAAAATATGGATACAGAGCTGCATACCGTAAAAATTGCGGCAGAAGTAAAAGATAAGGATTTTAACCCCGAAGAATATTTAGAACCAAAAGAAGCAAAAAGGATGGACAGATTTACTCAGTTCGCTATGGTTGCGGCAGATGAGGCAATTGCAGATTCCGGGATTGATGAAGCTGATATAGACCCGTACAGAATCGGTGTTATTGTAAGTTCAGCTGCCGGGGGGTTTAAAACCTTTGAAAAGAATCATATTATGATGTTGGAGAAAGGCCCGACAAAGGCTTCACCGTTTACTGTTCCTATGCTTATTGTTGATATGGCATCAGGGCGTATATCTATGAAACATGGGTATAAGGGTGTTAATAAAGTTGTAGTTTCTGCCTGTGCAACAGGTTCACATTCCGTTGGTGATGCGTTTAGAAGTATCCAGTACGGTGATGCTGATGTTATGGTTGCAGGCGGTTGTGAGGCAACAATTACCAATCTTGGTGTAGGTGCATTTACTGCCGCAAGAGCTTTATCAAAGAGGAATGATGAACCGGAAAAAGCCTCACGTCCTTATGACAAAGACAGAGATGGCTTCATAATGGGTGAAGGTGCAGGTGTTCTTATCCTTGAAGAATATGAACATGCCAAAGCTCGCGGTGCAAAGATTTATGCAGAAATTGTCGGTTACGGTCAAACTGCCGATGCGTATGATATGGTTGCTCCCGACCCCGAAGGTAAGGGTGCGTATATGTCAATGAAAATTGCCCTGAAAGATGCAGGCATGCAACCGGAAGAAGTTGATTACATCAATCCTCACGGAACAAGTACCGGTTTGGGTGATATTGCGGAATCTCAGGCAATAGCTCAAATTTTTGGCGACAAAGAGAAAAATCCGAATTTACTTGTAAGTTCAACAAAGAGTATGCATGGACACATGCTCGGAGCAACAGGTGCTGTGGAAAGTATTGTTTGTATAAAGACTATTACAGACGGAATTGTTCCTCCGACCATAAATCTTGACAATCAGGATGAGCGTGTTGCAAACCTTGACTATGTTCCGCATAAGGCAAGACGGAAGAAAATTCATGCAGCACTTTCAAACTCTTTCGGGTTTGGCGGTCACAACGCATCTTTGCTGTTTAAAGAAGTGGAATAAATTTAATTGATTAAATAAAACAACAACCCAAAGTCTTTTGGGTTGTTGTTTTATACTTCATTTAGTTTTGATAACTTATCTAACGTTACTACATAATTAAGATTATATTTTTCAAATAAACTTTTTTGATAATTATTTAAAATATCTATATGAATTTCAAGAGCCGTTAAAAAATCATTTAATTTAAAATTTTTTTCGTTTCGTTCTTTTAGTATCTTTGCAGTTTCTATAACTTGGTCTATATATATTGTAAATTGTTCAAAATCTTCCTTTTTTAAAGATACATTTTTCTTTTTGTACATGCAGGTACTCCATTTTATGATTTATGTGTCGATAATTATCAATGAACACGTAGTATTCTATATTGTGCCTATAGGCAGTCGACTATAGGCATAATATGGCATAGATTTATGTATATGTCAAGTGATATTTCAATCAAATTTGCGCAAAAATTAAAAAAGCTTAGAAAAGAAAAAGGATATTCCCAAGAAGAGCTTGCTTTTTTATGCGATTTAGACAGGACATATATAGGTCGCCTTGAAAATCTAAAACGCAATCCTACTCTTCCGGTTATGGATAAAATTGCAAAAGCTTTTAACATGGAAATAAGTGAAATGCTTGATTTTAAAGAATAAATAGAGATAATATAAACCTGTAAATAGTGAAAATTTGTTATTTGGGTTATACAAAAATGTCATTACGAGGAAGGCAGCGGCCTGCCGACCGACGTAATCCAGCTATTTAATAAATGTAGTTATTAAAAGCAGAAAAAGGTATAATTTAAATGTGTTTATCGATTGGCTGGATTGCTTCGCAAATCAAGCCTATGATTTGCTCGCAATGACATGTTGTATTATTTTATAAAATTATTATGGATAAAAGTTCAAGAAGAACAATAAATTTTACAAATTTTCCAGCAAAGCTGATTTCATTTTATTAAAATCGGGTGTTCTGTTAAACCAGATTTTTTGCGCTTCAACTGCCTGATGGACAAGCATATCAACTCCGTTAATTGTTGCGTGATTGTATTTTTCGGCAAGTCTTAGAAGAACCGTTTTAACAGGATTATAGATTACATCATACACAACAGCGTGTTCAGGTAAAGTTTCAATAGCGTTTTCTTCAACTGGTGTTAAATCTGCCGAACGTCCCTGCATGCCAATGGGGGTTGTGTTCACAAGAATATCGTATTTTGACAAATCTTTAATCCTGTCAATTTGAAGAGCTTCAAATGTTATGTGGGGGTATTGCCGTCTTAAATATGCCATATAATCAATACAATTTGCGATATTTCTTGTATATATGTCAATATTTTTTATTCCTTTATCGGACAAACCTAAAACTGCGGCACGGCTTGCTCCGCCGGTACCGAGAACAGCTGCGGTTTTGCCGTCTAAGTCCATTTGGTTCGGTATTGCGGTTTTAAACCCGAGAACATCGGTATTATAGCCTGCAAAACTTCTGTCAGGATTAATTTTTATCGTATTAATTGCGCCTGTAATATCAGCGTATTTATCAATACTGTCAACAAAAAGTGCCATCGGAACTTTATGCGGGATAGTTATATTAAATCCGTAAAAATCTTCCCGTTTAAAAAATTTAATTCTGTCAATGAGATGCTCGGGTGGCGTTTCAAGAATTTCATAATCCGCATCAATTCCCAGCGACTCAAAACCAGCCTGATGAATAACGGCTGACATTGAATGTCCGAGAGGATAACCTATAAGTCCGAATCTTTCCATTTTTCGCTCCTTTTTTATAATTTTAACAGAGAATAGAACAAAAGTTATCCTATAATTATTGTATCGTTTTACTGGATTGTTACTGAATTGTCTTTTTTTATTTTTCGGAATAATATAGACAAAGTTATAATTGAGGTGATAAAAAATGATATTAAAATCAAGATATGTTGTAGTTGGTATTTGTATATTCACAATTGTTTTAGTAACAGGAATATTTGTATTAAGTAAACATAATTTAAAAACAGAAACTCAGGAAGAAATTACGGAAAATATCATTACAGAACAGCGAGTAACAAACAACACGAAAGTTCCGGTAAAAGAAGATAATTCAAAAAACAAAAAATCTGACAGACAATATTTTGATAAATATATAAAGCCGGAAGAAGCTAAATTTTTTAAAGTAGCAAAAATCGGGGAAGATAATGACAAACTTTTTGAGTCACTTATTATGGCTTATGTACAAACCCTTGATAAAATGAATAGCGAAGTTATAAATGAAATAAGTTTTGATGATATATCCGATGAATATTATAAAACAAGCTGGGTTAAAATATTGCCGGAAGAAGGGGAGGTTTATTATAGTTTAAATAGTGCACACATATCGGAAAAATATAAAAAATATATTTCACCTGCCTATTATGAATGGTTAAATCACCTTGACAAAACAGCAAAAATAACGGAAGATGCGGGTTTAACAATATCTCCCGACGAATTAAGAGAATATATTATATATTTGGAAAATTTCAAAGAAAAATATCCGGATTTTATGGGTATTAATAATGTAAAATCCATGCTTAAATGGTATGGTGAACTCTATCTGATGGGTTTGGATAATACAATGGTCTTTAACCGTTGGGAGAATCGCATGAATCCCGATTTTAAATCCTCTTATGAAAACTTTTTAAACGAAAATCAGGACTCTGTATATTATCCTGCGGTTAAAGAATTGTACGAAAAGGCAAAAGAAAATAATTTCCAATGGAGTGAAAAAATTCAGGATTGGCACTGGCAAATATTTTATAAAAAATATTTTGGTGAATAAAATTAGTTCGTATTTTTTCGATTTTCTGCTTCTCCATTGGGGTATTAGTGTTGTATACGGGGAAAGTGGCAAATGTGTACTGCTGAGAGTACGATAATGGTTTGTTTTTGCTTTTATTAAGATAAAATAATATTTTGCTTATTTCTTTTCTATAAAATAAAATTGAAACCATAATATTTGGAAAAAGGGATTATAAAATGAAAAGATTTTTTGATGTTAAAGAAAATAAAAGCCGATATTTTTTAAGCTGGATTTCTTTTGCTGTGATTATAATGTTAATAGGGGCTCTAATTATGCCTCATATTTTATCAAAAGTATTTTATATAATAAATCGATGGGATGTTTCTTCATATATGCCATTACATGTTTTTTATATTTCTGAAGGGACATTCTGTATTTTGGGCTTAATAGCTCTTTTGTTAGCGTTTATAACTTGTGAGGCTTGTTGGTCTGATGAACCTAAAAAAGCTATTTACGGAATAACAAAAATAGAATTGGATAAAGAAAGTATAGTCATATATAAAAAGGACCAAACTTTTAAAATTAATCAGGAGGATATAATTGATTTTAGAGTAATATCTAATAAAGATTTAACTATTAAAATTTTAACCAAAAACGAAAATATTGAAATAAAAGCCGGAATTGAATGGATAAAATTATTCCCTTTTTTGCTTGAAATGCAGCCATTTATAAATAATTGTTCAATAGATTGTTCGGAAATTGATAAAGAAACCTATTCCGATAAATATGCTAATACAACTTTGGCCGGAATATCTAAGTATATATTTACAATAATTTTCTGCGGTTATTTTACTTGGCTATATTTTTGTGGTTTTCATATAAACGGTTTTGTTATGGTAGAGGATGTGGAAAAAGCAAATAAAATACAGGATTTAATAACAATAGCAAATCATCCTATTCTTAGAGATTATAATAAATCAGGGACAGTATCTTTATCCTTGTTTGGCGGCAAGCAGGAAATTAATCGTGCAATAGTAAGAATTGCAAACAGTGAATATTTTGATAAAGACGATGTGCATTTTCTTCCATCATACCGCTATGAAAAATCAAAGAAAAAAGTAGATAAGATAATAAAGAAACGTTTAAAAAATATTCCGGGGGTTTTTGATGTTGATGTAATTTCAAATAATTCATTAACCGATATTATTATTCATACCTCGGATGATTTTGACAAGGATGAAATAAAAAAAATAGCAACAAATATTATTATTGATACTTCTGAAATATTATATAAAGAAGAAAATATAAACATTACTTTTACTGATTATAAAAAGGCAAATAAAAAATTAATATCTAAACATAAGGAAAAATATATGCAATGGTTGCATTAAAAATGCAAACCTAAACCTATCACAATATATAAAAAATTCTAATCAGAAATTTTTGACGAAAATTCGGCGATAATGCGAGCGATATCGCAGCCGCCAATGGATGCTTCAAGGATTAAATTTGCCTGTATAAACATTGTTTCCGCAAATTCCATATTATCTATATCAACAATTTCAAATTCAACAAAATCAGTGCCGACATATTTAAGTTTTCCGTATTCGCCTCCTGTCGCCCAACGGATAAACATAAACTGTCCTTCATATTCCTTTAGTTTTTCTGTTAATTTCATTATAACCTCGCCCTATTTATATTGTAATGGTTTTGCTGATTAAGTCAAATAATTTTAGCCAATCTTCGATATAACAAAGTCCAAAGCCCCTTGCTGAGCCTCAAATACGGTTTTACAATCGTTACATGCTTTTTTATAAAATTCGTTATCAGAAAGTAACTTGTCCTGATATTGCTCAAGTTCTTCGGGGGTTTTGACTATTTGTCCCGCATCGGTTTTGTTTAAAATACCGTAAATATCTTTGAAATTGTGTATAGAAGGCCCTGTAATTGTCGGTTTATCATATACAGAAGCTTCCAGAGGATTATGTCCTCCTGTTTTGTTAAAACTTCCGCCAATAAATGCAAAATGACATATTGAATACATTTTGCCTAACTCACCTAATGTATCAAGAATAACAATGTCATATTCCGTAAACCTGTCATCTTTTGAGCGCAAACCGTATTTTAAATCCAAATCTTTCATTAAAACTTCTATTTCCGGCAGGCGTTTTGGGTGACGAGGAGCAAGAAGAAGTTTTATATTACCGTGTTTTTCTTTTAGATTTTTGAACGCATTTAATACAATTTCATCTTCGCCTGCGTGGGTACTGCCTGCAATAATTACTCTAAATCCGTCTTGTCCCATCTGAATATCTGCGTCTTTTCTTTTTACGTCAAATTTGAGATTTCCCATAACCTCAACTTTATTTTTATCTGCTCCGACAGCAATATATTTTTCTTTATCTTCTTCACTCTGGGTATAAATTGCCGTAAAGTTTTCAAAAACTTTTTTGAAGAAAAATTTAACTTTCAAATATGAATTAAAAGTTGAATCAGAAATTCTGCCGTTAATAATAGAAATTGGAATATTTCTTTTATTGCAGGCATAAGCAAAATACGGCCAGATTTCTGTTTCCGCGATAAAAACGGTGTTAGGGTTTAACCTGTTCAAAAAACCGTTCACGCAAAACGGAATGTCAAACGGAAAATACGTTATAAAATCAGCAACACCTTCATATTTTTTATGTGCAATTTCCTGTCCTGTTTTGGTTCCCGTAGTTATGACAAGTTTTTTTTCAGGAAAAGTTTCTTTAATTTTTTTTGCAAGGTTTTCCAGAGCAATAACTTCCCCGACAGAAACCCCGTGAAGCATAATAATATCATCACCGCTTTTGAACGGTGAACTTATAAACCCGAATTTTTCTTTTAATCCTGCGTTAGGTTTCCCGATACACTTGCGGAAAGCAAACACAAACGGCATCGCAACTATAAAAACTATTGTAGATAATATTCCGTAAATAAACATAACTGTATTATAGTATAAACATTTTTAAAAATCCTTAAATAATTATGGACTTTTACAGATTTATCATTATTAAACATGGCGGGTAGTAGTAAAGGTCAGAGTTTCTTATACTGCAAACGTATGATTTTTTCTGTTACCGTAAGCCAAATTTACAAAAAACAGTTAGAATAATATTAGGGAGGTATAATTATGACCAGTTTTTATCCAAATTATGATTTACCGGCAAGAATACAGCATACAAAACTTGCAACGGAATTTGGCGGAATACCTTCTGCACGTATGGACAGAGTGGAAACGCCGTCAACGGGTGATTTCAAAACTGTCTTTTCAGGATTGGTGGAGAATTTTAACAAAGAATTAAATGCACCTGATAATCTGTTAAAAGACGTAATGTCAGGTAATAAAAATGTTGATGTACACGATGTAATGATTGCAATGTCAAAATCAGAAATCAGTGTCAATGTTGCAACAACAGCTGTCGGCAAAGTTATTCAGGCATACGACAGAATAATGCAAATCCAGGTATAATAAGACACAAATAAAACAATAATCTAACAGACGGGGACAAAATGGAACAACTTAAAAAATTAATGGAAAATAAACCTTTATTTTGGGGACTGGTTACACTTATATTGATTATAGTCCTGGCATTATTTATATCCATTGGTGTGAGTGCGAATAAGAGTAAAGGCGGACCAACCGAGGCCGAAGTTAAAATAAAAGAAAATGTGGATTTACTGACAACGGATAATATAGGTAAAGCCATTGAAATCCAGGCACTTTTGGCACGTTCGGGTATAGCTGTTTCCCGTTCATTAGACGGTACGAAATCCAAATTATACCTAAAAGGCGGGGACTGTGTTACAACAGGCAAAAAATGTACCACAACGCAAAGAGATCAGGCTTTGATTTTAATTGTTCAAAGCGGGCTTGTTGATCAGAATGTCGGATTGGAAATTTTTGATAAAGGTGATTTTACCTCCACAAAAGAAGATAAAAAAATCCGCCTGACCCGTGCGGTAAATGGTGAATTGGCAAGATTAATAAGAAAAATTAAACCGATTGAAAATGCTTCCGTATTTATTTCAATACCGGAAGATACAATGTTTACGGCTCAGAAAAAACCGGTAACGGCAACTGTTCAGGTAGTTATTCCGACAGGTGATAAACTTGAACCGTTAAAAGTTAAAGCAATATCTAATCTTTTATTAGGCAGTGTTTCGGGGTTAGAGGCAGAAAATATTTCTATTACGGATACGAACGGAAATGTTTATCACAGTATAATGAACGCTTCCGATGAGATGCTTGCAAAACTTGAAGAAAATGATAAATACATGCAGCAGAAAGTTACGGTACAGTTAGACAGACTTGTCGGAAAAGGCAATTATGTTGCAACTGTCAGTACATTCCTGCGTCAGGCACCTGCGGAAAAATACAGTACGTTGTTCGACCCAAAAAGCAAAACAGCAATGAATGAACAATCTTTTTCAGAAGGTTTGGGTGATCAGACAAGAGATAATAACTCAACAACAAATGCCGTAAGTGTGTATCTTCCGAACGGAATGGGTAACGCAAGCGGAAATTCAAGCCAAAACAGAAGTTACTCTCGTCAGGCAACGGAAACACAGTACGGTGTCAGCAAGACTCAATTAAATGAATATCTTAAACCGGGAATAATAGAGGAGGTTTCAATAGCTGTAACGCTGGAACACTCGGCTATGCCTCCCGAAACAACGATAGAAGAATTAAAAGAACTTGTTGCAAGCGCTGCAGGCCCTAAAGCTACAGCCGATAATGTGTCTATTGCATTCTCTGATACGGTTGATCCGTATCTTGCATCAGGCAGAAGTGCAAATTTACCAAAACCTGATGAAAGCGGAAATCCATGGTGGCTTGCTCTTGCAATTAGCGCACTTGGTCTTATAATTGTATTTAGAATTGTTTCAAACAGAGTCCGTCAAATTCAGGAAGAAAACTTTATGGAAGTTGAACGTCTGAGACAAAAAGAAGCGGAACAAGACAGAGAATTGAATGATGTTAATATGCGTGCAGCACAATTAGCAGACAGACAATCAGAACTGGCACAAGGATTGCTTGAACAGCAGCAGAGAGAATATCTTGGTGACAGAAGCGAACAGGAAATGTTAAGTGCTTTAGAGAGCCTTTCTTCAAATCTTTCTCAGCAAGATGGGGAAATTGCAGGTGACAGAATCAAGAGTTGGATTGAAAGCAGTAATGGCTAACTAAGTTTTAAAAGGGGACAAAATAAGTTAAATGACAATAAAAGGATTTGATTATAAAGCATTTGCGGAAGATTTGGCGTCACAGGCCGGACAGCTTGTTCCCGCAGATTTTAAGCAAAATGAAAAAGAGTATGTAACAACTACTCTGTTAAATTTTGCTACAATGGCCGGCGAAGCTTTATATCAGGATCAGGATAATCTTGGTTTTAGTGCTGATCAGGCTGCGATGATTACGCAAATTATTGCAGAATGGGCATTCCATAAGTCTGTTGACCTTATTCGTTCAGGAATCCCTCAGCAATATTGGAATTCCATAATACAAAAAATTCTTGTAACTATATTTGAGGTTGCAAAACAGGCATTTAAGCAGGAATTGCCGCAGGAACAGATTTTACAGGTAATTGAACATCACGTTAAAAGGGTATATACGGAAAGTATTGCAGAATTAAAAGATAAAAATATAATCAGTGCGGAATTAATGGAAAAAGCATCTGCCCAGTCAAATATTGATGCCGTTATCCAACAAATGGAAGAAGAGGAAGAAAAGCAGGCGGAGCAAGCTCAAAAAGCCCAAAATAAGAAAAATCCGCCAAAACAGGAAGCTCAAAATGTACCGCAACCGGCTTCTGCGGCTCAGCCGGCTCCCGCTCCGCAGCCCGCACAGCAAAACATGCCGGCAGTACAGGAACCTGCGGATATTGCTCAGCCTATTAATACTCACTATATTCCGCCCAAAATACTTAAACTTGTTACAATTGCAATGCTTTTAAAACGTATTGACGATGAAGAACAGATTCAGGAAATATTGGACTGTCTGAAACAGGAAGATGCCGGAACTGTTATAAGATATATGTACACAGACGGAGTTGAGGATGAAGTCGAACCGGGTGCTACGGTTAAAATGCTGGAAGCTATTGCCGAAAAACTTCCGGAGGCATTAGAGGTCAATAAAAAGCATGTTATAGAACGTCTGCAAAAGATTGTAAAATCTTTCGGTAAAAAACGTATGGAAAGAAAACTTCAATACGAAAGGCATAAAACAAGACAGCTGGTGTTTAATGCGTTAGACGGCGAATATTATAACGTTTCACCAAAAATTGCTAACATTATTGCCACATATCTCGAAAATATTGTATAATACTAATAAATTATGATTATAAAGAAAAAAATATTAAAAAGACTTATGGGATTAGGGGATGAACCTGAGCAGCCGGAAATAGAAGAACCTGCTGAACAGGAGGCAGAGGATATTTATGAGCTTCCGGAGGATGATTATTCCGAACCGGAACCGAATCAGCCTCAGACAATTAATCCCGAACCGGAAAATACGATACCGGCAGATAAAAATAAAGAAACAGATATTTTTGATTTGGATAATATAGATTTTAGTCAGCGGCAGGAACGCAGACGCGGGGACAGGCGCAGAGGTTTCCGCAGAATTGATGACAGAAATCTTATTTCCAGAGCAAGAGAGGAAGCTGATGCGATAAAAGAATCCGCTTTAAAAGAGGGTTATGAAGCAGGACTTGAACAAGCACTTGCAAGTGTTGAGGAATTCAAAAATTCTCTCAGTGAATTTTTAAACGCAAAACAGGAAGTATTTGAGTATATTGCTCCTGATATTTTGGAAATCAGTGTTGATATTGCGAAAAAAATTATTAAAAAAGAAATAGAGCAGGATCCTCAGGTACTTTTTAATACAATAGTCGATGTATTAAAAACACTTCCGAAAGAGGAAGCAAAAATTACTTTGCGGGTAAATCCGGCAGAAGTTAACACGATTAAACAATCGGTTCCCGACCTTTTAAGTATAGCCGGCCTGGATGCAAAGATAGTTGTACTTTCGGATGACAACATAAGTGAAGGCGGATGTTTGGTAGTGACAACAAACGGAATAGTTGATGCGACAATAGAAACTCGTATTGAGGTAGTAAGCAAAGCGTTGAAGGAATTGTAATGGCTCAAGGCGGCGGTGGCGGTAACAATCCTATAAGTGAATTATTCTTGGCAGTGTTTGTATTAACATTGCTGTTGATTTTGCTTGTAGAAATGCCAAACTGGGTTATAAATTTTTCAATTTGTCTGAATATTACTCTGGGTATTGTACTTTTAATGTTCGGTTTATACGTTCAAAAACCGCTGGAATTATCTTCTTTTCCGTCAATTATTCTTTTGGGAACAATGTTCAGACTGGTACTTTCTATTGCTTCAACAAGGCTGATTTTGGCAAGAGGGGAAGCGGGTGAGGTAATTCACGCCTTCGGTACATTCGTAACCGGTGGAAACATGGTTGTCGGCGGCGTAATCTTCCTTATTATTACAGTCGTACAGTTTATGGTTATCACAAAAGGTGCTGAGCGTATTGCTGAAGTTTCCGCCAGATTTGCTCTTGATGCTATGCCGGGTAAGCAGATGACTATTGATGCGAACTTTAATGCAGGATTAATTTCACCGGAAGAAGCAACAAAACAGAGAGAAGATTTATCCCGTGAATCAAACTTATTCGGTAGTATGGATGGTGCGATGAAGTTTGTAAAAGGGGATACCATTGCGGGTATTATTATTGTATTAATTAATATTATAGGCGGTTTGTGCGTAGGTTGTCTGATGAATCAGATGCAGCTGGAAGATGCGGTTTCTAAATATACCGTATTAACAATAGGTGACGGTTTGGCATCCCAGGTTCCGTCGTTATTAATGTCTATCGCAGCAGGTGTTTTTATGACCCGTTCTTCTGCTCAAAGTTCATCATTAGGTGCTGATGTTGCCGGACAGATTATGACAAAACCGTATGCCTTGTTTTTTGCGGCAGGCTTTTTGATGTTATTGGCAGTAACAGGGCCTATAACGGGATTACCTTGGCTGCCGTTCACAATTTTTGCTATTTGTTTGGCTGTTGCCGGCTTCTCTGTATTAATCAATGCCGATGTTCAATCTCAGTTGGGCCAATTAGAAAGTGTACGTCAGAACATGCAGGATTTGGTTAATCCGAACAGAATGTATGAACGCTTGGGTGTTGACGTATTAAGTTTGCAGGTAGGTTCTAACCTGCTTGTAATTGCCGACCCCGATCAGGAAGGTCAGCTGCTTGCTAAAATTGCTGCTCTTCGTCAGAGAGTTACCGATGAATTAGGTTATATTTTACCTAACATAAGAATTATGGACTCTTCAGCCTTAGATCCGAATGAATACTTGCTTGCAATTCGTGGCAACACGGTTGCAACGGGTTATGTATATCCGGGTCGTTTGATGGTTATTGCGGATCAGTGGGATGCGGTTAAGCAGGAAGTGCCGGAAGATGCGGTTATCGGTATAGACCCGACTTATCAGACTCAGGCATACTGGCTTAAACCGGAAGATGCGAAAACCGCGCGCTCTGTCACGGCAGTTGACAGTACCGATGTAATTGTTACCCACCTGCAGGAGTGTGTAAGAAAACACGTTGATGAGGTTATGACAAAAACCGATGTTCTTAAACTTATGGAACTTGTTCGTTCTCAAGACCCGACACTTGTTAATGACCTTGTTCCTACAATTATTTCAACAAGTGATTTGAGAAAGATTTTTGTAAACCTTATCAGAGAAAAAGTTTCTATCAAAGATATTATATTTGTATTTGAAAGACTTTGCGATTATGCAAGGTTTTCAAAAGAACCCGACATATTATCAGAACGTTTGAGAGCAGCTTTAGGCCGTCAGATATGTTTATCAAATGTTACGGAGGACAATGTTCTTTATGCACTTACACTTTCCCCCGAATGGGAAAAAACCTTAGATGACAGCTGCCAGAGAACAGAATTGGGTACAATGTTCCTGCTAAATCCTGTTCAGGTGCAGGAATTAATTGAAACTACGGCAAATACCTTGATGCGTGCACATCAGGCATGCGGTCAGCAGCCTGTAATTCTTTGTTCTCCAAGAATAAGACTGCCGCTGTATCAGCTGCTTGAACGGCATATCCCGACCATTGTTGTAATTTCTTATTCCGAACTGATAACGGATATTAAAGTTGAAGCGGTTGATACTGTCGGTGAAAGTTATGCGGTATAAAAAGGAATTAAAAATTGAGAATGTAGAATTATAAATTATCAATTCTTAATTTAATAATTGTTATGAAAAAAATAGTATTATTTCTGATTAAAATTTATCAAGCAATATCAAAACACACACCGCCTGTGTGCAGATTTACCCCGACATGTTCCGAATATACCAGACAAGCCGTTGAAAAATACGGTGTTCTAAAAGGATGCTGGCTCGGTATAAAAAGGATATCAAAATGCCATCCGTGGCATGAGGGCGGATATGACCCTCTGCCATAGTTATCTCCAATGGTATTTCTGAGCCAGCAGGTTCAAATCTTCTTTTGAAATTTCCATAGTTTTTACATGCTGAGTTGTAGGATACATAATACTTTTAGGATTGTTTGAGTGACCGAGTCCGATAGCGTGTCCGAGTTCGTGAAGCATAGATGTAAAAACTTCATCATCAGTGAGTTTTCCGTATTGTGAATAGTCCGCAATAATTATTTCTGCGTTTCTGAATTGATTGTCCCCTGTCGTATATGTTAATCTTGTTAATCCGACTGCAGAATCCATATGGAATGATTCAGGAATTTTTTCAACAAAAACTACTTTTAATTGTGCATTTGCAGGTGTGTTTTCATATTTAAAAATAATCCCGTCGCGAGTCATCACAGACCACCTATGGCATGCACGTTTCATTTTTTCGGTATATTTATGGTTTGGCTGGATATAAGTTTTAATTTGTGTAGGTTTACTCCAGGCAACATTTGGCATATTTTGTTCCGTGTATGCCTTGTCAAAAAATACTCCAAAACCTATTAATAATACGATCATAATAAAAAATATTTTTTTCATATTTACTCTCCTTCTTTAACACATTTATATATCGGCATATGTTTCTTAAAATTCAGTAAAATCCGATAAATTTTATAAAAAGTTTACAAAAAAGTGAGGAGATAAAAATAGTTATTAAATGTTTATGCTTCTGCAGACAAATTAAAAAATTAATCCCGTAAAAACTTGATAACTTGATAACCTAATGACATCCAGACTTTCTCTTTTTGCCTTTTATTAACAAATCGACAAAAATAATTCAGCGTGTATAATCATGGTGTAGGTTAACAGGTAGGGACATATGCTTATAAAATTAGATCATTCACACGTAATCGGAGCGGTAATGGCTTACATATTCGGAGTTTTTCTTGTTCCGTTGGTCATCAGTTTTTCCAAAAAAGAGGGACTTGTTGATGTTCCGAATGAAAGAAAAATCCACAAAAAGCCAATCTCCAGAATAGGTGGTGTTGCAATATGGCTTAGTACCATGCTTACATTTTTGTGTTTGGTCTTTATGAGTTATTATCCTTCGGGAAGATTGTTGTCAGGAATACTTCTCGGGAGTTCCTTAATGTTTCTGTTGGGACTTGTTGATGATATTTATAATCTTCCGGCAAAATTTAAACTTATTATCCAAATTTCCATTGCGTCATTAGTGTATCTTTTGGGAATACAAATCAACGACATTCCGTTTTTTGGAGGGTTTGAACTGGGCTTTTGGTCATACCCGATTACGGTGCTGTGGATTGTCGGTATAAGTAATGCTCTGAATTTTATAGACGGGGTTGACGGACTTGCAGGCTCTGTAACAACAATAAATTCTATAACGTTGGCAATAATTGCTCTTGCAATGACTCCGCCAAATTCCGTAATTGCGTTGATAGGTTTTATTCTTGCCGGTTCTATGCTTGCCTTTTTAACTTACAACTTTAACCCTGCAAAAATCTTTATGGGGGATAGCGGGGCTTTGTTTTCAGGCTTTTTGCTTGCAACAATATCTATTACGGGTGTTATGAAAGCTGCAACTTTGGCAATATTGTTACCGTTTTTGGTGCTGGCTGTACCTATATTTGATATTACATATTCAAGTCTGCGAAGAATTTATAAAGGGCAATCTCCGTTTGTTGCTGATGCGGAACATATTCATCACAAGCTGCTCCATGCCGGATTTTCCCAAAAGAAAACTGTTGTTATTTTGACGTCAGTCGCAATAATTGCCGGAGCTTTTGCTGCATTATTTATGGGTGAAAATACCATAAAAGTCTATTTTATAACAATGGCAGCCGTGGTTCTGGTGATGATTATTTTAAATTATATAAAAGTGTTGACAAAAAAATAAAATCATGATATAATCCGAATTGAATTTGATTACTCAGTTTTAATTAGTTAAGGATTACGTTAATTATTTAGAATATTTAAGTGCAAATTCACCCACATACTTTAAAATTAAGGTTTTGTTTCAAAATCTTAATACGGTACTCGTGTAGTGATGTATTCAGAAGGAAAGCAATTAAAAAAAGGTATTAACTATGACGAAAGTAGATGCAATCAATTCAAATGCTTATAGTCCG
This sequence comes from Cyanobacteria bacterium UBA1221, assembly GCA_002309425.1. Classification (GTDB taxonomy): domain Bacteria; phylum Cyanobacteriota; class Vampirovibrionia; order Gastranaerophilales; family Gastranaerophilaceae; genus UBA1221. Next base: position 19,106 of record DBXD01000074.1, read on the forward strand.
TATTCAGTGTTCGGTTCACTGGCTGCATATACGGCTGTTGGCGCAGGTTTAGGTCTTGGCGCAAGATATGTTTTGCCGATTGATGTAAAAAAAGAAATAAGCGATACTGACAGAAAATATATCATGGCTGTCAGACGAGAAGCGAAAAACGAAAAAAAGGTTCCTATTCAGGCAATCAGGAATCTGGAACCAAGAACTCCCGCTCAGGATGTATTCTTAAAGTGGGTTGATGGTCAGGCTGCAACAACAAATCAAGCAACCAAAAAAGATTTGAAAGAACAGATGAGATCAATGATAAAACTTATCAAAGAAAACAATTTAGATGAGAGTGGTAAAAATGAACTGAGAAATATAATATCTCAGGTTAATTCAGAATCTAATAAACTTGCAAAACAGTATATAGATTTCAGAGCAATGAAGCTTGCCAAAAGACCCGCGGCTGCTTATATTACTATGGGCGCTGTTATAGGATTTATCGGAGGTCTTATAAATAAAGTTATCACAGGTTAGCAGCCGAAATAAACAAGAGGAAATTAAGCAGATTACGAACCTGATTAAAAGGTTCGTATTTTGTGTTTTAGTCCGGTAAACCTTGTTGAATAAACATTTTTGTGCTAATATTGTTTAGTTACTAAAATATACTAATGGAGTGTTATGAAGGCAAAAGACTTATCTAAAAATCCCGTGGAAATTACATTATCAATGCTGAATACAAAATGGAAGCCCCTAATTATTCAGGAACTTTTGACCGGTACTAAAAGGTTTCTTGAGTTAAAAAATTCTGTCGGGAAAATTACCCAGAAAGTTTTAACGGTAAATTTAAGAGAAATGGAAGAAAAAGGTCTGGTAGAGCGCAAAGTCTATAAAGAGATACCGCCGAGAGTAGAATATACCCTGACGGATTTGGGATACAGTCTTGCGACTGTTCTGGAGCCTATGGCCGAGTGGGGCAGTGCATATAAGGAACTGCTTAAAATTATTGAAAAACAGCAAAAGAAATCCCAAAAGCTGTGTCAGTCGTCCTAAAAATCAATCAAAAAAAGGATATAAATTTTTGATAATGAAATTTGTTGATGATAATATGTAGTTACGGTGGATTATGGCAAGAACTCTGGAAGAAGTTATATCTGAAATAAAAAACAGACTTGATATAGTCGAAGTTGTGTCTGAGCAGGTTATTCTAAAGAAGAACGGCGGAAGATACTGGGGTTTGTGCCCGTTTCATAAAGAAAAAACGCCGTCATTTTCCGTAAGTCCCCAGATGGGAATATATAAGTGTTTTGGCTGCGGGGAGGGCGGAGATGCTTTGTCTTTTATTATGAAAACAAAAAACATGGAGTTTATGGACGTAATAAAAGATTTGGCACAAAAATTTAACATTGAAATGCCGAAAACTTCTCAAAAAAGTGAGGGAACAAAAGACTTAAAGCAGCAGATGATGCAGGCATGTGAAAAGGCTGCAATTTTTTATCACGATTTGCTAATAAACCATAAATCCGAAGAAATTAAAACTGCAACTGATTATCTTACAGACCGTTCAATTTCAAGAGAAATAATTGACAGATTTACTCTTGGCGTTGCCCCAAAATCATATACAACACTTTATGATTTGCTGAAAAAAGATTTTTCGGATGAAGTTTTGGAAAAAGCCGGATTGGTCTTGCCCGCAAAAGAGGGGAAAGGTTATATAGACAGATTCAGAGGACGAATTATTATTCCGATTCAAAATGAGAACGGGGAATATGTTGCTTTTGGTGCAAGAGCGCTTTATAAAGACCAAAGCCCAAAGTATTTAAATTCCGCAGATTCTTTAATATATAATAAAAGCCGATTATTATACGGGCTTTATACCGCAAAAGATTCAATAAAAAAAGAAGACAGTGTAATCCTTATGGAGGGATATTTTGATGTAATTTCGGCACAGGCGCACGGAGTAGAAAATGTTGTCGGTGTTTGCGGAACGGCATTGACTTCTGACCATATTAAACTTCTTTCCCGTTATACAAAATCAAGAAAGTTGTACCTCTCTTTTGATACGGATTCTGCGGGACAAAAAGCCACAAACAGAGGTGCTGATATTATCAGAGAGGCCTTTCAGGGATTGGGAAATATTAAACAGTTTGATGAGAGTTATATTTCTGCCTCTGAGGATAAGTATTCATGTGAAATTCGTGTTGTATGCCCGCCTGAGGGAAAAGACCCTGATGAATATATAAGAACGGTCGGTGCGGACAGTTTTAAAAAAATAGTTGAAAATGCCCCGCTGCTGATTGATTTTCAGGTTAATAATTTTCTGAAACACAAAAAAGAATACAAAACCCCGCAGGAAAAAATGCAATATATAAAAAGTTTTATGCCTGTATTGCTGGAAATTAATAATGAAATTATACGCTCGGAATATATAAAAATGGTTGCGGATGCACTAAATATTAACGAAAAATCACTTGAGAGTGAAATCCGAAAAATGGCATCAATCAACAGCATGCAGCAAATTGGCAACAAAGAATATAAACAAATTGTAACAAAAAATGAAACAATTTTACAAAAGGCGCAAAAAAATTTATTGAGCGTTTTTTTGGTAAGCGACAGTCATTTTTCATTTACCCAGATTAATGAAATGATTGACAACTCGTACTTTTCAGATGAAACGTTAATAAATGTAAAATCTACAATTGACAAATTAATATGTACCGTAAATAATGTAAAGGAATTAATCGAACAATTGTACACAGCATATATCGAAAATCCTGAAATACAAAGGCTTTTGACGGATTTGACCAATATAGCTGAAACGTTCATGAATCTTTCCCCTGAAGATTTTCAAAGTGTGATAGAGGAAAATATCAGAAGAATAAAGAAATGTCAGTGGGAAGAAGAAAAAGAAAAAATGCGAGATTTGTATAAGAATGCAGATGAAGATGATACTGAAGCCCTTAAAATTCAAATGCAGCTCAGAGATAGAATAAATAACAAGATGAAATTGGAGAAAATAAATGACTAAAAAAAGACAACCGGGTTCCTCCATAGTAAGCGTTTTAGATGATGAAAACCTTAGCTTGGCAGATTTAGGTGAAGACGAAAATTTAGATGTCGATGAAAACGACGTAAATTATATGAATATGGATATCAGCACTGATAACATAGAAGATATTGTTACCGAAAAAATGGAAACAAAAATGAGTGTTGATGATATCTATATGATGGACAGCAGCGTTTCAGAAGATGAAGATTCCGAGTCTGATATGGAAATGCCGAAGGGCATTGCGGTTGATGACCCCGTAAGATTGTATTTAAGAGAAATCGGAAGAATCAAACTTCTTTCCGCAAATGAAGAAATTGAATTAGCAAGAAAAATTCTTGAAGGCGGCACTCCGGGCGCGATTGCCAAGAGAAAATTGGTTCAGGCAAATTTGCGTTTGGTCGTAAGTATTGCAAAAAAATACGTAGGCCGCGGAATGTTGTTCCTAGACTTAATTCAGGAAGGAAACCTGGGTTTAATTCGTGCAGCAGAGAAATTTGACCATGAAAGAGGTTTTAAATTCTCTACATATGCAACGTGGTGGATTAGACAAGCAATTACCCGTGCTATTGCGGATCAGGCAAGAACTATTCGTATTCCTGTTCATATGGTAGAAACGATTAATAAACTGAAAAAAGTTACAAGACGCTTGGCGCAGGAACTTTCTAGAAAACCGACCGAAGATGAATTGGCTATTGAAATGAACGTTTCAATTCCGAAGCTTCGTGAAATTATTAAAATTGCGCAGGAGCCGCTTTCTCTTGAAACTCCTATCGGCAAAGAAGAAGATTCAAGACTGGGTGATTTCATAGAAGATAAAGAAGCGGATGCTCCAATTAAAACCGTTGCATCGGAGCTTTTGAGAGAAGACCTGGCAGAGGTTCTTTGTACACTCTCTCCGAGGGAACGTGACGTTTTAAGATTGCGCTTTGGTATGGATGACGGCCGTCAGAGAACTCTAGAGGAAGTCGGACAGTTGTTCGGTGTTACACGTGAACGTATCAGGCAGATTGAAGCAAAAGCTCTGAGAAAACTTCGTCACCCGAACAGAAGTAAACGTTTAAGAGAATACGTTGAATCATAACGAATAATATAAAACAAAAAACAGGTTATTTAATAGCCTGTTTTTTAATAATGTTTAGATATAATCACTCCATTTGCCCGGAAGTTCTTTTCTGTTGATAATTTCTTTTGTTAAAAGACATTCTTCTTTTAAATTTGCAAGAGGAGGGGTCGGAGCTTGATTTTTAAGATTAAGCCGAATTTCTGTCGGGAAAAACATAGCATAATTCATAAAATAAACTCTGCCGTCCGTATCAACAAATCTGTGACCGATTATTTTGTGATGACGGCCATCCCTTTGCATGTAATAGTATATACCATCTACCGATTTATCATATTCAGGTATTTTCTCTTTTATTTTAAAATCCCTCATAAACTGTTTCATTCTTCCGGCTGCATTTAAATCATGGATATATATATGTCCGGTTTTTTCTATTGCTAAATCCATGTATTTTTTTATGTCTTCCGGGATTTTGATATATTTTTGTGAATGACTTAAATCTGTTTCGTATAATCTTTGCAATTTGGTCAAAACTTCGGCAAGCAGATTAAGCATATCCATACCGCCAAAGTGTTTTGCTTTTTCAAAACTTCTTATTATTACACCAAAATCCTTATGTTCAAATAATGGTGTAAATGTAAATAGGGCATTTGCAATTCTGTCGGTAAATTTGTTTCGTAGCATATTGGCTTTTTCAAAATCTTTTGCTTTAAGAGCTTTTACACTTGCTATATAAGAGGCATTAAATACATTAAATGACAAATTAAAGGCATTTAATTTTTCCATATTCTCGGGTTTTGAAAAATATTCTGCATATTCTTCCGCTCTTTTTTGCATAAAGGCATTGTTTGGATTCCAGCCTGCCGTGTCAAAACAGGATTTTCTGCCCATTGATTCATAAACTTCCGTAATAAGTTCTCTCATATCGTGGACTTTGCCTTTTTTGTCTTTTATTGCTATATTCATGCAATCTGCATCATAAAATAGTTCTGTTGTCTGAAAGAGTTTATCGTCTTTGGTTATGTCTATATTTTCTCCAAATAACGGTAATTTACCGAGTCTTTTGCGCAATTTTTTAAATCCGCGGGTAATGAGTGTAAAATCTTCCCAGGACATTTCACGGTTTGAGGGTTTTGCATCCGCATAACAATGCCCGCACATATTGTTGCAACCTCGTTTGACTGCAATTACATGCAGATTTTCGCTCAAAAATTGAATATCTTTCATAGATAAGCCTTTAAAGACTTCTATTCCATACTGTATTCCTTCCAGTGTTTCCATACGGAGATTTCTGAAAAGCATCTGTTCACCATTCGGATGGTTCTGCAAATAACGTTCAATAAATCTGGCAGATTTTAATGCTTTCAAAAATTTCAGGCAATCTGCAACAGGGGCAAAAGGATTACCGGTAAAATTTACGGAACTGTTTTTATCAGAAACCCCTGATTCATGATACATGGGTATTTGGGCATTTAATACCCTGTTTTGCCGTATACTGTTGTCTTTATTTGTATTATATAAATTTGTATTATAAATCGGGTAGACTTTCATGTTTTTGTAAAAACACGGAAAAAATTTTTTTTACCGATTTGTAAACTTTTGTAAAAGAGAATTAAAAACGGTTGGAATGTAGTTATTGTAACCACATTACATAACATTGCAAATTTGAATAAGGCAATTTTTTAAACTTATATGTTTTTATGTATAGGTAAGGTGTTAGTATTTGAAAAAAGGATGGTGTGTGATGACAGGTATTACAGGAATTACAGGTGTTTCTTATGGTATGCAACGTGGCGAAAGACAAGATTTGAAACCTTATTTTGACAACACAGAATGTCTTGAAAAGACAGGTTGTGTTAAACCGGATAGTGGTAACGTGCTTTCTGTAGAGAAAGGAAAAGTTGTTGGAATACGTCCGGGCGGAGGAGCACCTATAGAAATTGATGCAAATAGAATAGCATATCTTGAACCATTAGGAGGTTCTGGTTCACCACAAACTCAAGTGTATTTATATGATGATAACGGACAAATAGTTCAAGGTGTATTGTATATGGCTCCGGTTGAAGCTGTAGCTGGAGCATATCAAAAGGCTTTGGATATATATGCATAATTATATACAGCAGATGCGTAGTTAAGTGAAACTTAACAGTTGATAGATTTACAGGTCGGATTTTTACCCGAAACATCTCATAAAATCCAACATGTCATTCTGAAGCGGAGTGAGCAGAGGGTCAAAGCGGAGCGTACCCGTTTTATGCGAACCCCGAACCTAGTCCGAAGAATCTCTTTTTGTTTTATTAGATGTTTCGCTACCGCTCAACATGAAATGAGAGTTGCATGTCATTGCGAAACGGCAAAAGCTTGCCGTTGAAGCAATCCAGCCGATTTTTCATGGTGTGCAAATACGCACACCTTTTTTAATTAAAACTTTTTGAGTCTTGCGTAAGAGGCGTCCATGGCTTTTTTACCCTGTTTGCCAAAGTCTATGGTGTACATTGTACTTTCTCCGACCGGCACTACCTCTAAAATATGTCCTATCCCCAGTTTTTCGTGGAAAACTCTGTCACCTGCTTTAAATACGTCAGTCATAACATCATCACCGGATATTTTCCGTTCTCTTTCTTCTTCTTCCTGAGCTTTTTGCAAATCACTCCTGCGTTTTTCTTCAAGCATTCTTTTTATCGCATTGTCCTTGAAAAAAGCCTCTACTTTTTCTTCATCCTTTTTTTTGTTTTCTTTTGATTTAACAAGAATTGTGCGCATCGGTGTACGTTTAACAGTGGTTGTTGTGGTTGAATTACGTTTTTGCGGAGCGACAAAATTCTTTCCAAAACCAGTCGAGGGTTTTACATAACCGTAACTGTCCGATTGTACGGAAGAATAATCAGAATGTGTTGATTTTGCTTTTGAAACGGCACTTCTGAAGGTTGAAGAATCGGAAGAACTTCCCTCAAAGCCTGTATGATTCAACAATTCCGGCGGAATTTCTTCAATAAATCTTGAAGGATTGTAGTATTTGTATTCTCCCCACATCTGGCGGCGTTTTGCAGAGGTAAGGTATAGTTTTTCTTCCGCTCTTGTTACTCCCACATACATTAATCTGCGTTCTTCTTCCATTTCTGACGGAATATTAAAAGTCCTCTGATGCGGGAATACACCCTCATCCATTCCTGCTAAAAATACAACAGGAAATTCCAGACCTTTTGCCGAATGAAGAGTCATCAGAGAAACATTATTTGCAATATTATCCATACTATCAATGTCCGAGATTAATGAAATCTGAGTCAGGAAATCTCCCAATCGGTCATCATCATTCTCAGGGACATACTCCTCCGCAACGTTTACAAATTCCTGCAAGTTTTCAATATCTGCTTCGCTTTCCGGTGTATTTTGCATTTGAAGTTCTGCTAAATATCCGCTTTTTTCAATAACTAATGTTACAAATTCTCTTAAACTATACGAATTTTGAACATCTTTAAATTTTAATATCAGTTTTACAAAATCCGTAAGTTTAGTTTTGGTTTTTGCCGGGATTTCTTCGTCCTCTTCAATACGTTTTGCTGCTTCAAAAAGGCTGATATCCTCCATATCCGCAAAATGCTGCAATCGTTTTATTGTAGTTTCTCCGATTGCACGTTTCGGAACATTAACTATGCGTTTGAAACTTTGTGAATCATCAGGGTTATAAATCAATTTGAGATACGCAATTATATCTTTAATTTCTTTACGGTCATAGAATTTAAGTCCGCCGTATATTCTGTACGGGATACCTGAAGCCATGCAGGCTTCTTCCAGCGCACGGGACTGAGAATTTGTTCGGTATAATATTGCGTATTGATTATAATTACCGCCGCTTTCATTTTTTATTTTGCTGATGATGTAATTTGCTTCATCGGATTCATCCTGTGCTTCATAGTAATCAATAAGCTCTCCTTCGCCTTTATTAGAATATAAGACCTTGTCCACACGCTCTGTATTGTTTTCAATAATGGCATTGGCAACATCAAGAATGTTTGAAGTCGAACGGTAATTTTGTTCTAATTTAATAAGTTTTGCATTTCTGAAATCACGCTGAAAGTTCATAATAATTGTATAATCTGCACCACGCCAGCTGTATATTGACTGGTCAACATCACCAACGACACACAATGAGCGTTTAGGCGGTATTTCAGATTTCATATTTGTATAAAGCATGTTTACAAGCCTATACTGTGCAAGGTTCGTATCCTGATACTCATCAACAAGAATATGCTCAAATCTTTCATAATAATATTCTCTGACTTCAGGATTCTGTTCCAGAAGTTTCACCGTCAGCATGAGCATATCATCAAAATCAATTGCATTATTGTTATTAAGAGTGTTTTCATATTCTTCAAAAATCTGAGCAATTTTTTGGGATTTGAAATCTCTTGCATATGTCGCAAAAGAATAGGCATCCTGCATTTTATTTTTTGCATTTGAAATTACCGCTTTCACTAACTTTGGCTGATATATTTTGTCATCAATGTTTAATTTTTTTATTGCCTGCTTAATGACTGCATTAGTGTCGTTATCATCATATATTGTGAAATTTTTATCCAGCTTTTTGCCGGATTGGAAACTGTATTTGTCTATATTTTCTCTCAAAATTCTTCCGCAAATACTGTGAAAAGTTCCTATCCACATATATTTTATGACGTTTTCTCCGACAATATTACCGATACGAATTTTCATTTCTTTTGCGGCTTTGTTGGTAAATGTTACTGCCAGAATACTTTTTGGGCGTACTCCGTTTTGAATCAGGTATGCTATGCGTGAAGTCAGAACTTTTGTTTTTCCGCTTCCTGCTCCTGCAAGTATTAAAAGAGGACCTTTAGTTGTCTGAACAGCCTCTTTTTGTTCTGTATTAAGACTTTCCAATATATTTTCCATATACCCTATTCCCAAAATTAATGTTTTGTGTTATAATCAGCATAATCGAAAAACGTTATTATTGCAATGAGAAAGTAGGAAAAATGACAGAAGAAATCACAAAAATAACCATGTATGCTGATGATGAAGATACAGAGAATCAACCGTCTATAATGGTTCCTATTGATGATATGGATATTGTAAAATCAGATTCTCCGCACACTGTTGATGAGTTGGCGCAGGAGCTTGCAACAATAAAACAATCTGCAAAAAAAATTGCAATAATAGGCAGCCGTAATCTCCCGATTACGCACCAGCAAATGATAGAAACACTTTCTATGGCTTTGGTTATGCAGGGTAACACTATTATAACATCAGGGGGTTCTTCCGGTACTAATGCGGCTGCAATTCGCGGGGCAATGAAGGCTAATCCCGAAAAACTGAGAGTTATTCTTCCTCAGACAATAGGTCAGCAGCCAAGTGATGTTCAGGATCAGCTTATTGGAGTTCCGAATATTGTTGAACATTCTGACCGTGCAATGATGACTTTGGCTGATGCTTCAAGAGTTTGCAACAGAGAAATTATTGATGAATGTAATCAGTTGATATGTTTCTTATCCCATACAAGTAAGACTCTTCATAAAGCAGTTAAATATGCGGAAGAGGGCCATAAAGTTATTACTGTTTTCTATTTGGATTAGTCAGATATTACAAGGTGTTAAAAAGATTGCAGAAGTCATTAGTTTTAATATTTTGACTTTGCTTTTGGTATAATTTTGTTATGAAAGAAGAACTTAAAAAACTTACTGGAAAAAATAAAAACGAGTATGAACCGATTGCGGCGCATATGGTTAGTACGCCTGACACAGAGTTGTATCGTGAGCTTGTAGAACAGGATGATTTTTTATTTGATTTTGTAAAATCAAATGTTGCGCAGAGAATTTATGATGCCTGTAACGAATCTAATTATAAAAATTTGCTGAAGTTTTTTAAGTATTATTCCCCTTCTTACGATGATGCAATAATTGAAGTTCTTGCTAAATATGCAGATGAAGATTTGACGGATGAGATGCTGGAAATGTTTGAAAAAGGAACAGATGAGGAGAAATGCTACTGTGCAAAATTTTTCTCATATATTCAGGATTCGTTGGCTTTGGATATGCTAAGAGCAAATTCTTATACGGGTAATGATAATTTAAATGCAAACTGTGCCTCGACTTTAGGTGTATTAAAAGATGAAAAATCTTATAATGATGCCTTGGAAAAATTAAAGAGTTATGATGATTTTGAAAAACTTTCAGCAGTAAAATTTTTGATAATGTATGGTAATAAAGATGCGTTAGATGAAATTATAGAGGCGATGAAAACATCCTCAATGCCGGAAAATATTGCAGGTTTTATTCCATATCTGACGAGTTTAACAGAGTTGATTGAAAAACAATATGAGAACGGGTTGTTTGTGTTAAATAACATAATAAACGGTTTGGGTGAGATTATCGGGCTTTATGAAGTCATTAATTTTGATTTGTATAATGTTTTTGAGCGTGTTCTTTCCCAAAAACAGGACAGTAAATCTGCTGTCGTATTATTGAATGCGGAAGATAAATTTAAGACTTTGACGGAAAATGATGAATATCTTTTTGATGAAGATAAAAATACCCAAAATGAAATAAAAGATATTAAAAAATTACTGTCTAAAATAAATGAAAAACAATTAAAAAATCTCATTAATGAAGAATTAAATGAGAATAGTTTATTTGTATACACGGCACTTGATTTTACGGATAATATTGAAGCGGTAAAAGAACTTTTGAGATGCAGCAATCAGACTTTAATTTTAAAGACTGCGGAAATATTAAAAAAACTCGGTGCGCTGGACGATACGGCAAGAACAGTTGCCCTGCTTAAAATTACCGACGAAAATATAAAGTCTATACTCAGAGCATTGTAAAATATTTATAAAAAGGAGAAAATTATGATTAGCGAAAAAATGGAAAAGGCATTTAATGAACAGATAAATGCAGAATTGTATTCGGAATATTTATATCTTTCAATGAAAGCATATTTTGAGACATTGAACCTTAAAGGTTTTGTAAACTGGATGAATATTCAGGTTCAGGAAGAACATGCTCATGCAATGGGTATGTTTGATTATGTAAATGCCCGTGGCGGCAGAGTTATATTAAAGGCAATTGGTGCGCCTGAAACTGATTGGGCTTCTCCTCTTGCTGTATTTGAACAGATATTAAAACATGAGGAACACGTCACCGCCTTGATTAACAAACTCGCTGATGTTGCCGATGAAGTTAAAGACAGAGCGGCTCTGGGATTCTTAAATTGGTACATTAAAGAACAGGTTGAAGAAGAAGAAAGTGTCGGAGGTGTTCTTGCAACATTGAAACTTATCGGAAATGATTCTCAGGGATTGTTGGCTTTAGATAAGGAGCTTGCTGCAAGAGTGTTTAATCCGCCTGTTATAGGGTAATTCAAAAAATACAAAAATTTATTGTAACAAATTATTAAGGTCGGATTTATTATTAATGACTTTGCTTTTAAAGAAATAAATTAGTAATATAATTGTTTTATGAAAACGATATATAAAAATACTGATTTAGAACTTATTCGCGGTCGTAATTTTAATTCCGGATGTTCTGAACTTAACTGCACAGAAAAACTTTCTCCAAGAGAATATGAAATTCTAAAGCTGCTGGCTCAGGGTTGTACGAATAAAGAAATTGCAAAAATTTTGTATGTTAGTGTTCATACCGTGAAATCTAACATAGAAGCAATTTTAAGAATTTTGGATGCAAAAAACAGGACAAATACTGTCTATATAGCTATGAAAAACAATTTAATAAAGTAAGTTGTAATACATTATCAAATTGAAATAATCATAATTATATACCGGCGTGTTCTGCTTAAATGTACTTGACTTTCAAGTATTTTGCGGATAAACTGATACTTGCCCGGGTACTATATTCCCGGCACCGGAGGGGACATATATAAGGAGTAAAAAATGGGTAAATACGTTTGTACAGTTTGTAATTATGAATATGATCCGGCAGAAAATAACGGGGTTAAGTTTGAAGATTTACCCGATGATTATGTTTGTCCGTTGTGCGGTGTCGGCAAAGATATGTTTGAACAGGCATAATTTTAACGGAAGTCTGTTCCGAATGTTGCAGGCTTTCTGTTTTCGTGTTATTTTGGGCGGGGCATTGTTGTGAAATTTAAGGAAATAAAAAACAATATATTTTACTGCGGTTTAAACGATTGTAACAGAGAATTTTTTGATGAGCTGATTCCTTTGGAAAACGGTACAAGTTACAATTCGTATCTGGTAAAAGGATGTGAAAAAGTTGCACTTATAGATACGATGTATCCTCCGAAAACAGAAGAATATTTAAAAAATCTTGATGAAAACGGCATTACAAAAATAGATTATATTATTGCAAACCACGGAGAACAGGATCATACGGGTTCTATACCTGCACTTCTTGAAAAGTATCCCGATTCGGTTGTCGTCACAAATCAAAAATGCAAAGACAACATTAAAGAAATGCTCCATGTAGTAGATGATAAATTTTTGGTTGTAAATAGCGGGGATGAAATTTCGTTGGGGGACAAGACGTTAAAATTTATTGTTGCTCCCGGAGTTCATTGGCCTGATACAATGTTTACCCACCTGGTTGAGGATAACCTGTTGTGTACTTGCGATTTTTTGGGTGCGCATTATACATTTGAAGATATTTTTGCTGATAATTCAAAAAGACTTGAAAACAGTGCAAAAAGATATTTTGCCGAAATTATGATGCCGTTCAGGACAATGTGCAAAAAATATACTCAGATGATAAAAGACATGTCCGTAGATATGATTTTGCCGAGTCACGGTCCGATATATAAAAATCCGGATTTCATTCTTGATTTATATTCCGACTGGACTGCCGATGAGGGTAAAAATCTTGTTGTGCTTCCTTATGTTTCAATGTACGGA
>DBXD01000052.1:0-4007 GCA_002309425.1 Cyanobacteria bacterium UBA1221
ACTTTTACTTTTACGGTCTTTTTTCAATTTTCTTTAATTTTTTTCTCTAAAAATTTACATTCGTTACAATTAAATTAACTTTTTAAAATTTATCGGCAAATTTTATTTTTACGTGTTTTTAAGCAAGTATAAAGTCTAAATAATAATATGTATGTATCAGCGGTAAAATTTAATATTTCAGGGATAAGTCCGTATAAAACCAATTATTATTCCTGTCCGAAAGTGCATAATGTGAGTTTTTTGCATAATGCGGACAGGCATGCGCAAACTGCTGATTTGGTGAATAAATATAAAGAGAATTTCAGTCAGAATATTTCCGATTTTGAAGCCCGTAAGGGAGAAATATTACAGCCGTCAGGAATCTCGGGGACAACGCTCGACGTGATAGCGGAGTACGCTCTTAAAGAAATGGAGGGGAAGCCTGCGGATAAAAAATTCTATATTGTGTCCGGCCGTATAGGCAGCGGAAAAACGACATTTGTGCAGCGGAAAAATTTTGGAGAGTACTGCTATATCCCTGATGCTGACAATATAAAACCTCTGTTGCCGGGATATTATGATAAAGGCTCAACTTATGTGCATATGGCTTCTTCTTCAATAAATACCGTGAATCTTTATGAGGCATTTAAGCGAGGGTTGAATGTCGTTTATCAGACTTCCACAAAGGAAAATTATTTGGATGGGATTATTGAAGAAGCTAAAAAACACGGTTACAAAGATATTATTATGTTTCATATAAATACAAATGAACAAAATTCAATCGACAGAGCCGAGAAAAGAGGCATACAAACAGGGCGTATTATAAAACCTGAAGTTATTCAGCGGCAAAAATACGTAGATGATTTTGTTTCAATTTACACAAAACCTGATAAGGGTTTGAGCGAATTTATTTTATATGATAACAATGCGGCATATCCCGTTGAAATTCGGCATTTTTATTTGAATCAGATATAAATGAACAAAGGGATTACAAACTCATTATTGTTATATTGTAAATTTTTGTAAAAATGAATTTAAAATGGCTAAAACTCAATTATAATGCCTATAGTGTAGGGTATCGCGGGCCGGTTGCTACGCAATTATTTCGAACAAAAAAACTTTATAAAAATAATACGAGGTACAATTTTATGCATTTAATTTAATGTATAACAAGAGTGAGAATTAATTATGAGTGGAACAGAACCGATTAAATTGAATTTTGGAAAGAAGCTGGGTTATGTTGAATTAAAAGACGACACCGGAGTACAGCTTGGTGCTTTTGGAAAAGATAAGAACTTGCAGTCAATTTTTGCGCATTATGATGACGGGAACGGCATTCTTGATAAAAGCGAAATTACAAAGCTCTATGAAGATTTGAAAGAAGCGGCTAAAAATGGGGATTTATCAGCCGGGGAGGCTCGTTCATTTTTGAAATCGATGGGTCTTGATGTTAAGCGTGCTGATGCAAGAGATGTTATAAAAAACTTTGTAAATACCATTGGCGGTGATAATGATGCGGTTGTAAATACAATTAAAGATGCGGATAACAATTTAGCCGTAAAATATAGAGATAATGGTAAGGAAGAATTATACAGGTACAATAAAGACGAAAACAAGTCCGTATTAGAAAAACAGCAGTATCTTGCTGATGACGGTTGGCATGAGATATCTTTCGATAAAGACGGTAAAACTAAAACAATGGAAATCGTCACTAACGAAAATACGGTAACAAATACAATATATGTAAACGGACAGGTTTCTGAGATTATGGAGAGAATTCCATTTAATGCGGAGGATTACACGGTTGGTGCAGAGGAACTTCCGGCAGGCATAGATTATGTTGTTAATGAAAAAATGCCCGATGGCAGAATTGTGCAAGTGGGATTTTATGCTGCTGATGATGAACTTCTTGCATTGAGGGAAATTTCCGAAGACGGAAAAACTATTGTCCAGAAGGATGCAGATAATAACGAAGTTGCCAGATTTGTGACCGGTGATGACGGACAGACAGTACAGGAAAGTACTGACGGAAACGGTCAGCAAACGGTTGTGCAAGACGGTAAAACAACTACTCAATTATCTTCAACCAGAACAATGGTTAAAGAAGGTGATAAAGTAACCCTGAAAGAGGGCGATAACGAAGTTGAACTTCATTATGACGATGAAGGGCATGTAATTTCTTATCCGAAAGAGGGTGAACATTTCAAAGATACCGCAAGACGACTTGGAATTGACGTTGATAATGAAGAACAGTACAAGGCGTTTTGCGAGTTGAATGCAACGGCTATGAATCGTTCTCATGGCGGTTGGTTCAGGCTTGGCGAAGAAGTTAAACTCCCATCCGGGTTTGAAGCAAACTTAAATATCGACGGTTATGAAGTTGACAGAAAAGCGGAAGAAGCAAAATATAAAGAAAGAGTCGGCGCATCATCTAATAGCGGCGGCAAACCGGCAAAAGTTGACCCGAATCCGCCCACAGCGGCAACGGAAAATATCCCCGAAAAGGATAATAATCCTCCGGCAATGAATCCTGTACCGGCTGAAACACCTCCTCCGGATGTTACATTACCTATGATGTATTACAAAAAAGAACCTGACAAGGCAAATAAAGACTACTTCCAAAATGACGGCACGGTGCTTTCATACAACAAGGACGGATATATCTCCGAAGTCAAAGACAGAAACGGTAATGTACTGCGTGATATTTATAGAAACGATGATGGCTCTATAAGCGACTTCTATGATTCCGAATACGATAGTAACGGTAATAAAACACTTTCGATAGGAAGAAACTCCGATGGGACTATTAAGTATTATTACGAATATGAATATGACGGAAACGGAAAAGTAGTCAAACATATCCTCAGAAAACCGAATGGCTCAATGAGTTGGCAGGGTGAAGGTGTATATGATGCCAACGGCAAACAAATTCGTTATATAAACATAGCCTCTGACCCATCCGAGACTTACTACAAAGATTATGAGTACGACAGTAATGACAGAAAAACCCGGGAAGTTGAACGAGCGGCCGACGGAACCGTAAAGTATTACACTGATTATGAATATGACGATGATGCTAATACACGCCGTGAAATACACAGAAATGCCGATGGCAGCATAGAGTACTATTGGGTTTATGAACTTGATGAAGATGGTGATGCCATAAAGGGCAGACAATATGATGCTGATGGCAAGCTGACATATTCATGGGGGTATTAATAAAAATAACAAGTTTGCCCGCTCTAATCTCCGGAGGGCGAATATTCCCCTCTCCTGCAGCAATAAATTGGCAGGAGAGGGAGCAGTGTATAATTCTCCCCTGCGGGGATGTGCAGTATATCTCTCCCCTGCGGGTGAAATATTATTATCTCTCCCCTGCGGGGAGAAAAGAATTTCAATTAGAGCCGATAGGCGAGAATTAGAAATTCAAGAGAGGGTAATTATGCAAGAGTATGCTCTCAACCACCCTCTCTCATTTTTCAAATGTTCAAGCAAATGCTTTCACATTGAAAAATTACTCTCTCCCGAGGAGAGATACAATTTAATCTCTCCCCTGCGGGGAGAAAAATTACGAAATTTTCACAAATATAGTCATTCGGATATATGGTTTTACTTTACCGTAAACTAAATTTGTGGTATAATTTTCGGGTAAATTAGGAGAGAAAAATGGATCAGGATACTTATATGAAAATTATGGGCTATGTGCCGACGGTTATTGAGAGTTCTTCGAGAGGAGAAAAATCTTTTGATATATTTTCAAGACTTTTGAGAGAAAGAATTATCTTCCTGGGAACAGAAATTGATGATGATGTTGCAAACTCTGTTGTAGCCCAGTTGTTACTGCTCGACAGCGAAAATAACGAAAAAGATATTATGCTTTACATAAACAGTCCCGGCGGCGTTATAACGGCAGGTATGGCAATTTATGACACAATGAACCTTATAAAATCTGATGTTTGTACAATATGTCTTGGTGAAGCCGCATCTATGGGCGCATTTTTATTGTCAGCCGGAACAAAAGGCAAAAG
>DBXD01000052.1:4073-7296 GCA_002309425.1 Cyanobacteria bacterium UBA1221
GAAGCAAAAGAAATTCTCAGAATGAAAGAAATGCTTATTTCAATTATGGCTGAAAATTCCGGTCAGCCTTATGAAAAGGTAAAAGAGGACTGTGAGCGTGACCACTACCTGTCGGCTCAGGAAGCCAAAGAATACGGCTTAATTGATAAAGTTGTTGAAAAAATCGGTAAATAATTTGTTAAAAATATACAAAAATCCCTCTGTTCAAAGAGGGATTTTTTGTATTTATAATGTTGTTACTATTTCTCCGACTATCTGGCCGTGCAGGGTTTTTATTGTTTTATCTGTCGGAATATCTGCCCAACGGAGATTCCTCAGTGCATCAAATACCGCAATTTCCCTTGCTTTCATATCGCAATCCGAAATTTTAACGAGCAGACATTCTTCCGTTTCAGTATTTACAACTATGCATAAACCTCCCGCACCGACTTTTGCAACAAGGTTTGTTGAATTTTCGATAATCTTTGTATCCGTTCTGTCCTCCCCGCCTATAATGTGAGGATTATTTAAGAAAGCCTCTCTGATTTTTTTGTAATCATCAGAGCAGAAAAGATTGAGATACCCCTTACACATATTTTCCAGCGGCATGGCATAGATAGGAACTCCGCAGCCGTCGGTTGTTTCAGGGTATTCTTTTCTTAACTCACACAAATCATAAATTTTTTCTTTTATCAGTCGTTGCAGCGGATGGGTCGGGTGGTTGTAGTCTGCCGTGTTCCAGCCGTGCATAGCGCATAATCCCAGCATCATTATATGTTTACCCGAACAATTATTGTGAAGTACCGTCGGTTTTTCATTATTAATCAGCATCCTGTCCCTTTCAGTCTTTGACAGGGGTTCGTGTATGCCGCATAAAAGTTTATCTTCGGATATCCCGATTTTTTTCATAAGCCGTTTTGCAATTTCTATATGGCAGGGTTCTCCGGCATGAGAGGCACAGCAAAGTGCTATTTCTTCGGATTCCAAATCAAAAGCCACATCCATTCCGAAATCTATCATTAGCGCTGCCTGTAAAGGCTTTGCACAGGACCTCAGATAAAACGGATAATTTCCGCTTTCACCTGCCCTTTCTATTATGTGGACTTTATTTTGTACTATCGCATATCCAAAGTGCTGTTCTTCGACAAGTCCGTCACGAATATATTTTACAAGTGTATCGGGGGAATTAAATATCATAACTCTTCACCATATTAATTATTTTAGTCATAGTCTTTTTTAGTGCCAGATTTTCTTCTCTCAGAGTGTTAAGCTCTTTCTCCATTTCCTGAAGTTTTCCTGTTTCTTCGTTATTCGGGATAAATTCAGGATTTATAACAAATCTCTTTTTTGAATCGGATTTTAATTTGAATAAAAGTTTTAGTTCATCTTCAGGCAGGATACCCTGTTCAACAAGAATTTTGCCTAATAATTTCCGCTCGCCCTCCTGTTTCCTTCGTTCCTGTTCTTCCAGGGCTTTGTCTAATTGCTCTTTTGTAACTGAACCTTTTTTCAGCAGATAATCCCCAATGGGAAATTTCCCGGAAATAAATCCTGCGGTTACGTATATGTCATCATGTTCGGGAGCTTCAATATAGGTTTGTTCCAGGCAGAAAATATACAATTTTGATATTTCTTCAATAGACATAAACATATTGAGAGAAGTTTCCAGAATGCTGTATCCGGAATGCGAATATTTCAAAAAGTTATATATATTGCTGTCTAAACCGGATTTTTTATCCAGCAACTCCTGTTTTCCCTGAAAAGTAAGTGTGGGTATGTGCATGGCAAAAAGTTTGTCCGCACAATTTATAACATAATCTTTGCAGCCGTTTTCACTCATATTTTGCCACAATCTGTAAAATACGACCTGTTTAATCCAAATCGGATATGCAAGGAATTTGTTAAGAAATAATTTAAATATATTCTTCTTCATGCAAACCTATACCCTGTTGCTAATTATACATGAAAATCAGGCAAATTATCAAGTGGATGTATTCTACTTTTATCTATTGATTTATTCTTGCTCGGAATGTAAAATAATTAAAAGAATAAGGAGAAGAATGATGGAAAAGGGAAATTTCGTAAAAAAAATACTCATTTTTATATTGGCTTTTATTGGGTTTTTGACAACAATTAAACTTGCCGTAATATACTATGATGCAAATTTTAATCCGTATGCTCTGCCGAGTTTTTGTTCGGTAAATGAGTTTATTGATTGTGACGGTATCGCTAAAACTACGGAATCACAATTCTTCGGTGTTCCGTTGGCATATTGGGGAATGTTTTTCTACTGTTTTGTGATAGTTCTTCTTTTTGCGGACAAACTGAAAAACATTGTAATATTCAAATTTATGGAAGTATTTAAAAATCCCCTGGATTATATCGCACTTTTGGGTATTTTCTCTTTTATAATTTCAATGATATTGTTGGGATTAAGTCTTGTTGAAATAAAGAAATTATGTATATTGTGTGCCTGCACCTATGTACT
Source organism: Cyanobacteria bacterium UBA1221 (assembly GCA_002309425.1). Taxonomy (GTDB): domain Bacteria; phylum Cyanobacteriota; class Vampirovibrionia; order Gastranaerophilales; family Gastranaerophilaceae; genus UBA1221. The sequence continues at coordinate 6,541 of DBXD01000052.1, forward strand.
TAATCTGTTAATAGGATTAATCGCCATCGATTATAAGAACGGAGGTCTTGTGAAAGCCTTTAAACAGAGTGTTTCTGATTTTATATCAGCAATCAAAAACAGAAAATATTTAGTTGCATTTTTGGTTGTTTTATTCCTTGCTTCCGGATTTTTGACATATACGAACGCAACGGAAGTGTTTGCGCCTCAGGTTAAGTTGTTAAAAGAGCGCAAGGGTATTATGGAATTTTTCAACACAAAATCCGACAAATACCCGATTTCCGGGAATATTTTAGGTGACAAAGATGCGGAATTAAAAGTTTATATTTATACGGATTATAACTGCCCGTTCTGCGGAGCTTTTGACAAAATGTTCCATAAAGCCGCAAAAGAACTGAAAGGTTTTGAGGTAATACATAAGCATTTACCGCTCGATACAGAATGTAATAAGTTTTTACGTTCACCTTTCCACGAGGGCTCATGCCGTATGGCAAGGTATGCCATGGCTGCAGAAAAACAGGGTAAATTTTGGGATATTAATTCAAAATTCTTTGAATTGCAGCCGGAAACGGAAGAAGCTATTATTGACATTGCAAAAGATTTGAACCTCGATATTGACAAACTGAAAAAAGATGCAAACAGCGATAAGATAAAAAAAGAACTGGAAGAAACAATAAAGGAAGCATATGCTAAGGGTGTTGATGCTACTCCTTCCATGCGGCTTAATGATACCGTATATATCGGGATAAAACCTTATCCTGAATTGAAAAAGATGTT
>DBXD01000092.1:0-4852 GCA_002309425.1 Cyanobacteria bacterium UBA1221
CAGTCCCTGCAATCTTCTTCACAAGGTTTAAGATGAGATTCCGTATCCGGAGTATATTTTAATGTAGCAAGGTTTTTGTCTAAATTCATTTTATCAACACACTCCATACCAATTTCACAACTGCCCAAAAATCCGAACACAAACCGAAAAATCCGCGTTCTTTTATAAAATCAAAAATAAATTTTCTGTACAATTCACGTTTTGGAACTCCGTTTACAGATGTAAACATTTCAAAGAAAGCATTAATTTTTTTGAAATAAGTATCCATGAAAATTGTTTTTTTGTCATGCATAACATCCATCAAATTGCGGTATGTGTACAGGTCTTTAATAACAAAAGATTTTCTCAATTTTTTGTCATATTCTTTTAATGTTTTTGCGGAAAAGTCTTTTTTATTAAGTGCCTCAACGGCTGTTTCACCTGCAAATTTACCGCTGATGAGTGCTAAATTTGTACCTTCCCAGTGCATATTATTTACAAGCATTGCGGCATCACCTGTTACCATAACCCCATCAGAGTATAATTTGGGCATTTTTTTATAACCGCCCTCAGGGATAAGGTGAGCAGAATATTCAATAACCTCTCCGCCTTTAATGAGCGGTGAAATTGTCGGATGTTCTTTAATTTTATCCAGAAGTTCATAAGGTTTAATTCCCGTTCCGTCGAGTTCATCCAGAGTGATTCCGAGTCCGATGCTTACGGATTCTTTATTTGTATAAATAAAGCCAAGTCCGAGTTTACCGAGCATTGAACCGCCAAAGAGTTCATAAATACATCCCTCATCATCATTTAGCAAAAATCGTTCATTTATTTTTTCTTTATCTGTTTTTATAACTTCTTTAACAGAGAGTGCAACATCTTTGGGTTTAATGTCTTTTCTGAGTCCGATACTTTTTGCAAGCAGAGAATTTACACCGTCAGCAAGGATGACAATATCAGAGTAATAATCTTCAAGTTCTGTTTTTACACCAACAATTTTTTTGTCTTTTACAATTAAATCCCTTACAACAGTTTCTTCAACGATGATAACTCCTTCCCGCCGGGCCTGTTCTGCCATCCAGCGGTCAAATTTGCCACGCATAACACTGTAACTTACGGCATCTTTCGGATTTTTTTTGTAAGAAATTACGGTACTGTCATCTTCTCCGAGTATCGCAAATTTATGTTCAATATTTTTTCTCTCAAGCGGAGCAGAAGTTTCAAAATCAGGAAAAATTTGTTTTACGGAATCTGCATAAATCGCTCCGCCAAAGACGTTTTTGCTGCCGGCAAAAGTACCTCTTTCAATGAGGATTGCTTCAAAACCCGCTCTTGCAACGGTTATTGCTGCCGCTATTCCGGCAGGACCACCTCCGACAACTATTACATCAGTTTTGTTTTCCCGGTTCTCCATAAAACTCCCCGTGGGTTAATTATATAATAAATTTTATTTATTGTAAAATAGTTCATATGAATATAACAGCGGGTAAATTTAAAGGTCAAAAAATTTCAGCACCGGATGAGAATATCACACGTCCGACACTGTCAAAAATCCGTATGAGTATTTTTAACACTCTGCAGGGAATGGTAGATTTTGAGGGAGCAAGTTTCCTTGATATGTATGCGGGTTCGGGAATTATGGCACTGGAAGCAATATCAAGGGGGTTTGTTCGTGCCGTTGCTATTGAAAAACATCCTAAAGTTTTATCCGTTATAAAATCGAATTACAAAAAATATCTTAATTCAACAGATTACGAATTAAAATTATTAAACGGCGACAGCACAAAAATTGTTAAAAAATTAATAGAAAAATTCGATGTAATATATATTGATCCGCCTTATTATTCGGGGATTTACGGGCAATCTTTAGATGCAATAAAACATATTGTAAACGGTATTGTTATTCTTGAGCACGTCAAAGAGGTTGATTTTGGAGAGTACAAAATCATGAAACAAAAACAGTATGGCGACAAAACGGTTACGTTTCTGAGCCTTTAAACTACCTTTTATCAACAACTTTTATGATATGCCAGCCAAAATTTGTTCGGATAGGGTTTGAGATTTCCCCGACTTTCATAGAGAATGCTTTATTTTCAAACTCGGGAACCATCTGTCCTCTTTCAAAATATCCGAGATACCCCCCTTTTTGACCTGACGGACACAGAGAATACTTTGCCGCATAAAATTCAAAACTTCCGCCTTTATCCAGTTCTTTTTTAATTTGTACGGCTTCAGCTGCGGTTTTTACCAAAATATGCTGAGCTGCAACCTGGCTGTACTTGTGCGGATTTTCGATTTCGTAGCCTTCATCATCGTACTGAACTTCCCGACTGGAGAAATTTCCCCAGGCATTTGCAGTTCCTACGACTCCAAGCAGTAATACTAAAGTTAATAATATTTTAAAATTCTTATTTTTCATACCTATATAATAACTCTGAAAATAAAAAATTCAATACTTTAAGCACTTAAAAAAGCGGACTGAATATTCAGTCCGCTTTTGTGATTTATTCTGCGAATTAAACATTTGCAAGTTCTTTTGCTCTTTCAAGCTGCAACGTTCTTGTTGTTATATCGCAAACGCTTGAAGGTCCAAAGTATTGGATTGCACCGGGGAATAAATATCTGTCATTCATTGCCCAGTCCTCTCTGTTATCGCTCAATTGCTTAAATACGGGGCCGTCAAGTTTTACCAGAGCCTTTTGGATAACCGGTTTCATTTCGCCGTGACGTTTTTCCATATTCATCATCATTGTAAGAGGAATACCGCCTGCAACCCATTCTGATGCAGGTTTTGTAAGATTTCTTACTGATGACAAATAACCTGTCAAACCGTTGTTGATAAGTGCAAATGCATTATAACCCAATGAATAGCAATAATCAGCATCAAAGTTTGACGGNNGCGCATCTGCCTTCATATCCGAAGAAATGAGATTGTGCAGAGAATTTGCCTACATATTGACCCTGAGATTTCATTTCACTCAATCTTGATGAAATCATTTCAATCAACAATTTTTCTGTTTCAATTTTTGAAACCTGAACATTACCGTGCGGATCTCTGTCTGCCAGTAACTGAGCCTTAATGCCGGCAGGAAGTGAACTGTAAACAGATGCTTTATCGTCATCCAATCTTCTTTCTACAATAGCGAACTTGTCATGCATACTTGTTGCAGCCAGGAAACTCGGATCAGACTCCAATTCTGCCATAATATCATTCAGGTTGGCAATCATAGATTTCATTTCGGGTATAAATTCAATCAAACCCTCAGGAATAATTGCAATACCGAAATTCTTACCCATTTCCGCACGTTTTGCGATAATGCCTGACATATAGTTTACTATTGATTCTAAAGACATTTGTTTTGCTTCAACTTCTTCTGAAATCAAAGTAATATTTGGCTGAGTCTGAAGTGCAGCTTCTAATGCAACGTGAGAAGCGCTTCTGCCCATTATTTTTACAAAGTGCCAGTATTTTTTTGCGGAATTTGCATCACGCTGAATATTTCCGATTAATTCAGCATAAGTTTTTGTTGCGGTATCAAAACCGAAAGAAATTTCGATTTGTTCGTTTTTCAGGTCGCCGTCAATGGTTTTCGGACAACCGATAACCTGAATACCCGCATTGTGTTTAATAAACCATTCAGCAAGCATTGCCGCATTAGTATTTGAATCATCACCGCCGATAATAACAACTGCTGAAATTCCCAATTTTTGGCATACTTTCCAGGATTCCTGGAACTGGTCCTCTGTTTCCAGTTTGGTTCTGCCGGAACCTATAATGTCAAATCCGCCGGTATTTCTGTACTGATCAATAAATTCATCCGTAAATTCGATATATTTACCGTCAATAATACCGCTTGGCCCGCCTAGGAATCCGTATAATTTGTTATTTGGATTTGCACTTTTCAAAGCGTCATACAACCCTGCAATAACGTTATGTCCGCCGGGAGCTTGTCCGCCCGAAAGGATTACACCTACGTTTCTTTGTGAAGAAACAGAAGAAGAACCTGAATTTTTAAATGTTACAACAGGTTTTCCGTAAGTGCTTGAAAATAATGCTTTGATTTGTTCCTGATCTCTGACAGATTGAGTAGCCTCACCTTCAATCATTTCCAGGGAATTAATACCCTGAGAAAGGCTTTGGGGAAGTTTTGGCTGATACTTTAATCTTTCTTGTTGTAATGGTGAAAGTTTTGTCATATTTCTCTTCCTTTTTTAAATTGTACGTTTAACAACTAAATTCTAGCATAAAAATACGATTTATCACAAAAAAAGAACCTCTTTTAATAAGAGGTTCTTTTTTCAGTAATAAAATTAATTACTTAGCAGCCTTTGCAACAGTTTCGTATACTACATCAAAAGCTTCTTTGTCATTAACTGCAAGTTCAGCGAGCATCTTTCTGTTTACAACGATGTTAGCTTGTTTGCAGGCATTAACAAATCTTGAATAGCTCATACCGCGTTCTCTGACAGCAGCATTGATTCTGACAATCCAGAGTCTGCGCATATTGCGTTTTGTAGTACGTCTGTCCCTGTAAGCATATTTCAATGCTTTCATGACAGCTGTGTTTGCTACTTTAAATATTCTGCTTCTTGCGCCGATAAAACCTTTAGCAAGTTTTAAGATTTTCTTATGTCTGTTGCGACTTACATTTCCGCGTTTAATTCTCATAATTCACCGCTCCTATCTTGAATACTTCTTGTATGGTAACTCTTTAGATACCAGTTTAACGTGTGTTTCAGATACATCAACCATCTTGAAAATTCTGCGTTTTCTAGATCCTGATTTGTGTTGGAGCAAGTGTCCTATACCTGCTTGTCTTTTTTGAATTTTACCTGATGCTGTTACTTTGTAACGTTTTGCAGCAGATTTGTG
>DBXD01000092.1:4917-10275 GCA_002309425.1 Cyanobacteria bacterium UBA1221
AGTTTCAGGCATACCAAAGCCGTAAAACTTTCGTAAGAGTATATTATTACAGGCAAAACTATTTTTCAAGTGGTGTATGAATTTTTGTGTATTAAAATTGGTTTTAGCTCGTTCTTTAAATTATACATAAGTTTTTAGGGTGCAATGTTTCGCACAGAGATAAATTTTATCCGAAAAATTAATTTTTCGTTAAGGTTTTAAATTTTTTCCAAAAGTTATTATATAAATGTATTAGGTTGTAAAATAAATTTAGATTGAAATAAAATCAGAAAAGGAGAAAATTATGTTAAGACCAATTGGAGACAGAGTTGTAGTTAAGGTTATCGAAGATACCGAGCAGACTACGGGCGGAATTTTTATTCCTGATAGTGCAAAAGAAAAACCTCAAAAAGGTGAAGTTGTGGCTATCGGATTAGGGAAAATGAACGACAAAGGCGAAAGAGAACCGCTTGATGTTAAAGTCGGTGAAGTTGTTCTCTATGCTAAATATGCAGGAACAGATGTAAAAACTGACGGTGTTGAATACAAAATTCTGTCAGTAAAAGATGTTTTGGCAGTAATTGAATAATTTACATATAGGGAGAAATAAAAATGGCTAAAAGAATTGTATTTAATGAAGAAGCAAGGAAATCACTTCTTGCAGGCATTGATGCCGTTGCCGATGCAGTAAAAGTTACTCTCGGACCTAAAGGCAGAAATGTTATCTTAGAAAAGAAATTCGGCGCACCCCAAATTGTTAATGACGGTGTTACTATCGCAAAAGAAATTGAATTAAAAGACGGTTTGGAAAATGCAGGCGCACAATTATTAAAAGAAGTTTCTTCAAAAACAAATGATGTCGCAGGTGACGGTACAACAACCGCTTCTGTTTTGGCTCAGGCTATTGTAAGAGAAGGTTTAAAGAACCTGACAGCAGGTGCAAACCCGATTTCAATGAAACGTGGTATTGACAGAGCCGTTGATATTGCGGTTAAAAAAGTTAAGGAAATGTCTAAACCCGTAAATACCAAAGAAGAAATTGCTCAGGTTGCCGCAATTTCCGCAGGTAACAACAAAGAAATCGGCGAATTAATCGCAGAAGCTATGGAAAAAGTCGGAGCAGAGGGTGTTATAACAGTTGAAGAAAGCAAATCTTTCGGTACAAATTTGAAAGTAGTTGAAGGTATGCAATTTGACAAAGGTTATTTATCACCATACTTTGTAACAGATGCCGAGAGAATGGAAGCCGTTTTAGAAGATGCTTACGTTCTTTGTGTAAACAAGAAAATAAATATCATTTCAGACCTTGTACCTGTTCTTGAACAGGTTGCACGTGACGGTCGTTCATTGTTGTTGATTGCAGAGGATGTTGAAGGCGAGGCACTTGCTACATTAGTTGTTAACACTATGAGAAAAGTTTTGAGAGCAGTAGCAGTTAAAGCTCCGGGATTCGGTGACAGAAGAAAAGCAATGCTTGAAGATATCGCTATCCTGACAGGCGGTGAAATGTTCACGGAAGAACTTGGTATTAAATTAGAAAACGTTACAACTCAAATGATGGGTAAAGCAAAACGTGTTACCGTTACAAAAGATGAAACAACAATCGTTGTCGGTGACGAAACAAAAGCCGCAGTCCAGGAAAGAGTTAAACTTATTAAACGTCAAATTGAGGCATCCGACAGTGAATACGATAAAGAAAAACTTCAGGAACGTGTTGCAAAACTTTCAGGCGGCGTTGCCGTTATAGAAGTTGGTGCGGCATCTGAAGTTGAACTTAAAGAAAGAAAACTGAGAATTGAAGATGCACTTAATGCAACCCGTGCAGCTAACGAAGAAGGTATTGTTCCGGGCGGCGGAGTTGCTCTGATAAGAGTTCAACAGGAATTACAAAAGCAAATTGATACCCTGAATTTCTCATCAGATGATGAAAAAATCGGGTTCAAGATTTTGACATCCGCTCTTGATGTACCTTTAAGAGCAATCGCAAACAATGCAGGTGCAAAAGCTGATGTAGTTCTGGATACCGTTCTTTCTAACGAAGGAGCATACGGTTATGATGCATTAGACGACAAATTCGTTGATATGTACAAATCTGGTATCGTTGACCCTGCAAAAGTTACCCGTTCCGCATTGCTGAACGCAGCATCAGTAGGTTCTATGTTACTGACAACAGAAGCTGCTGTTGTTGAAGTTCCGGAAGAAAAACCGGAAATGCCTGCTATGCCGGGCGGCATGGGTATGGGCGGAATGATGTAATATAAATACTCCAAACATATACATTAAAAAACCCGATAATTTATTATCGGGTTTTTATTTTAATTATTTATTTTTATTATGCATCTGCTCGTTTTTTGGACTTGTGGTCAATGATTTTATCAACACCTTTACCGAGCATTCTGCCAAATAAAGCACTTGATACAACCGGAAGAGCAACCGCTAAACCTGCTGCGACAACGCGGGTAGTTTTCGATTTTGTTATAAACTTCATAACTTTTTCAGCTTTTTTTCCGCCCCTTATCGAAGCCAAAAGCATTTCACCAAATTCCGGACCTTTTTTTACAAAATCAGAAAGTTTTTTAAAAAACTCCGGAACATTATTAATCTTGGATAAATGGGTTTTGTTGGAATACCTGTTGGAAATTTTAAACCCTAAATTAGCCATCGGATATAGTGCAGCTATACCTGCAACAGTACCGATTTTTTTGCCAATGTTTGATTTCTTATATACGTGTCCGTTATCCGTATATCCGTATTGGGAACCCGAAAAAGTTACACTCATATTTATATTCCTTTCACACATTTTTACACTTCTATTAAATAAAAAACACAAACTAAATAATTTTTGCCATTATTTTTTGGGGATTTTTACATTCCGTAATATAATCCACCCTTTTGTTACAAAAATAAAACTTTTGGAGAATATGAACATTTTAAGTAAAAAAAGAGTTATAATTATATATGTAGCAGGAGAATTGTATGAAGAAAATTATTTATATGCTGGCAGTATTGGCAATCTGTTGTCCGATTGCTTTTGCCTCTCACCACTCCGGACCTTCGCACTCGGGAGGTCACCATTCGGCAAGTCATTCACACTCACACAATCCTAATCACTATCATTCATCAGGAAGTTCTTCTACGCCTGTCTATTTAATAAAGAAAACTGTTGATACAAAAGAAATAAAATTTCCTAACTGTGATATGCATTATGTGATTAGCGAAATCACAACAGACTACTATTCCGACGGGTCTAAACGTGTGTTTACAAACAGCACTATTTATAATAAAGACGGCTCGGTTCTGGTTCCGGACTGCCAGAGTGTTCAGCATATTATATATGAAAATAAACACTATTTTCTTATCAGGAAAAACCGCGGATATAAAATTTTAGATGAATTGGGCGAAAATTTAACAGCCCGCAATTATTCAGGCATGGAGGAGATTTCTCCAAACAGGATAAAAGTCCGCTACGATAAAAAGTACGGTATAATCGATTTGAGAGAAAAAACTATTGTTCCGATAAAATATCAGAATTTGGAACGTTACGGGAATGATATTTTTGTTTCAAAGTTAAACAGGTATTACGGAATTATTGATGCGGAAAATAATACTCTTGTAGAAAACGATTGCGACAGGATAAAGCCCGCCTATGATACCTTTATAATTAAACGTTACAACAAGTACGGACTTGCTGATATGAACGGGAAACTAATTCTGAATATCCAGTATGACAAAATCAAAAAACTCGGTGAATATTTGCTAGTCAGAAAAAATGAGCGCTATGGGGTAATGGATTCCTCAGGGAAAATGATTAGTGAAATTCAGTATAAGAAAATAAAACTTGAACGTAACCACCTTATGGGACAAAAGTTCAGCGGATTGTGGGAAGAAATAAAACCGGAAGAATTATAAAATAAAACTCCCGTTTTGCACGGGAGTTTTTATTATCTCACAAAATTTGTAAAAACAATTTCTTCTGTTTTTGGAAGCTGAACCCCTGCTTTTTCGGCAGCCTCACGGCATTTTAAGTGCCAAGCCATATTACGTGCAAGGATTCTCATATTTTGTAAACCTTCTTTGTCTTCCAAGACCTGTTCAGGGGTTGCACCATGCACCATATTCCAGTATCTTCCCGATATTATCGGCATTTGGGTTATCGTAAAATATTTGTTCAGCTGGTCTAAAGTTGCGGTTGTTCCTGAGCGTCTGGCACTCACTACTGCTGCACCGGGCTTGTGCACAAACACATTTCCGCCTTTTCGTCTTGACCCCGAAAAGAAGGCTCTGTCCAAAAATGCAGTAATCCCGCCGCAGGCAGATGCGTAATGTACGGGAGAACCGAATATAAATCCGTCAAAATTTGCAGCATATTCAACAAAATCATTAACTTTATCATTGATTACGCACTTGCCTAAATTTCCGCAGGCATAGCAGGCTTTGCAGGCCGCAACCGGCTCTGTGCCAATCTGATAAATTTCTGAATCAATCCCCTCTTCTTTTAAGGTTTTTGCAATTTCTTCCAACGCAACATATGTACACCCGTTTTTGTGCGGTGAACCGTTAAATAACAATACTTTCATACTCACTCCTTTATATTTTCAATAACCATACTTATCATATTATCACGAAAGTATAATTGCGATTTTGTAAAAATATGTAACAAAAGTTTTTAAAATCCTAAAGGTTTTCACAAAACATGCCGATTTAGAAAATGTGAACAAGGATATTTTTAAAGGAGTGTGGCATGAAAGACAAGAAAATTTTGGATGCAGATGAAATGATGGTAGATTACGCAGAGATGACAAGTTTTGATTTTAATTCATTGTCATATAAAGAAATGCGTGAACTGCAAGAGATTACGAATACTGAATATGATGAAAAACTTGTACCGTTCAAGTACGGGAAGTTTGATTTAGTGGATTTATTTCATTCGTTTATTACGCAAAAAGATTAATAACAGGGGGATAGTAATATGGATATGAAGGAGTTATTTGAGAACGGATGTTTCACCCCGGAATGGACGGAACAGGAAGCGGTATATAAAGAAGATGCACCCATTCCGCAGCACAAAGATTTAGACACATTATTTGATGAACTTGCGGAGATAAAAGCAAATATAGAGGACTTGCAGGAAAGAAAATGGTATCTTGCAAGAAAGATGGAATATTTTAAAAACGGATTTACAGAAACATAAGCGTTAAGAAACGACTACCGAGATTTGGAGATAGCAGAACTACGTAGTAAATTTAGTCGCCTGATACAATCAGGCGATTTTTGTATTTAAAAATACTTGATTTTAAAAAATGTTTATAGTACATTAGCTTATGCAAAGGCACTAGCTGATATGCGGGCTGCCAGCTCAGGTGGTTAGAGCACTCTGCC
>DBXD01000092.1:10424-10555 GCA_002309425.1 Cyanobacteria bacterium UBA1221
AGTCCACTGCGGCCCAGATAAAAAAGACGATGACATTTGTTATCGTCTTTTTTATTTTGTCGTATTGACCTCACCCTTATCTTAGGGATGTTCGCTAAGTATTCAGTTTGTGGTTAGAGCACTCTGCCGAG
>DBXD01000092.1:10592-32513 GCA_002309425.1 Cyanobacteria bacterium UBA1221
CGTTTTTCGAGAGGCCTGATAAGGGTGGACTCTCACCAAGACAATCTTCGATTATCGGTGGTTATTCCTCTATTTGCTCATTCTGTAACAGGGAGTAGGGTGGGCAAAAATGAATTGCCCNNATGCTTTACCCACCCTACATTACTAAGGGTCTTGATATTTCTTAATAAAATTTATTAATATTAGCAAAAAATATTTTCACAGGTTTTAATATTAAAGTAAATAATTTAAGGAGAAAAAATGAAAGTACAAGCAATTAACAACACTGGCACCTCAAAGATAGCATTTTGCGGTGACAAAAATTATAAAAGAATAAGACTGATTCCTGATAGTACAAAATTAGATGGTGAAGGAACAAGTATGCTTGAAATATCCAATGATAATCCTCAAGCATTGAAATCAGATAGCAGTTTTGCAAAAAGACTTACAGAAGAAATAACCGCAGAAGTAAATAGCAGAAAACCTCAACCTCGTATGGGAAGAAAAGCACAACGGAGATTATTTACCAAAATAAGCCAAATTATTGACAGAAAAACAACTCCGTTTGCGTTCGATTCTGATGCAGTAAAGAAAGTCGTTGAAAAATTAACAGCCACAAAATTATGTGGAAAATAGAAAACAATTCTTTACAAAACCACTAACAAATTTTATTTTTAGGGGTTTTGTATTAAATAGTGTACCCAATTAAAAGGAGTAAAAATGGATATATCACCGATTAACAACAATATCACAACAAATTATTACAATCTTACAAAAACTAACAATGCACCTGTAAATAGGAATAATAAGCCACAACACTATGGTACAGTAGCATTTAAAAGCAGTACATGTCCTTATACTGTCTCAGAACTAGCCACATCTGCATTTAGTCTTAAAGATAGTATAGAAGATGAACAAATTTTTTTAAATGAACTACTTCATAAACAAAACATATGTAAGAATGATGTAGCATCACACCCCTATGTTAGGAGTAATATATGCGATGACCCATATAATAATAACTATTATCAATTTTTACTTGATGAGGTTAATGATGCTATAGCTAATGCAAAAAGTCGTATAAGAGAGTGGCAACAATCCCTACGGGATATATTACGTTGGGTAACTCCTGAAGAAGAATCAGAATTTTTGGAATTGGCAAGGCATAGTCTGCCAGATTACAATATCTCACTTGATAAAAGAGAAAGTTATATAAACGGTCTAAAAAGAGATTTAGCACGCCTGAGAATATAGACCGTAGATTTTATTGAAAAAAGTTGTATAAGTATAAAAAGCTAGTAATGTGCAATTAATTGCACCAACCCAATCTCAAACTATTGTGTTTGCTCATAGGTTGGGTGTAAAATCACAGCACGTAGGGTGGGCAAAAATGAATTGCCCACCATTTATAAAATATCTTGGTGGGTACGCATATGCTTTACCCACCCTACATTACTGAAAATGGGAACTACTCAATGGAAGCATTTCAAGATAACGCTATGTGGTATAGAAAAGCCAGAACAAAAGGCTATTGCAGGGTTTTAAAACCATAATATAAAAATAAGTTATATTAAACTTTTATTCAAAGAAGTCATAAAAATGGAAAAATTGGAACGGGTTAATTTTTACAGCCCGTTCCATAAATTTTACATAGTTATTTATGAGGGTCTGTTCTTCAAGGTTGTTTTGTTTTTCTAAAACTATTCGGTATTTGTTATCAACCTTAACGGCAGAAATAAAATATGTCGGAACCTCCATTAATTTTGCCAGTTTAAATGTTCCCTGCGGAAGTGATACGGTGTGAGAAAATAATTCTGCTGAAAAACATCTTGTGTCATTGTTCTGAGAAAGCCTGTCCCCTGCAATAAACACAACTTCACCCTTGTTTAAATTTTCTTTTAATTCTATACCGGTGTTTATTCCCATATCCTCAACAAAAAAAGTATTTACCGGAAAATCAATTTTTAAGGTTTTTATAAAATCATTAAAAATCTGACTCTGTTTGTTACTCATAAAGACATTAACTTTAAAATCCGGCCTTGTCAGATGTTTTGACAAAAACGCCTGTAATATCTCAATATTTCCGATATGATTGCAGATAAAAAATGCACCTTTACCTGTTTCAATACTGTTAAATAATGCATCTTTATCTTTCTCATTATCAAAAAGAATTTGTTTTTCGTCATAATTTCCGCTAAATACCAGCATTTTATCCGCAAGAGAATCCGCATAAGAGCGTATGTGTTTAAATTGATTTATCAGGTTCGGTTTTAGGCCCGTTTGAGGTTCAATTAATTCAAAATATTTTTTTGAGTATTTTCTGACTTTCGGGGCAAAGATAAAGGTAAAAAATGACACCAAAAACGCTATAAAATACAACGCATTTTGACCGAATATTTTGTATAAAAACCATGTCAAACGCAGTCTGTTTTTCCCGGCAGCCTGTTCTTTCATCTGAAACCATTTATCCTCAGAGATATTTTTACATTCAAGCATTGTATAATTAAAAGATCCTATATCCTCATAACGTTTGTTTACCGTAAAGCCTGCTTCCTCAACTAAATTTTCCATTTCTTTTAGGGTATAAAATTTGCTGACACCGTTTGCCATACATGTAAAATATAATGATGTGTGAACAAGAGAATACCCGGCGCCTTCAAACTTTTGCATATCCGTATAAGGTTCAAGAATATACAGTGCAGAGTTTTTGTCCATATGTTTTCTTATATCGGATAAAATTTTAACAATATCTTTTTTGGAAAAACAGTCTAAAAACTGACTCATTAAAACCGCACTGTTATTTATTGCAGGGTAGTTTGGATTTTTATCCAAAACATTGACGGGACAAAATTTGCAGCCTGATAATTCCGAATCGTTTTTAATTTTATCTATATTTGTTTTTAAATCAAACATTGTTATATCAAAATTTTTATCATGTTTAAGACATAATTTTTCAAATTTACCGGTATTTCCGCCTATATCATATATAGATTTATACGTTTGCGAAATAATCCGAAAAACTTCTTCAAAACAGTTATCTGAATACAGATGATCAAAACCGTACCAGCTTTTTCCAATTTTGTCGGGCAAACTTGTTAAAGCGTGATAAATTGTAGGATAATTCCCGACAAATTTGCGTAATCCTATTGGCTGCTGTTCTTTAAAGGAAGCCGTTAATTCGCTTGCACCAAGATAACAGACATCTTTCACAAAATTGAAATTTGTTTTTGTCATATCATCATACAGGAACAATTTTCCCATTTTAGTCAGACTGTATAAATTATTTTGTTCTTGAACAATTTTATTTGCGATACCCGTTTGCAGGAGAGTCCTTACGGTATATTCATCTGATTTAATTGCGTAAATTATTTCTTCCTCGGTTGCAGGATTTTTATCCAAATACCCGAGTATTCCAAGTTCAATCATAGATGAAAGTGCCTGAAAAGCCAGCGGTGCAAATATGAATTTTTGTGCCTCAGTCAAAGCATCAATAACAGAATCTTGTGGTTTACGCTTAATTGTTTTCATAATTTGAAATTATCCTATTTTTTAATAATAAATAACTTGTTATATAAGATGTTACAATACCAAAGAATAATACTAATGCCATAGAGCTCAGCATCTTAAACCCGCATAAAGCCAACAACAAAAACGAAAAAGAAGTTGTCACACAGGAAACAAAAACTGCACTTTCTGTTCTTTCTCCGGCATCAACACGAAATATTGAATAGTCAATCGTAAAACCGAGAACTAAATATATTGTAATTATGCTGAATAAATTTAATTCTCCGTAAATAAGAGTTGTCAGCAAAACGGCAGCCAGGATTCCCGTTACGGATGGCATTAATATACAAAAGGCCTTTCTGTAATTGTATAAACAGGTCAGTAATATGTATAATAAAAGAATTACTGCGGGAAACAACATTAAAAGCAAATGACGGCAGCGATTCATGTAACTTTTAATATCCGATTGAATATTTATTACCTGCGCATTTTCATTTGTTATATTCAGCTCTTTGTTTCCAAAAACAATTATCATAGAAGTGTTTGAGTCTATTAAGAAGTCTTTTAAATATAAATCATCAAATTTTACCGGAATAAATTTTGTGTTTTTTAATGTTTTAATTTGATTTGCTGTAAGTATATTCGAATACTTATCCAAATTGTTGTTATACAAATCTTTTACAAGGTTAAAGTTCTCATATTGTTTTTGCTCTGACGGCAAAAATTTTGATAATGCAAAATATTCCGTTCCGAGGTTTTTAGTGATTTTTTCTTCCGTTTCAATAATTTTGCCGATATTATCTCCCTTAACGGATATAATTCGGGTATTATTATTTTCGCCTGAAATTTTACCATATAAGTTTTCTGCATATAAAAGAGCCTTTGACGGACTGTACAGTGCAGTCAAATTGTCGTTGAAATGAAATCTTATAAGCCCTGTTACACTTAATATAAAAATACCGATTAAAAAAGTTCTGTATAATTTATAATTAGGATTGTAGGTTTTAACCGGCAGGGAATATTCAAAACAAGGGTAAATATAACGCACAATCATATATATTCCGCCCAACCCGAAAATCGTAAATACGGCAACCTGCTGCAATAATTCTATTCCCGTCATATACAATAATGAAAACGGAACTATTGTTGTCAGCAAACTGAATGAAAGATTTTTTATAAAGTTTTTATCTGTTTCCCCGTTAAAGAAATAATGGTATGAATAATCAATACCAATTCCTATCAGGGTTGTTGAAAATACCATTGTAATAACCTGAAAACTGTCAAACCATAATTTTGTTGCTACATATCCGCACAGTATTCCAAAAATTATACTCAATGCTATCGGTAATAATAATTTTAAATTTTTAAAATATTTGTACGTTAAAAATATAATCATTAAAGTTGATAATATACAGATAATATTTATGTCAAATATTGAACGTGTACTTGTATAATAGGAGTGTACGGGTGCTCCCGCAAGATAAATTTTTGCTAGTTTATCAGAAAGTTCTTTCTGAATATTTACTAACTGTTTAATTTTTTTATTGCTCAAATCAGGCGATAAAGCATCTGCATTTTTAATTTTAAAACTTTCATAATCGTAGTATTTGTCATCAAGATAATCAATACTGTCCGGCATCTTTATATTTGACATAATAAAATCATCAAGCAGTAAATAAGGGTCTTTATCTAAAGTATTTAACTGTATTCCTGCAGGATTGTACAATTTTTCAATACTTCTTGAATAAACTTCATCATATTTTTTATCTTTTAAAAGCTGTCGTGTCTGCTCAGCCAAAAAATTTGCCGGTTGTGAGAGGTATTTATCCGATAATTTTGATATATCGGGTTTATTCGTTTCAAAATATTCTGTATCAATTCGTTTGTTAAAGGCTTCTCTCAATTCTTCCAAATCTGATTGGTTATCCGCCTCAAATACAACTTTGATTAAAGAAGATGATTTGTTTGCAACAGAAATAATATCTGCCGAATTTGGAATTTGTTTGGGAAGAAGTGTCTTTAACAGATTCGTTTCAACATAACCCTTATGTGTAAATCCCAAAACACATAACAAAAAGAATACCGTAATAAAAATAATCAATCTTATTTTGTGAACCATAATACCGTTTTATTTCCGTTTGTCTGCCGAATATCAATTTTACTGATATAATCGGAGCCTTCTATAGTTATTGAGGATATGTAGTTATAGGCATTAGAGTTTTTCTTTGGCCTCAGTCCTAATGTCCAATCATCACTACTCCCTTCATAGTAAAAGTTAAACTCTTTTTCTAATTTTGAATATTTTTTTGCAGAAATGGCATTAACAATATCATTTATCTGTCTGTAATTCTTATTTGTGTAACTGGCCGTTGACTGAATAGGATGTAATGTATAAAAATACACCCCTTTATTCTCTACAAACTCAAAATTACCTGATGATATGAGGGGTTTTGCTATATTTTGTAAATGTTTTTCCTGCCGGAATTTACATTTTATACTTCCCATTTTGGGTATCTGTTTTGAAATTTTATCGAGATTGGACGGCGAATTATAAACATCTGCAAAAACAGGACAGCTCAATAATAAAAGAATAAGAATACTAATTTTTTTCATTTTTTATCCTTTCAAGAGCTTGTACCAATCTTGCGGGAGGAGTATAAATACTTTTTCTTGTTTGAGTGTCTATACCTATTTGCATTGTTGAAGCTTCAAATATTTTTTCTCCGGTTTTCTTATTGAACACAACATACTTAATATCCAAAGACGGTTCAACAGAAACTATTTCTGATTTAATCATTAAAATATCCCCAAATTCAGCGGGTTTAATGTATTTCACATTCATTTTTGCAACAGGATATGCATAACCGTCATCTCTCATATCCGTATATGTATAATTGAGTTTGTCCAGCATATCACATCTGGCCTGCTCCATATAACGCATATAATTGCCGTGCCATACAATGTTCATCGGGTCTAAATCTTCAAAAGATATTTTTACTTCATACTCGGATTGGTATAAACTCATAATACCCCCTCATATATATTTTCGCATAAAAATGCACCTGATGAATATTTTTTCGAATCCGAATAAAATTCGTATAATACTTGCTTTTTATCATATTCAAGCCTTAAATTTACAATACTGTCCGGTTCTATAATGTTTGAAAATTTAATTCTTTTCCATTGTCCCTGCCCCAAAGACAGATTGAAATGTATATTTGCAAATTCTTTTGCCAAATATAACTGCAGCACTCCCGGAACAAGTTTAAATTCGGGGAAATGTCCATTAAAGAAATTACATTGATTATAAAAGAATATTTTATATGTTATTGAGTTTTCCCCTAATTCTCTGTCTAATATTACCGGCAATGACAAATTTACATCAAAAAAATGCTCTGCTACCATTTTATTTGTTTTCCCTGTTTTTGTCATAGGAATTTTATCAATAAATTTCCATTTCTGAGGAATTACTTCGGAATAATTTGCAATATAATGTTTTAAGTTTTTGGTCAATTCCGAAATGCCGTTTTCCAAAAGGTATTCTTTACCTTTTGAAGATAATGCACACAGACATGCTAACTTATCACTCTTTTTGGTAATATAACAATTCTCAACAAAATCACAGGTTTTTAAATTCTTTTCAAGTTCATCCGCACAGACTCTTTTTTCATAAATTTTAAAAAGACGGTCTGTTCTGTTTAGGACTTTTAATTTGCGATTATTCAATTCAATATTGTCATTTACCGTTGCTTTATTTTCATATATATAATCACAAATAACCTCAACACAATCATTTTTTAATTTTATATTTACATCTCTGAATAATTCAAAGTCATCATTGTAATGAGATTTGTGCGCTATAACTCCTGTTTCGGAGCTTCCGTATATCTCAATGACTTTTGAATTTTGTTCCAGGTATTTGTAAACAGTTTCATCCAATTTAGAGCCTGCCGTGAAAATATATCTCGGGAATACTTTAAAAGGTATCTCAAATTTAGGAACAGAACAAAGAAACGTCGGGGTTGATACAAGAACAGTATTTTCTTTATCAACATTTTCCGGATAAAAGACATCCTGAGTGTTAATTATCAGACCGTTACATAAGGGGACCATCAGATGTAAGGTCAAACCGAACATATGGCTCATTGTTGTTGTAGACATAACTGTTAAATCTTTGTTTTTTAATCCAAATTCTTCTCCTATAACTTCCGCTTCACGAATCAAATTATCCAAGGATTTTTTTATTGTTTTGGGTGTGCCGGAAGAACCTGAAGTATAAATATTGACGAGAGGTTTTACCATATCAAAATTCGGAAACTTATAATCCATGAGCGGTTCTTTTATATAACTCTCAAGCAAATCATATTCAAAATCAATATCTTTTAATCTTGTTTTGTCGGTAATTATGTATATATTTTTTTTACATAGCAAAGATGCAAAAAATTGAATTATAAAAGAAAAATCATCACCGCCGATAATTACAACATTGTTCTTTTTGTCTTTTATATACGACATTTCAGCCGCAATTAAACTTTTTAAATCCGAAAATTTATAATTACGAACTCCGTCAGTAACGGCTATTT
The DNA here is from genome assembly GCA_002309425.1 of Cyanobacteria bacterium UBA1221. GTDB lineage: Bacteria > Cyanobacteriota > Vampirovibrionia > Gastranaerophilales > Gastranaerophilaceae > UBA1221. The sequence goes on from DBXD01000092.1 coordinate 18,659, forward strand.
TGTTGTCATATTTACCGGTAGTAAAAATTTCTTCCAGCATCAAATGAGTTTCCTCTTCCGTAATATAATTCTTACTATATATTCTATACCAAATAATAAACCGACCAAAAGATATGAAATACAACCGTTATAAATTATCCAGATATTATCCGGTAAAAAGATTGTCCAAACGGAAATTACCAAATTTATAAACATAAAAACACACCAGACATAAGTTATTTTTCTGGTATAGTTCCATGCCGGCTTTTCCAATTTATCTCCGCACATTCTTGCGAATTTCTGAATAACCGTTTCTTTTGTAAAAAGAGAACCGAAAAACACAAGAAATAAAGTTAAATTACATATCGGAGGATAAAATTTTAAAAATACCAATCTTTTTATATAAAACAGAAAAACTATACACAGAGTAATCAGAACAGGTGTAAAATGTTTAATCTTACCCATAATTTAGTCCTTACAAAAGGTCATATATAGCTTTAACTACATCATTTAATGTTCTGATTTGTTTGAATTCTTCCGGAGAAATTCTTTTGTCGGTAAATTGCTGCAATCTGACTGCCAAATCAACGGCATCAATACTGTCTAAATCTAAATCAGTAAATAAATTTGCTTCCCTGCTCATCAACGATTTGTCAATTTCAAATTCATCTTCTAAAATTTCGCATAACTTGTTATAAATTTCTTCTTTTGAATATTTTTTATCCATTTTGTTGTGCCCTTACAAAATCGGCAATAGTCTTTACCGAATAGAAATACTTCTTATTTGCTTCTTTATCTTTACTCAGAGTTAAATTAAATTCTTTTTTCAAAGCCATTCCTATTTCTAACGCATCGATAGAGTCAAGGCCCAATCCGTCACCAAACAGAGGCTCTTCATCCGCTATATCGTCTGCTGAAATATCCTCTAACTCCAAAGAATTTATAATTAAATTTTTTATTTGCTGTTCCAATTCCATACTAATAGTATATCATAAAAATTTAATTATGTATTTTATATAAAGTTGCCGATATAAGTTTAGTAATTTCCGTTTTAAAAGTTACTTCGTCTGGAAATTTTTCCAAAAATTTATCCGTATCAATTTCATCTAAATATTCTAATTTGTATATCACCGCTCTGTCACCCGCCTTATAAATCGGCTGATGAATTTGCAGAAAATCAAAACTGTTTTCAATGTTAAGCATAACAATATTTTTACGGGATTTTTGAGCAATTAAAGCCGCACCCCGTCTGATTTTAAGGTGTTCATTCTTCCTGTGTCTTGTTCCCATAGGGAAAATTATGACATTCAGCCCTTTTTCTAATTTTTCACAAGCCACATCCAGCCATTCTTCTATTGCAGGGACTTCAACGATAAACAACAGATTAACCATACCCTTAAAGAATGGATTCCGCGCAAGTTTTTCGGCAACAAAACAGGTAGAATGCGGAATAACAGACATAAGTATAACTATGTCTATAAAACTCGGATGTGTTGATACTATAATGGAATTTTTTATATTTTTAATTTTTTCAAGGCTGTTGCTTTCAATTCTGATAATTTTTAACGTTTTCAAAAGCCAAATAAAAAACTGCCAGGATTTTTGTAATGTTTCGTATTTTTTAATATCAGAGTTTTGGAACGGAAATATTAAGTACCGGATAAATAGTGCCCCGCAGCCGAATAACGCAAATAAGAATATTACGGTTATTCCTCTGATAAATTTAATCATTGCATTACCCTTTCAACCGTGAATGCAGGTGTTTTTATACTTGTTAATTTCCCGCTGAACAGATTTACAAAATTTTTAAACGTATCCTGCTTAACAGAGTTATTCTCCTGTTTTAAATTATATTTTGCGGATTCCGGTAACGTTTTTTTAGTTAAATTAATTGCAAGCGAATTGCACTCGCCATTATTTACATCAGCATAACAAAATAATACATTATTATAATTTGATATAACTGAAGATAATAATCCCATTAATAAAGATTCCTCACCCGCGGCAACAGAAGTATAAGGTACTGAAATTCGGCGGTTTAACAAGAAAGAACTTACTGAATAGTTATGTACGGAACCGGAAAAAGTATTTGGGGATACTTCTTTGCATTCTTGGTACTGACTTATTATTTTCAGTAACCTGTCAATCTGCCCGAACTGAGAAGAAAATACAATATACTGAATATTATCCGTATATGTTTCATTAAGCAGAAATAAAGTTAATTTGTCCAATGAGCTCATTCTTCTTCTTGCAATCGGAGGAATAAAACTCAAATCCAATCCGTCAATACTGTTCAAACAGCAAAACTTATTCACATAAAATTCTAAAATATTCTCTTTCATGATACCATTATATTATAAATATTAAAAGGGGTTGAAGTTTTGATAATAACAGGTTATGAAGCTCTTTGCAATTTAGGGAACAACATTGATGAAATATACAACAACGCAATAAACGGGAATACCGATTGTTTTGAAAACTTGGATAATTACATACCCGATAATTATATCAGGGCAGGATTAATAAAGACCGAACTTCCGCAAATAAAAGAAGATGAATTTAATATTCGTTGTAATCAGTTGTTATTAAAAAATCTGGAATTATTAAAGGATAAAATTACCGCTCTGAATTATCCGAAAAATAAAATCGGAATTGTTGTTGCAACGACAAATTCCGGAGTGGAAGAATTTGAACAAACCAAATTACAAAAGCATTATGAACTGGGAAATCCCGCATTATTCCTAAAAAACCACCTGAAACTGAGCGGTTTTTATGCGACAATTTCAACAGCCTGTTCCTCCGGATTAAAAGCTTTTTTAACAGCGAGAGATTTACTGGAAAACAAAATTTCTGATGCGGTCCTTGTTGCCTGTACGGACAGGCTTGCAAAAGTTCCCATATACGGATTTAATTCTCTTGAAGTTTTGTCTGACAAACCGTCAATTCCTTTCAGTAAAAATCGTGCCGGAATGAATATGGGAGAAGCAAGTGCAGTATTTATCGTTGAGAAATATGATAATAAAAAAGGTATAAAAATTATGGGGATTGGTGAAAGTTCGGATATTTACCATTCTACAACCCCTGACCCGGAAGGGAAAGAAGCAATAATTGCAATTCAAAAAGCACTGAAAGAGTCTGATATTTGCCCGAATGACATTGACTATATTAATGCTCACGGAACGGGAACTGCTGCTAATGACGTTATGGAAGCAAATGTCATTAATAAAATATTCTCGGATAAAGTTCCTGTAAGTTCAACAAAACCAATGACAGGTCATTGTCTTGGTGCTGCGGCAGGAATTGAAACCGCATTGTGCTGCAAATTATTAGACAGTTTTGACGGCAGATTGTACCCGCACATATATGACGGAGAATATGACAACGAATTACCGAAAATTAATCTTGTCCAAAAAGATAAAAAATATTCAAAATGTAATATTTGTATGTGCAATTCTTTTGGTTTTGGCGGTGCAAACGCAATTATGATTATGGGGAAAGATTATGAATAACAAAGAATACCTAGCAACAATACTTCCTCATAAAAAACCGATGATTTTAATAGATGATATTGTCGGTTATTCAATAGAAGAAAAATGGCTGAAATCAGTTGTTACGATACGGGAAGACAGTTTGTTTTTTGATAAAAAATTAAACGGAATTGACAGCGTTATCGGGATTGAATATATGGCACAAACTATCGGGTGCTATGCATATTTCAAAAAACAACTTAACGAACCCAGAATAGGTTTTTTGCTGGGAGCAAGACTTTATAACAATTCCGTAAAAACATTTGAGGCAGGAAAAACATATTATATTCTGGTAAAAGAAGTGTTTGTTGCAGAAATTTATTCTTTTGAATGTTTCATCTATAATGAAAAAGAAGAAGAAATTGCAAGTGCGACTATAAATGTATATCAGGATGATAGCAGTAATATAAAGGAAATTCTTAATGGATAAAACAGTGTTAATTACAGGTTCAAGCAGGGGTATTGGGAAAGAAACTGCTTTATATCTTGCCAAAAACGGTTTTGATATTGTTTTGCATTGTAACAAGAATAAAGAAAAAGCTCTTGAAGTTCAAAAAACAATTGAAGAAATCGGCAGGAAAGTTCGTATTCTGCAATTTGATGTGTCAAACAGGGAACAGACAAAAAGCGCCATTTTAAAAGATATTGAAGAAAACGGTATTTATTATGGCGTGGTTGTTAATGCCGGAATAACGGCGGACAACCCTTTTCCCGCAATGGAAGATGAAGAATGGGACAGGGTAATAAATACAAACCTGAACGGGTTTTATAATACGTTACGGCCTTTGATTTTACCCATGATACAAAACAGAAAGGGAAGAATTGTTGCTCTGTCGTCCGTATCAGGATTAACGGGAAACAGAGGCCAAATAAATTACAGCGCCTCAAAAGCCGCTATTATCGGAGCAGTTAAAACATTAAGCAGAGAAGTTGCCAAAAGAAATATTACGGTGAATTGCGTTGCTCCCGGAGTCATAGAATCCGATATGACAAGTGAGGTGCCATTTGATATGATAAAAGATGCAATTCCTATGAGAAGAATGGGAACGGCAAAAGAAGTTGCAAGCGCTATAAATTACCTGTTTAGTGACGATGCTTCATACATAACCGGACAGGTTATTTCAGTAAACGGAGGTATGTATTGATGCCAAAAAGAGTTGTAATTACGGGAATGGCAATGACAAGCCCGTTAGGGTCTGATGTAAAATCATCTTTTGACAGACTGCATACGTTAGAAAATTGTATTCAGTATGATAAAACTCTTGAAATATACAAGGGTTTACATACCAGATTAGATGCAAGGGTAAAAGATTTTGTTTTACCGCCTGACTTTACCAGAAAAACAACCCGCACAATGGGGGATGTTGCTATAATGTCCGTTGTTACCGCAAAAGAAGCCCTTGAAGATGCAGGGCTGCTCGGCAGCGAAATTATCACAAGCGGGCAGACCGGTGTTGCATATGGCTCGTGCAGCGGTTCAATAGATGCCATTATGGATTTTTATTCAATGTGCGTAAATCATGAAGTAAAAAACCTTAATTCCGGTTCTTACATAAGAATGATGTCGCATACTTCGGCAGTTAATATTTCATTATATTTTAAGACTCACGGCAGAATAATTCCGACATCTACGGCATGCACATCAGGCTCTATGGCAATAGGATATGCTTATGAAGCCATAAAATCCGGTACTCAAACGGTTATGATTGCGGGAGGAGCGGAAGAACACAGCCCAAGTAATATAGGGGTTTTTGACACGTTGTTTGCCACCAGTGTAAAAAATGACACTCCGAATTTAACCCCGTCACCGTTTGATAAAGACAGGGACGGGCTTGTTATAGGCAGCGGCGCAGGAACTCTGATTTTGGAAGAATACGAACACGCAAAAAACCGCGGGGCAAAAATATATGCTGAAATAGTCGGATTTGCAACAAATACTGACGGCACACATATTACCAATCCCAATTCCGATATGATGGCAGAAGTAATGAAAATGGCTCTTAGTAATGCGGATTTATCTTCTGAAAATATCGGTTATATAAATGCGCATGGGACAGGGACAGTAAACGGCGATATAGCGGAAAGTATTGCTACTCATAGTGTATTTGGTTCTAACACCCCGATAAGCACTTTAAAAAGTTATACCGGACATACTCTGGGTGCGTGCGGGGCAATCGAGGCGATTATGAGTATAGAAATGATGAATAATAACTGGTTTTGCCCCACTCTTAATTTAAAAAATATTGATGACAGATGCGGGGAACTTGACTACATCATGACAGAGCCAAGACTTTTGGAAACCGATTATATAATGAGTAACAACTTTGCATTTGGCGGAATTAACACTTCATTGATATTTAAAAGGTTTAGATGAAGTAAAGATTATCTGTGTGGAATAAGCGCAACAAACCGCAGCAAGAATATTTAAAAATATCTTACGTTCTTTAATATTATCCAAAAGCAAATAATGTTTATTCTTCAGCCGCAGGAGCTGTCTGAACAGGGGTTTCGCTTACTTCTTCCGTTTTTATAATAACTTTTTCCGCACCGTTGCGAACTTTTGTTGCAGACCAGTTTGTTGCCTTTTTAGCACCTTTCTTTACGGCACGGCCTGTTTTCTTTGCACCGTTTTTAGTTGCACACTCGGCTTTTTTTGCACCCTTTTTCATTACCTGTCCGGTCTTTTTTGCTCCTTTTTTAACGGCTTTTCCCGTTGCAGAAGCGGCAGTTTTTGATTTATCTTTTATAAAAGTACCTGTTTTGCGGGCAGCATCTGTGGTTGCATCACCGACAGATTCAGCAAAATCCAGTGTAGAATCTTCAATCTTATTCATTAATGTGGGTTTGTAATAAACATCCGTATTCACGGTTTCCGTGTCTGCAAAGCAGCTCCCGGCAGACAAAAATAAAATTCCCATAACAATCGCAAATAACTTTTTCATAACTTTACCTTCCCTAATTAATCCACAAAAATATGCTACAAACTTTTTGGTAATTTGTCAATTATTGGTAAAAATAAATTAGATATGTCCGTATCTGACGCAATATTGTTATAGTATAATAATAGCAACACATAAGGATTAATTATGGAAGAAAAGATTAAAAATATTTTAAAAATAGTAGGGATTTGGTATCTTATAACTTTTGCACTATGGGTAATTATAATTTTAGGTACATTTTTGATTTTAAATACATTTGATGCTGAAGTTAGAACCTACACTAATTATGCGGAAATACTTGTTGTTCTCGGATATAGTTTGATTATACCCGTTCAAATTTTAATTAGCAGTAATATAATTTATTCCCCAACAATTATTTCTTTATATTTTTTGTTTAAAAGATTTAATGAATTAAAGACAAGAATTTGGCTTACAGCTTTTGTTTTTGCCATTAATAACATAATATATATCATTATCGAACATTTGCTGACACAACAACATACTCTTTCGTTGATTATGGTATTACTTGTAGCAAATCTTGTTATACCAACAGTTATGATTGCGGTATTAGTCATACCTAAAAAAATCTTGCCTTACAAAAAAGAAATAATAATATCAACTGTATTGATTTACGTGTTATGTATGGGTTTTATAATTGCAACGAATTTTGTTATAGAAAAAATTGGTATGAATCAAGATAAAAAACTTTTGGAAAAATATGAAATTGTAATTGAAAGTATTGAAAATCATAAAACTAAATATGGAGGATACCCGTATGAGATTCCAAAAATTAAAGACCTTCCTCAAAATGATGAAGATAACTATCCCTATTACAAATACGGCTTACGAAACGAGTCTAAAGATTATGTACTGATTATACAGCCATCAAGTAATGTCCAATATCATTATTGTTCAAATAAAACTTTTGAAGAATGTCAAGATGGCTGGCACAATCACAGAATACAACGCAAATTCGGCAAATGGACAAGAAGTATATTGGATGATGATTAATTTTTAAAAAATCAATAAGATTGTCTAGACAATTTCATGGATGCGGAATTTTTAGAACTGGTTTATACTAAATTCGTACAGAAAAAAGGAGTATGGGAATGAAAGTTATAGCCTTCACGGGAGCCGGTATATCAAAATCAGCAGGAATACCTACTTTTGAAGATGTTCCCGGTATAAAAGAAAAATTGTCATTGGAATATAAAAACGCAAATCCGGAAGAATATAAAGAAATCATAAGAAAAATGACGGATGCCATGCGGGATAAAGAACCGACAAAGGCTCACAAAATTCTTGCACAACTGAATATTCCGATAATTACAATGAATATAGATAATCTGCACAGAAAAGCAGGTTCAAAAACGGTACTGGAACTACACGGAAACTATATTGCCGATAATATTGTTCTTTATGGTCAGGAAATGCACCACGCTCAAGATGCAACTACTCTTATTATGAAAACTGCAAGGGAAGCAAAAGAAAATAATGAAGAAGCCATATTGCTTGTTATAGGGACATCTATGCAAACGGCCTTTGCGCATATTCTTGTACGGCTTGCCGAAAGCAGGGGGATGAAAGTTCTTTATATTGATAAAAATGCAGACGAACAGGTTCTGGAATTTTTTGAACTTTACGGTATGATTTGATTAATTACGAAATTAGTGGTAATATCAGATAAAAAGTTAATAATTAATAACCTATAAAGAGTGTGCGAGGGACAAGCCCGCTGACCACACAGCAACCTATTAAATTAGGTGCTAATGCTTGTATGATGGGTTGTAAATTAATACTCATCATAAACGATGGGTATTTTTGTTTGTGCACTCTTTCAGGTTCGTAAAAGGAGGCACAAATGAGTAATGTTTTAATCCACATTCCGCACAGCAGCTACATAATCCCAAATGAGTACAAACACTTATTCTGTCTTACAGAAAAAGAGTTATATGATGAACAAATTAAAATGACTGATAGTTTTACAAACGAACTTTTTGATATTTGCGGTACAGAAAAGCTTGTGTTTCAAATAAGCAGATTAATTTGTGACGTGGAAAGATTCAGGTGTGAAAAAGAAGAAGAAATGACCCAACAGGGGATGTGGGTTTGCTATACAAAAACAAACGACCTTAAACCCCTGAAAAAAACGGATACCCGCCATAAGCAGGAAATACTGAAATTATACTATGACAGACACCATTTAATATTTGAAAAACTTGTTCAGAAAAGTTTAAATAAAAACGGAACTTGCCTTATAATAGATGCTCATTCTTTTCCGTCTGCAGCTTTACCTTATGAAATACATTCACAGAATTTCCGCCCGGATATTTGTATCGGAACAGATGATTTTCACACACCCAATGGAATAACGGAATATTTCCGGAATGCTTTTTCAGAATCAGGTTACTCTGTCGGCATAAATAACCCGTTTTGCGGAACAATTGTTCCCATGAAATTTTATGGAAAAAACAAAAATGTAAGTTCGGTTATGCTGGAAATTAACCGTTCACTATATATGCACGAAAAAACAGGAACAAAAAACAACCATTTTGAAAAAATATGCAAAGATATTTCGCAAATAATTTCATCATGTCCGTATCTGACGCATACGTGATTTATTATATAAATGAAAGGAGATGATAAATATGACAGACGAAGAAAGAAAATTTTTAGAAGCGGCTTACCAAAGATGTTGGGATTATGATCCTGATGAGGAAGAAGTTGATGCAAAATACGATAAGGAATTTAACGACTGGTGCGATAATTTCTTAAATGAAAAGGTAAAGTAAAATGAATACGTTAGCTGAAAAAATTAATAATGCGCAAGACTGTTTATATAATACAAATCAGTATGAATTAGGCTGTAAATATGCACAGGAAGCATACATGATGAACCCTGATAATCCTGATGCAAAGTATTTATATGCACTTGCCCTATATCTTAATGACAGGTGCGAAGAAGCATTAAAATATTTTTATGAGTTAGAAAAAAACAATTTTGACCCTTATTATTTTATATATATTGCACATTGTTTGTGTCAAACGAGAACAAATCTGTTTTTGGCACTTAAATATATAAATAAATTAAAAAGATTTAACTCTCATTGCGACAGGGAGGCAAAAATAAAAATTTTAATGATTAAAGCCGAAATTCAGTATCATATGGGAGATTTGGATTCGGCCCTGAATAATTTCAAAAAAGCATATGCTATGGGAGATGAGGACAAATCTCTGTGCTACATATCACAAATTTATTTTGATAAAAATCAGCCAATGCTGGCTATGAAATATTTGAGAAAAGTATTACGTTTCAGCGAAAAAGATAAAGAAGAATTTTGGAAAAATATGGAAAAATTAACCTATAAAGAATTAAAAGTAACTTCAATAATCCTGCTAAACAGGTTTGAAATTGAAAAAAATAAAAAAGAAGTAGATTCAGAGATATATGAAAGCATACAGGCAAAACTGTATCCGGAATAAAAAGATTAACCGAATACCATATAACCCTTATTTATGGTATAATGAAGCAGAGGGAAAAATGCCATGAACGAAAAAGTAAAAGAAACCTTAAAATTTGCTTGTACAGTGATTATCGTTTATGTAATGGTATATTTTTTGGCATTTGTCCTGTGTTCTGTTTTATTGTAGGATATGGTCACATAAAATTTTTGGACTACTGATGCTAACGGACAAAATCAGTATTTATCATATTGTTAGAAGAAAGAATAGGTGTAAAGATGAAGTTATCAACAATATTAAAGGAATACAATTTAGATTTAAATAAAGTGAAAATTGTGCGTCATAAAGACAAAAATTATGATGTAAATAAAATTTATCAATTAGGATTCATTGAACAGTACCAATCTTTACAGAGCAAACCAATATTTGATAACTGTGAATATATATTGTCCTTTTTGGGTCTTGAGGGAACGAAAGCAAAATATATTGGAGCATGGAAAATATGCAAGAAATGCGGCAAAAAGGAAGTAAAGCAAAAAATAAACCCGAACTATCCTTATCAAGAGCACTACAATAACTGTTATTATTACGAAATGAAGCGTGTAGACATTATGACTGAATTGATAGGTCGATTAATCATAGATTGGGGTGCAGGAACAATAAACTGGCATCAATATGCATATAATGATAAAGAAATAATTGCAATTTTGCCTCAAAATAATATACGCACAGTGAAAGATTTCCGAGATTACGACAACGTTATACTTTCTTTCTCTGATTTATGTACAATAATGGCAGAACCTATGATATATGAAGACTGGCAGCGAGCCCTATCTTGTGTAAACGGTATATATTTAATTGTTGATAAGGTATCAGGGCAACAGTACATTGGTTCGGCGTATGGAGAAAACGGTATATGGGGGCGTTGGAAGAATTATGCAGAAACGAAACACGGCGATAATGATGGTATTAAAGCCGAACTAAAAAAACACCCGAACGCTTACAAAAATTTCCAAATTTCTATTCTGAGAATATTACCAAAAACTATTACACCTGATGAAGCAATAAAAGTTGAAAATCTATATAAACAAAAATTATGTTCCAGAGAACTTGGCATGAACAAAAATTAGAAAGAGGATATAAAAAGAATTTTAAAAGTTGCTTAAAGTTATTTGCAATACGACAAAATATAAACCTATTATGGATATTAACCGTAATTAAATAATTCCTACATACGTTTGATGACTGTTTTTTTCAGGTATTGTAAAATTTTCTTGGTATGGAAGAAAAAGATTTTAATATTTTTAAACGTTTATGGATATATCAGGGTGAAAGATTTCCGTTTTTCTCATACGGGTTAATGGTTTTGACGTTTGCTTTCTCTGCAATGTCATATTCAAAAATTTTAAGAGGAAATTATGATTTTTCGGTTTTGACTTTAATAATCGGTGCAATGACATCGTTCGGATATTTCTTTTTGCTTAGGATTTTTGACGAATTTAAAGATGCCGAGGATGATGCAAAATACCGCCCCTACCGTGCTGTACCGAGGGGTTTGGTTTCTTTTAAGGAACTTAAGTGGCTTGCAATTATTGTAATGGGTACTCAATGCCTTTTGAATTTTATATTTATCCCCAAAATGCTTTGGATTTGGTGCTTGGTCATAATTTATATGTTTATTATGGCAAAAGAGTTTTTTGTAAGAGATTGGCTCAGAAAACACCCCGTTGCATATCTTGTTTCTCATATGATGGTTATGCCTGTAATAGATTTTTATACAACGGGTTTAGACTGGAATAATAACAGTATAGTTATGCCGAAAGGTTTGATAATATTTTTGATAGTAACCTTCTTAAACGGGGTAGTAATAGAAATAGGCAGAAAAATACGGGCAAAAGAGGCTGAAGAAACGGGGGTTGAAACTTATTCTTATCTTTGGGGTGAAAAAGGTGCAACTCTGACATGGCTTTCCATACTTTTTATAACCTTTATTTTTGCAAATATTGCCTGCTTTTTCGCAGGTTTTGGAAGAACAACCTTCTTCTTTTTGATATTTTTCCTGAGTTTCTGCTCTATCCCTGCAATCCAATTTCTCAAAGACAGACAGCAAAAATATGCTGCAAGGATTGAAACAATGGCAGGGATTTGGACGTTGGGAATGTATTTGTCGTTGGGGGGAATCCCGATGATAATACATATGATAAAAGGATTTTTTGCATAAATGGATGAAAAAATAGTCGGCGGGAAAGCATATAATCTGAATATTTTAACCGAGAACGGCATAAATGTTCCGAGATGGTTTGTTGTATCATCTGCCGATGCTTTTGATAATCTTTTCTCGCTAAATTCCGCAGAAGTTATGACTAGCGGGGACAAACGTCCTTTGTATGCGGTTCGCTCATCTGCTGTCGGGGAGGACGGCAGCGGAAATTCATTTGCGGGGCAAATGGAATCTTATCTGTATGTAAAACCCGAAGATATAAAAAAACGTATTCAGGATGTTATAAATTCCGCAAATTCCGAGAGAATAAAGTTTTACAGAGAGCAAAACGGGCTGTCTAACGACAATATCAATGTCGGAGTTATTGTTCAGGAAATGATAAATTCAGATGTTTCGGGGGTCGCTTTTTCTTCAAACCCCATAACCGGAAAAAGGAATGAAGTGGTAATTTCAAGTGTATTCGGACTCGGGGAAGGGCTTGTATCCGGAGAATTAAATGCCGATACGTTTACCGTTATTGACGGAGAAATTACAAAAAATATTGTTGAAAAACCTTATAAAATAGTTTTTGATAAAGAGCAGGGAACGGGAACTAAACAGGAGCCTAATGAAAATCCGTCCGGCTCAAGCCTTACGGACGAACAAATAAAAGAAATAGTGCAAAAAGTTCAGGAGATTGTAAAAATATACGGGAAACCCCAGGACATTGAGTGGGCATACGAAAAAGGGGTATTATATATCCTTCAGGCACGCCCGATTACGACTCTTGAAAATATCCCCGACAAATCCCAGCAGGAAGTAATCTGGGATAATTCAAACATTATAGAAAGTTATTCCGGTGTAACAACACCTTTGACTTTCTCGTTTATCAAAGATATTTATACGGAAGTTTATAAACAATTTTTGCTGATAATGGGAGTTGAGCAGGAGTTAATTGAAGAAAACTCTGATATTTTCCAGATGCTCGGACTTATTGAGGGCAGAGTATATTACAATTTGCTCAACTGGTACAGGTTACTGAGATTAATGCCCGGGTATGAAATTAATGCAGGCTTTATGGAATCAATGATGGGCGTGAAACAAAAACTCAATCAGGTACCAAAAGTTAAGCCGAGCAAAAAAAATAAGTACATAAGACTTTTTAATCTTGTAAAATCTCTTATATTAAATCTTTTCAGACTACCGAAAGATATAGATAAATTTTATGAACATATAAACGCAACGCTTTTGCCATACGAAAACGGGAAATTGTGCGGTAAAACGTCAAACGAGCTTGTAGAAATTTATTTTGAACTCGAATCAAAATTGATGAAAAGATGGCAGGCTCCTTTGGTAAATGATTTTTATGCAATGATTTTTTACGGGCTTTTGAAGAAGTCCCTGTTAAAAATTGACCCGAACGGAACGTTACAAAACGATTTACTTACAGGTGAAACAGGCATAATTTCAACCGAGCCGATAAAAAGAATTAAGCAAATTTCAAATAAAATATGTTCAGGAGAAAATGCGGATAAGGATATCGAAGATTTTATACAAAAATTCGGCAACCGCTGTATCGGTGAACTGAAACTTGAAACAATAACATATAAACAAGACCCCTCGCTTTTACAGTTTATTATTAATTCCTATGTAAAACAGGGAATTATAGACCTTGAAAAAGAACAACAACGAGAAAAAGAAATCCGTTCAAATGCAGAAAAAGTTGTACGGGAAAAAATAAAAAATCC
>DBXD01000092.1:32576-36373 GCA_002309425.1 Cyanobacteria bacterium UBA1221
ACAAGATTGTTCGGTCTGGTAAGAGAAATCTTTTTGGAACTGGGTAAAAATTTTGCGTATGAAAATATTATCGAAACACAACGTGATATTTTTTACCTGACAAAAGAAGAAATATTTAATTATGTCCGGGGAACGAGTGTTGATATAGACTACAAAACCATTATTAAAAACAGAAAAGAAGAATTTAAATCTTTTGAAAATAAACATCCGTCTGACAGATTTTCAACTTTTGGTACTGTTTATACGGCAAATGACTACTCTTCAAATGAAGTTCCCACAGCAGCAGCAGAGGGTGATTTAAACGGTATCGGTGCTTGTGCGGGAATAGTAAGGGCAAAGGTAAAAATTGTTCATTCCGTTGCAGAATCCGAAGGACTGGAAGGCTGTATAATGGTTGCGGAAAGAACTGACCCCGGGTGGGTTCCTCTGTTTCCGATAAGTAAGGGAATCCTTGTTGAGAGAGGCAGTATATTATCTCACAGCGCAATAGTTGCAAGAGAAATGGGAATCCCCGCAATTGTCGGAATTAATAACCTTTTATCAACACTAAAAGACGGTGATAAGGTGGAAATGGACGGCTCGGCAGGAACAATAAGGATAATAAAATGAGTAAAGGAATTGAGGACAGAGCAAAATTTGACAGAATAAGATATGCCAACTGCTGGGAGGACCCGGAGCTTTTGATTGAGGCTTTTGATATTCAGCCTGATTCAAAATGTGTTTCGATAGCATCTGCCGGCGATAATTCGCTGTCTTTACTCACAAAAAATCCGCAGGCAGTTTTTGCGGTTGACCTCAGTATTCCGCAAATAGCCTGCTGTGAACTTAAAAAGTTTGGGATAAAACATCTTGATTATGAAACTTTTTTAAAACTATTAGGGTTTAAGCCTTGCGATAACCGTACAGAAATATATAAATCAGTCGAAGAACATTTGAGCCTGCAAAGCAGATATTATTTTGAAAATAATCTGCAAATAATTAAAAACGGAATAATTCATCAGGGAAAATTTGAACATTATTTTCAGCTTTTTGCAACAAGAATTATGCCGCTCGTTCATAATCAGAAAAACTTAACCGAGTTATTTTTACCAAAATCAATTCAAGCCCAAAAACTGTTTTACGATAAAACCTGGAATAACTGGAGATTTAAGGCTTTATTTAAAATTTTCTTCAATAAATTTGTAATGGGCAGACTCGGACGTGATAAAGAATTTTTCAAATACGTTGATGCAACAATGATTTCTAAAAACATAAAAGCACGTGCCGATAAAGCCATGAGGGACGTTCCGACATGGAATAATCCGTATTTGAATTATATTTTACTTAATAATTTTGATTACGCCCTGCCGCATTTTGCAAAAGAAGAAAATTTTAATATTATAAAAAATAACATTGATGCTCTCGAAATTAAAACCGGTACAATCAATGATGTTGCAAAAGCGGCAGGAGTAAAGTTTGACTGCTTTAACCTTTCCGATATTTTTGAATATATGGGAACCGATTTATTTACGGATATTTCAAAACAGTTATTGTCCGTTTCAAATATTGGTGCAAAATTCTGTTATTGGAATATGATGGTTGACAGAAGAGTTTCAGAAATTCTGCCCGAAAATTTTGAATATAAAGAGGAGCTTTCAAAAACTCTATATGAAAAAGATAAAGCTTTCTTTTATAAGAATTTTATAACGGATGAGGTAATTAAAAATGACTGATATAATTTGGGCATCAATAATTTCCGGAATATTTTTATTACTTTTTGTAATTGCTGAAATTGCCCATAAGCGTAATGTTGATGTTGAGGTGACAAGAAAATTTGTTCACTTTGGCGGAGCCTTTGTAACTATATTTTTCCCGTTTATATTTACTTCTCATTGGATGGTTCTTGCACTTGCTTTGGCTTTTGGAATGATAATGTTCCTTACAAAAAAATTCGGACTTTTGCAATCCGTTCATGGAGTTGAAAGGAAATCAGAGGGGGCAATTTATCATCCGATAGCAATATATTCCTGCTTCCTGTATGCGCAGGTATTAAACCAGCCGTGGTTTTATGTTATATCAATTTTGATACTTGCAATATCGGATGCATCGGCAGCTCTTGTCGGAAAAACGTACGGAGCAAATGAATATATTGTTGATATCGGAACGAACAAAACTTTTGAGGGTTCGTTTTCATTCTTTATGACATCTTTTTTAATAGTTCATTTGATACTTCTTCTGGCAACACCGACAGGGCGCTTAGAGAGTGTTTTAATAGCATTATTGATATCTGTTATTGTTACCGTATTTGAGGGTGTAAGCCTTAAAGGTGCTGATAATCTGTTTATTCCCCTTGGTACAATGTTTATTTTATCAAAAAATATCCACCCGACAGTGCATGGAATCTCTTTTCAAATATGTATACTGACGGCATTTATATTGTTTTATCTTATAATCATGAAACCCTACAAAAGAGTGGGGTTTTCGGGTGTAACTTTGCTCGGCTTAATAAATTATATTATCTGGGCATTACTTGGAAATATATATGCGGTAATACTTTTTGCGTTTTCATTTGTTTGCGCAAAGACAAACTTAATTTTAAATCACGATTGTGTAGAAGCTGATTCGTACAGAGTAAGACCCGTATTTTATATTCTGAGCGTTCCTGTGATTTGTGCTTTTTTAGGAAGTTTTTTGGGTAATATAATTATATACCCGTTTGTAGCATCAATAATTTGTGAAAGCATAATTATAAGAACAAAATTTTTAAACGGTGATTTGAATAAAGGGTTATGGCTAACATCTGCCGTGTCCTTGATTATTTTAGGAGCAGCTTATGTATTTATCAGATAATAAAGAGGATTTTTTAACTTTTCCGCAAAAATTATATGCCGGTGACCCGTTTTACACGACAAAAAATGAAGATATTTCTGCCTGTGAAAAACTTTTTGTAATAAAAGAAGAAGATTTGGTTTTGGCCAGAGCAGGATTGATATACTCAAATAATCGTGCGCAAATTGCTTTTTTCGAGGCTGAAGATAATATTGAGGCAGCTAAATTTTTGTTTGATGAAATAAAAAAATATGCAAAAGAAAAAGGACATGATTATTTAATCGGGCCAATAAACGGTTCTACCTGGAAAAAATACAGAGTCACATTACCCTCAGAAAATCCTCCGTTTATGCTGGATAATTATAATAAGCCATATTATGCAAAATTGTTTGAAACCTGCGGATTTGAAACAATCGCGAATTATACATCCTCTATCAGTAAAAATTTAGACAGAGATTATTCCAGACTGGAAAAATTCGGCAAAATTTTTGAGAAAAAAGGTGTGAAAATCCGAAACTTTGACCCGCAGAATTTTGACAGAGATATACATAAAATTTACGAAGTATCAGTTAAAAGTTTCGTAAATAATTTTCTGTATACCCCTATCGGCTATGATGATTTTTATAAAATGTATGAGCCTGTAAAAAACTTCCTTAATCCCGAGTGGATATTGATTGCCGAAAATGAACAAGACCAACCTGTCGCATTTCTTTTCGGTTTTGATAATCTGTACGAAAGAAATAAAAAATCTCTTGTCCTGAAAACTTTGGCAAAAATTCCGGAACATAAATATAATGGTATAGGTTCATACTTAATTGAACTCTTACACTATAAAGCAAACCTAAACGGATATGATAATATAATTCACGCACTAATGCACGAAAATAACATATCCGCAAACATTTTATCCGGTGAATTGTATCACGAATATAAATTATACGGAGTTAAGATATGATAAATAATATTGTTGAAATTTTGTTTGAAAACGC
>DBXD01000092.1:36431-44125 GCA_002309425.1 Cyanobacteria bacterium UBA1221
TACGGAAATCTTGCAAAAGATGTAAAAAATTATGCACAATATTTTTTGTATAAAGGTATAGGTAAAGGCGACAATGTACTAATATTTGTACCTATGACCATTGAGTTATACAAAATCTTATCCGCAATATTCTATATAGGTGCAACGGCAGTTTTTGTTGATGCGTGGGCGGATAAAAACAGATTGGATCAGGCGCTGACGATTGTACCATGTGAAGCGTTTATTGCATGTCCAAAAGCTTTTATTTTAAAATTTATGTCAAAAAAAGTCAGAGAAGTGGGTATTAATATTGTGTCGGGTAAAATTCCTTTACCTAAAGCAGAACGACAAATAGAACCCGCAACACCTGATACAACAGCTCTCATAACTTTTACAACGGGTTCAACAGGTTTGCCAAAAGCCGCAAAGCGAACACATGAATTTTTACTGGAACAGCATTATGTACTAAAAAAACATCTTAATCCCCGATTTGAAGATGTTGATTTGACGAGTCTGCCGATATTTGTACTGCACAATCTTGCCTGCGGAACGACCTCTGTTATTCCCGATTTTAACCCGCAAAAACCGGCGGATATTAATCCCAAAAAGATAATAAAAGATATAGAAAAGAATGACATTACAACCTCAATCGGCTCTCCCAGATTTTACGAAAGAATGGCAGAATTTGGCGATATAAAAGGTTTAAGGAAAGTATTTACCGGCGGCGCTCCGGTATTTCCTAAACTTGCGAAACTGTTACAGGAAAAATTTACGGATTGCGATGTTGAAATTGTTTACGGTTCAACCGAAGCCGAACCTATTGCCTCCATTTCAACACATGAACTTCTGGATTTTAAAGGTAATATAAAAGACGGTTTGTATGTAGGAAAACCGATAGGCGATATTAACGTAAAAATTATAAAACCCTCGGATGAGCCAATCCGCGATTTTGAAAGCACATGGCTTCCAACAGGTGAGATTGGCGAAATTTGTGTTGAGGGTAAGCATGTATTAAAAGAATATTACAACAGCGAAGAAGCACAAAAATTCGCAAAAATTCACTATTACGATCAGGTATGGCACAGAACAGGGGATGCCGGATATATTGATAGTGAAGGTAAACTATATCTTATGGGCAGGGTGAAAAACAGATTTGAACATAACGGAAAGGAAATTTACGTTTTCCCGATAGAAAATGCTCTGCTGGAAATTGACGGAATTGAGATTGGCACTGTTTTAAAAATCGGGGAAGAAATTGTTTTGGTTGCTGAAACAAACATGCCCAAAGCCAAACTGGAACAGGAATTACGAAACAGAAACTTTGAATACAACAGACTTATTATCACAAAAATTCCGCGTGACCCAAGGCATAATTCCAAAATAGATTATGATAAATTAAAAAACTTAATCAAATAACCAATCTAGGCAAAGTTTTGAGAAATCTTCTTTAAAGTGCAGGAACAAATCTTCTGCATGGCATCCGTTCGGGTATTCTTTGTACGCTTTTTTACATGTTGCTTTTTCATAAAGCTCTTTTGTATGCCACGTATGAACTGTCGGGTCTTTTTCGCCTGCAACAAACAACGTCGGAACTTTTATCTTTCCGACAACATCAATCGGTTTTGTTTTTTTTAAAGGTACAGGATAAGGTCTTATTGAAGCAAACCGTTCAAGCTCAAATTTTTTAAACGTTTCTCCCCAAGCCTCTTTTTTCCACATTTGATTTTCAATCTTATCAAAATCTGTCGGCGCAGACACCGCAATAACTTTATCTATAAATATGCTTTTTGAGGCATAAATAATTGCAACGGCAGCACCGAGAGAGAACCCAGCCAGGTATATTTTTTTGTACTTATTCTTTCTTGCAAAGCGAACGACCGAGTCCATATCCATAAGTTCTTTTGCGGAAAATGTGTACATCCCGCCGGATTTGCCGTGTCCCCTGAAGTCAAAAGAAATCACATCAAAATATCCCGCAAACATCTCTGAAATTTGACAGAAGGCATCGGAGTCTTTTGTCATACACCAGCCCGGAGCAACAATAACAACCTCTTCATGCCCGTTTTGGTAGTAGTTTACCGCAATATCAATTTTGTCTTTTGTTTTCAGTTTAAGATTGTGCATTATACCATTCCAGTAAATCTTTACGTTTAACTTTTCTGGTAGAAGTTTTAGGTAATTCGTCACGGTGAACAACAACAACCGTTGGAGCTTTGTACGGTGCAAGATTTGCTTCCGCTAACCTTTTAACTTCTGATTCAAGTATTTTTTGGATTTCTTCATCGGTTTTGCTTAACAGGTCATCTGACGGAACAATAATTGCACCGACTTCTTCCGTACCCGCTTTATTTCCGGATTTTATCGTCAGGGACATAACACATATCTCTTTAATTTTTTCTGACGTTTCCAAAACCGCCTCAACTTCTTCCGGAAAAATTTTCTTTCCTCCGCCGAGGACTATCATATTTTTAATTCTGCCTGTAATTTTTATATATCCCTGTTTATCAATTTCTCCTATATCTCCGGTATGGAACCAACCGTCCTCACCAATAACTTCTTTTGTCATTTCGGGTTTTCCGTAATAACCCTGCATAACGTTAGGTCCTGTTGCCAAAATTTCGCCGTTTTCAGCCAGTTTTACCATAACTGACGGCAAAGGACGTCCGACAGTTCCTATTTTAGAATGTCCGTAGCGGTTTGTTGAAATAGTCGGCGAAGTTTCCGTTAAACCGTACCCCTGGAAAACAGGAACACCGATTCTCTCAAAAAATTCAGCAACGCTGTCTTCCAGCGGTGCACCTCCGCTGATAAAACACTCTAACTTGCCGCCTAATCCGTCAATAACCGATTTGAACATGATTCGGCGGATTGTTCTCGGCATTATTTTTGCAAGCTTATACATAATCCTGAACAGTTTTTGCGCTGTTTGGGATTGTTTATTAATTTGTTTATCAATACTGTTTTTAAGCATCTTTGCAACAAGCGGAACTACAATCATATTTGTAATGCCTTTTTCTTTCATTGCCGATGTCAGCTCTTTAGGATTTAAGGACTTGATATAGACGATTTTTGCACCCATATATAACATTCCGAAGAACCCGCAGTCCAATTCCAGAAGATGATTAATCGGTAAAATTGAGAGCAATGTATTTTTATGTGAAAGTTTATACATCATCTCAAAATCTCTTAACTGAGAATAAATATTACCGAAACTAATCATAACACCTTTTGGGTTTCCTGTTGTGCCTGACGTATATACAATTAATGCCGTTTCGTCCAATGACCTTGCACGGCTGATGTGTTTTTCTATATCCCCGTTTTTATCGGAAACATATTCAACTTCATTATTCGTCTTATCATCATCATCAAGAACATATATTTTTTCAATAGACGGTACGTTATTTTTAACCTCTATTGCGTGTTCTATATAATGAGAAGAACACAATAATATTCTCGGGTTACAATCGGATAAAATGTGGGTATGCTCGGGTACTGTCAGTTTTACATCTAACGGAACGGTAATTGCACCTGTCTGAATTGAGGCAAACATACCTATTGCAAATTCCGGTCTGGATTCGCAGATAATCGCAATCCTTTCTCCTCTTTCAACTTTTATATCTTCAATTAAGTAATTTGCAAATCGTTTTGATTTTCTGTAAATTTCAATATAACTTAATTCGTCATAACCGTCTTTCGCCTTTATCGAAAGGGCTTTAACCTGACCGTAAATATCACTTTTTTCTCTCATTAAATCTATAAAGTTTGAATGCAGCTTGTGGTCAATTTTATAAAAAGCACGGCGTTCAAGTGACTGCTTCATGAAATTAACTCTCTTTTGCAGCTCCTGAGCAATCTCTTTTTCATCACGCTCTAAATCCGTAATAGGCTGACCAAACTGAATTACAATAGTATTAAACAATTTCGGCAGTTTTCTTGTTCTGCCCCATGACTCAAATCCGCCTTTTATTGCAAAAGGTACTATTGAACAGTTTGCCTCTTTAGCCATAATCCCAACACCGCGGTTAAATTTGCACAGATTTCCGTCTAACGTAAATTTCCCCTCAGGGAAAATAACAACCGGCTCGCCGCCTCTTAATTTATTTATGGCAACCTCAATAGCTTCAAGACCTTTTCCGAATTGCAGCGGGAGTACATTATAATATTTCAGTAAACGTCTTACAACAGGAACTTTAAATGCGGCAGGTCCGGTTACAAACCATAACTGACGGTTTGTTGCCATTTGAATAATAAACGGATCCAAATGCCCCGTATGATTTCCGGCAAGAATCACTTTACCTTTGCGCGGAATATTTTCCACACCCTCAACTCTATATCTGAATAAAGAAACAAACAACAGTCCCAGTGTTGATTTTAACAGGAAATATCTGAAAGATTTGTCAAATACAAGAATTAAAACTGCGACAAACGCAGAAATGAAAGCTATGCCTCTAAATACATTCAAAGGATTTATGAAGCCTATAATGTTTGCGACTATTGCCGTTCCTATGAGAAAACTCATTGTGCTTAAAGTTAATTGCAGACCGAATACTTTACCTCTCACTCTGTCGGGAGTAACTTTTTGTAAAATTGTATCCAGCATTACAAGGACAACCGCATCTGCCATACCGATAGGAACTAACCATGCCCACGCACTATTGATACTTCTGCACAAAGGTGCCGTTACAAGTGCAATACACAGGACAATAAACCCGCCGGCAAACAGGTGCGGAACTCTGATTAGCCTTGCAAAATATATAGTAACAACCATACCGCCGACTATACCAAGCCCTAATAAAGTTCTGAGATAAGTCAAATCGGCAAAAGTTAATCCGTAATAGTCTGTTATAAGAGAATTTAAACTGTTTGAAAATACCGCAACGAGAAATTGCAGGCAGATTGACAAAGCAACGAGATACAATGCTTTCTTGTGATTTTTTAAGTAAGACAATGCAAGCATCATATCATTTGACTTTTTATCAAGAACAAAATAATTCTGCGGGATTAAGAATCTTATAATTGCCATAAAAAATGCTGCCACAAGATACATTCCCGACACAAACATCAATGCCTTTTCGTTTCCGAAAGAAACATACCAATTAGAGATAAAAGCACCGAGTAAAAGAGCAATAGCACCGATAGAGGACGTGAGTGCGTTCGCAAATTTTAACTGGGAACTTTTAACAATATTTGTGACTGCTGACATTTTTGCAGGATGAAAAAATGCCGCACCGCACCCCAGAATAAAAGCAAAAACGTAAATCAGATTTGTACTGATATGGGGGAGCATAAATATAATAACACCTGTTACGATTGCTCTGAATAAGCAGCTCAGAGAAAGTATAGCCTTTCTTGAAAATCTGTCACAAAGTACACCTGAAAACGGGCTTAATAAAAACTGCGGCAACATAAATGTAAAAAACATTATTGCAATTGATTTGCCGGCACTGCCCGACAGGTTCAATAATACTGCCACCATTAAAAACTGTACAATAGCATCCGCAAAATGCGAAAATATTTGTCCGATAAATAATTTATCAAATTCAATATTTGCAATGGGCCCAAGTTTCTTTTTTATAGCTTCCATACTCTCTCCTTAAAAAAATATACTTGCTTATATTATATAATTTGACATCACGCAATGCAAAACATTAAGCATGAAAGAAGTGTAATTTTAAGCCTGTTTTTTCAATTATCTCATTTTTTGTAATTGTTTTTCGTTGTACCTTTCAATCATCTCTTTTGTAATAATGTCATCTCTTAAATTCGGTTCAAAAGGTGCGGTATTTTTTCCTTTATTTTTATAGTTCAGGACAATGTCTGTCGGATATGTTTCATTTTCATTTGTCACATAAAATTTACCGTTTACATCAATTATGCCTTTCCTAAAATTTATTCCCCTCCATCCGAAATCATACATTCTTTTTGGAAACATATCTTCAAGTTCATATGAGTCATTTTTATCAAATTTACTTAAAAGTTTTTTATTGGTTAAGCCAATACGACAGCGAATGTCTTTTGCTAAATCTTGTATTTTATTTAAATAACGTTCTTTTTGGTTTTCGTCTTTTATTACCTTAGGACAATCCGACATTAAATCTTGGGTATATAATTTTTCAACTTTTTCAACTATTTCATTACATACATTCGAAAACTTATTACCGCAATAGCCCTTCAATTTTGGACTAAGATCCGTACCAAAATAGCTTAATGCTCGTATAAGCATATCTAACATATCGTAATCAGCTATAGTATTTTTTTTATCTATTAGTGGTGAAAAGGTAAATATAACATTAGCCATTCTGTCAGTATAGATTTCTCTTAATTTCTTTGCAGTTTCAATATCACCTTTTTCGGCGGATTCAACGGATTTATTATATATTTTTTGAAAAGGATTTATGGATATATAAAATTGCATAAAATCATATTCATCGCTGTTTGCAATTTTCTGTACCAAATCATCCATTCTTTTTTGAGTATTTTTGTCATTAAGATTCCAGCCTGCAGTATCAAATAATATCTCCCTTCCGGTTACATCATACAGCATTTTGGCCAAATCTGCATAATCATATGTTTTGTTTTTGTTTTCATCCTGTAAATATATCATAGAGGAATCTGCATCATGAAATAGGGACGCAGACTGATATTTAGAACCGTCATTAAAAGCATTAAAATCTAATCTTTCATTTATTTCTTTAAACCCGTCAATAAGGTTTTTATAATCCTCAAAATCAATTTTATCGGCATAATGATTTGATTTCATATAAAACGGTGTTTTTGCATCTGCATAACAATGTATACAGCCATTATTACAACCCCTTAGAAGAGCTATTTCATCTAATCGGGTAATCAAATATGCAACTTGCGGAAAATTTAAATCTTCAAATATTTCAATACCATTTTGCAGGCCCTCAAGTTTTTTCCAATCGTAAGATTCCAAATCATTATAAGATTCGCCCAGTTCCTTTCTTCTTTGCTTCAAATATTTAATAGCAGACGGAGGAATTTCAGACGACTTCTGAAACGATACCGTATCTTTAGGTAAAGATAAATATTTTGTATCATATCTCAGAGTATTCTGTGAATTATTATATCTGTTATAATTCAGCGAACGATTATATAGTGTAATATTGCTAAAATTAATTCTCATACAATTCCTAAAACCCGTAAAAAAATTTTTTTGCCAGTATTTATAAAAATAGTTAATTTTTGAAGAATTATTTAACCCTATATTTTTTCAATCATTTCTTTTGTAATTACTTCATCTTCTCTTAGATTTGGTTTTATAGGTGCTGTTTGTTTTTTCTTATTTTTATAGTTTAAAACTATATCAGTCGGGTATGTTTCTATATAATTTGTCATATAAAATTTGCCGTTTACATCTATTTTGCCGTACTTAAAATCCTTTCCCACATTAGCAGATTTAAAGGTATATTTTTCAGCTATTTCTTGTTCTCCTGCTGATACGTCATTTAATTTTAATTTGTTTATTAATTTTTCATTGCATATATTTACGAGATCAATATGTTTATAAAGAAAATTTTCATAAAAATAATCTTGATATTCTTTCAGTTGTTCTTCACTTTTAACAACTTTAGGATTTTCTGACTTCAAGTCATCCAGATACATTTTTTCCAGTTTATCATATATTTCGTTTCTTAACATTTCAAGGTTCCATCTTTGATATCCTTCCAACTCAGTTTCATTAAACAAAGCTC
>DBXD01000092.1:44189-48372 GCA_002309425.1 Cyanobacteria bacterium UBA1221
TTCTGTCAGTATAGATTTCTCTTAATCTTTTCGCATTTTCATAATCTTTTTGTTCAAACAATTCAACAGATTTGTTATAAATAGAATGAAACGGATTTACGGAAATATAGAATTTAATAAAATCATAGTCATTGGTGCTTGCTACTTTCTGTACTAAATCTTCCATTCTTTTTTGAGTATTTTTGTCATTAAGATTCCAGCCTGCAGTATCAAATAATATCTTCCTTTCGGTTACATCATACAGCATTTTGGCTAAATCAGCATAATCATACGTTTTGCCTTTTTTGTCCTGCAAAAATATCATTGAACAATCTGCATCATGGAATAATTCCAATGGTTCCGTTTTATTAATAAAAGGATTAAAGTCCAGTCGTTTTTTTAATTTGTCAAAACCATTAATAAGATTTTTATAATCCTCAAAATCAATTTTCTGTTCATAATGATTTGCTTTCATATGATATGGAGTCTTGGCATCCGCAAAACAGTATAAACAATTATTGTTGCAGCCTCTTTGCACTATTATACTGGTCAGATTAGAAATCAGATAACCTATTTGAGGAAAGCTTAAACCTTCAAAAATTTTAATGCCGTTTTGTAATCCTTCGAGCGCTTTTAAATCATACAAGTAAAACTGTGTCCCATAACGTTTTTTCTGTTGCTTCAGGCTTTCGACAGCATCCGGGTTTATCTGTGCCGGTTTTCCGCAAAAATATACATTATTGTACGCAGCTAAATATTCTGTACCGCTCTTGACGTTGTTTACGGGGGGGGGATTGTATTTATACTGATTTGATACGTTGTAATGATATAAATTGTTTGAAAAATTTATTCTCATACAATTTCTAAAACACGTAAAAAATTTTTTTTGCCGGTATTTATAAAATTAGTTAATTTTTGAATAATTATTTAATACTATTTTAAAAACGATAGATTGTACCTGTGTTATTGCTGTATGGTATTACGGTATAGTTTTTTCGTTCTGGGATAGCCATAATTGTTTCGGTTTGTTTTTTCTGTTCCGGCTGAACGGTTTTTATTTCTTCACGGACAGGAATTTCCAGTTCAATATCTTCTTCTGAAGGTTCAAAATCATCCTCTTTAAATTGTTCTTCCGTAGTTTCTTCAGAAACGGTTTCTTCTTCCTCAGACTGGATTTCTTCAATACTTTTTAAATCTTCTTCCGGAAGTTTTACATCAATGTCTTCGGGCAAAACAGTTTTTTCTTCGGGTTGAACAACAGGTATTACCTCTTCAGTTTTTTTAGTTATCTGTTCATTTACACCTGTTATTGGGACATCCTCCTTAACTTCCGAGGGTTCTGCAATAGGAAGGACATTCATATCAGGTTCCGCAATAATATCAGCCTTTGGCCTTATATTTAACTCGGTGTTATTTTCCGTATCAAAAGCGTACACATAACAACCTGCTAATAAAACACATATACCAATCAATAAAAACTTTTTCATAATCTTATTATATACAAATCGGATTAATTACGAAACCTCTTAACATATTCTTGTATTTTAATGTAACATTTTGCCGAAGAAAAAATTTCCTCTATAATTATATTATGAAGAAGTTTGAGATATTTAATCAGTTATTGGATGCAGTAATAGTTGTAAACAGTCAGGGAAATGTTGTTTATAAAAATCCTACATTCAATCGTTGGTTTAGCGATTTTACGGATTTGAAGAAATTTTCGCATAATATGAACTTTAACATTTGTCCTCTTAATAGTGAAAATATCGAAAACTATTCACCTATCTGGCATGCCCTGACCTCACCTGAGAATTTTTTTGCATGCGTTTCTTACCAGAATAACCAAAACAAAATATTTTATTACAATATGACTGTCCAAAAAAGTAATCGGTATTCTGTTTTTATATTTTCTGATGTGAGTGCAATTAACAATTTGGATGCAGAAAAAAAACAGAATGAAAAATTAAAAACAGAAAACGAAAATCTTAAAGAAGAACTCGATGATTTACAAAATATAAAACAAAAAGCACAATCTCAGGCAATCCGAATTGCACTTATAAACAAAGTTTCCAACACAATAAGAGAATCCATGGACATATCAAAGATTCTTCAGTCGGCGCTGTCGGAACTCGCTTCAATGTTTGGAGCATTCAAAGCATACTATGCCACAAATAATCACGGAAAATTTAAGGTCGAAGAAATATACGGTGAAAAATATCCGTCTAAGGGCAGCGTTATATCCTTTGATACCAAAACTTTTGATACCCTTAACAATAAAAAAATATCGGTTGTTCATTGCCTGAAAGAATATGTTGATGCCGAACCTTTTAAACAAACTATTATGCGAATAACCGTTCCTGTATATCACCTTCAAAAACTGCTCGGGGTAATAGTTTTGCTTAGTTATCAAAAGCGGGAACTTAATGAAGAATTAGAAATTCTTGAAGCTATTTCTTTCCAGTTGGGCAACGCAATTATAAGGGCAGAACTTTATCAAAAGAACATAGATACCGTAAAAGAATTAAAAAATACATTGAAAGAACTTAAAGAAACTCAATTGCAGCTTATAAACTCCGAGAAGATGGCTTCTTTGGGTCAGCTTGTAGCAGGTGTAGCCCATGAAATTAATACTCCCGTTGCCTCAATAAAATCAAATAACGGACTTCTTGCTAAATTAATCCCGCAAATACAAGACCCCGAAATTTCAAATCTGATGCAGGAAATCAACCAAATTGATAACGAGGCGATACAGAGAATATCAAATATTGTTGTATCGCTGAAAAAATTTGTAAGACTGGATGAAGCCGAACTGCAGGAAGCCGATATTAACAAAGAATTGGACTTAACTCTGGAATTAATCCGCCACGAAACGAAAAACCGTATAGAGATTGTAAAAAACTACGGAACTCTGCCTATGATTAAGTGTTATCCGAATATGCTCAATCAGGTATTTACCAATATTTTGGTTAATGCATGTCAGGCAATAGAAGGTAACGGAACAATTACAATCACAACCGGATATACGGCTGAAACTTTGACTGTGTCTATAAAAGACACCGGTAAAGGAATTCCCGAAAAAGAAATTCCAAAGATTTTTTTGGCAGGATATACAACAAAAGGTGTAGGTGTCGGAACGGGATTAGGTTTAGCAATTTGTTCAAAGATAATAGAGAAGCATAACGGCAAAATTACCGTAAACAGTGAAGTTGGGGTTGGTACGGAATTTATTATTACTATCAAAGGGTAGTAATATGTGTTAAGAAATGTTAATAAATCTGAAACGATACATATTGAATGTGCAGTTTTTTAAAAAAACAATTACGAATTTTATGCAAATAATACATATTACTCATGTAATAATTTAAAACATATGCTAATATAATGATATAAAGTGTTCAATATACCCTTAATAAAAAAGGAAGAAAACTCCCAAAGGCAGTCTGCAAAAGGCAGCCAAAGGCAAAACCGGTAGAAGATAAAATAGGATTTGTAACAATTAGTTAACAATTAGATATAAAAAAAGCAATATTTTTCACTTGATATCCTTTATAGAAATGTAGGTGTGTGAAAATTTGCAATGTGTCGGAGGAAAACAAATGACAATTAGTGTGAACAGTAAGAAAAAACAAGTAAAGAAAACTTTTGATGAATTATTGACAGATTTAAGAACGAGCAATTCAGAAAAGGTTCGTTATAATGCTGCAAGAATACTCGGTGAAATGGGTGATTCAAAAGCTGTTGAACCATTGATTGACGTATTAAAGAATGACAAAAACGGTTCGGTTCGTTTATACGCAGCAAGAGCACTTGGCGAGTTAGGCGACTCAAAAGCAACATTACATTTAATCGAATCTCTCAGAGAAGACCGTAATGTTGATGTAAGAGTTCGTGCAGCACGTGCATTAGGTCGTTTAGGCGGCGCAATTGTTGTAGAACCTCTTGTAGAAGCCCTGAACGATGAAAATCCCCAGGTTTGCATTACAGCAACAGATGCCTTGATTGAAATCGGTGATGTTGCAACGGATGCTCTAATTGAGTCCTTAGACCACGAAAAAGTTAATGTAAGATGTGATGCAACAAGAGCTTTAGGCGAAATCGGAAACAAAAAAGCCGTTGATAAAGTTATCAGTATGTTGTATGACGAATGGGTCAATGTAAGAATATATGCAGTTACCTCATTAGGCAAATTGAACGACACAAAAGC
>DBXD01000092.1:48398-49434 GCA_002309425.1 Cyanobacteria bacterium UBA1221
CGTGAAGAAAATGAATTGGTCAGAGCAGGTGCAGCCGCAGCATTAGGTGTGTTGCGTGACCAAAGAGCATTGCTTCCTTTAAGAGAATTAATTATGGAAGCTGAAGAACTTGGTGAATTGGAAGATACTGCACTGAAATCATTTAAGAAAATTATGGCTGCAAATTGGCAATCAATCCCCGGTGCAACCGCACAGAAAAAACCGGTTGCAGCATTTTAAAAATATAACCAACCAACCTTTAACCTAAATACCGCTTTTATTATAAAGCGGTATTTTTCGTTTGTATAAAGTTTTTATATAATTATTAATCAAAATCAAAAAGAGCTCTTCCTGAGGTAACTTTGCGTCCGGTTTCAGGGTCACATTGAGGGTTTGCAATTCGTTTCCCCTCATCATTATATTCCAGTTCCCAATATACTCCAACTCTGCCATTAGGATGGTAATCAATGACACGAGATTTTTGTCCTTCTTCGTTGTATTCATAGCGTTTGAAACCACCGGCTTTTCCTTCTTCATCGACATGGTACTCTCCTGTTTTTTTGCCATCGGCATTATATTCATAATACCAATAATATCTTATCCATTCACCGGTTTTTGTAATTGTACCTTTTTCCATATCCCAAAGTTCTGTTTCAACATTGCGGATATTAAATTTCAACTTACCGTTTTCATAAATTTCACGCACATATCCGTTTTCGTCATATTTCAGAGTCATATTACCGGATTGAACGGTCTTATTTGCTTTACCGGGTTGTCTGATTTCGGCAATTTTTGGAAGTTTTACAACTTTTTGCGGAGCAACAGCGGTCGGAACAGGATTTTCAGAATATTCATATTTTTCCCAGTCGCACATATTACCCTTTGCATCAAATGAGCGCTCCTCTGTCAAACGATTTTTATCATCGTAATGATATTCGCAAAAATGCCTAACTGTATTATCACCGTTATAGGTAATTTTGTCGGTTAGTTTTCCGTCTTCATCTCGTACATAGTCAGTAAACCATTCTGCCTTGCCTTTGTAATTATATTTTATCTC
>DBXD01000092.1:49482-50603 GCA_002309425.1 Cyanobacteria bacterium UBA1221
CGTTCAACAGGATTGCCATCAAACTTTGCAATGGTTACAGACGAATTAGGCCCTGTTTGATAGCGGGTTCCCTCTACAAGTTTTCCGAAAATTTCTTCATCGCTATGTATTGCATAGTCAGCGTAATAAATTGTGTTCCAATTTTTATCATTTATCCACATAAGTCTTCCGTTTTTGTCATACTGCAAAGTTGCACCGTCATAAGCTCGTGTTTCTCTTACATCTGCTTTATCAGGATGATTGGTATTGTAGTAGTCTAACATTGATCTCGTAATATAAAATGGCGGATTAGAACATTTTTGCGGCATTGAACGCGGTTGAGGCAGTTCCGATTTCGTTTCCTCCTCCTCTTTTTGTCCTATATTAAGCCCCATAATACCAAAGGCATCATCTAAATTTGCCTCAGCTGCTTGTTCAGATACCATCGGTACTGTTGAATAATTTTGTTCAGTTTTTGTATTTTGAGCATCCATACCCTGTGCATAAACATCTGCATCCGTTTTAACATTCAAAAATTTAATCGGTTCCAACATAATTCTATCCCTTTCCTCGTTAAATATAATTTCCCTTATGTGTATATAAAAAATTTCTGCCCAAAATAATTGCGCAGAGCCCCTCCTGTCCAATCCTATCCAATCAGGTATAATGACTGAGTTTTAGCCGTTTTTAAACTCGTTTTTACAAAAATTTACATTTTAAATTCCATATTGAACTTGAATGAATCTTGAGTCATAAATTGACCTTTACGGGGCAAAACCATGTCATTACGAGGAGCCGAAAGGCTTCGGCGACGAAGTAATCCGGCTGATTAAAAACAAAAAATACCAAATTTCAAAAGGAACTTTAATAATTTACAAAGGCTTGTAAAATTGGCTGGATTGCTTCAACGGCAATCCTTTGCCGTTTCGCAATGACATGTAACAGCCTTGTCATACTGAGCAAATCCAAGACAGCGAAGTATCTCGTAAGTTTGTAAAAACAATCCGGTGAATTGTTTTGCGAGAGGCGGGTGGTTTCCCAAAGAAAAAACCAATTTACTGACTTGTAAATTGGTTCTTTCTTTTAAATAAGGTGTCGGCTAGCCCGAGCAAAGGCACGAACGTAGTGAGAGGCGACAAATC
>DBXD01000030.1:0-8405 GCA_002309425.1 Cyanobacteria bacterium UBA1221
GAAGCACTGGTTATGGTGGTATTAGTATCCGAAGGTCCGTTTGCACGATACCAGAGATTGATATACCACTGAGCCATATCTTTGTCGTTGTATTCGTATAAAGGTTCTTCAATTGTAGGTGGTTCGCTAATTTCAGGTTCTATCTCATACCACTCATCCATCTTTTGTTGATAAATTGCAGAATCGAAGTCTTTTAATGAACACATATCTTCATGGAAAGAATCAATGGCTGGTAATAATCTAGTTATATATACAGAACTGGGGAGCTCTAACATTTTGTATATAGATACTGCTGCAAATAAATCAATACATTTTTGGTGTAGGGTTTTTAAGCGTTTGCCCTCAGGAGCTGATGAGTCCAGAACATAATTGCTTAATAATACATCCAAAAAGTCTGAGGTAGGACCGAGGTTATCATAATCATCTTCTGCTGCATAAATTGTCTGTAGTCCGTGGTAGCCGTCGTCATAGCCATCAGATATTGCTATTGATATTTCTTGCATCTCATCTGACTTATTGCTGTAACAGATTGAACTATTTGTTATATGATCATAGCCATTTATTTCGACGCCCACCGGACTATTATTAGCAGACAAGAATGTAATGGGTGTTGTGTAAACCATTTTGGGATACACCCCAGTTGTAGTACTTGCTTGATGCGAATAGGTTCCTCCAGATGTGTTAGGAATCCCGGGCTCCTCTAATTCCAGATCTATCATATGCGCTAACACATGTAAATAGCAAGTATCTTTTTCAGGATCTCCGTTTCCATCGAGTATATGAGCATTATCAAAGCATGATGAGCATGCATCTTCAAATTTATCAACCAAATGGGATGGTTTCCAGAATTCTGCCCACTCGGGGTTGGGTTTTATTGCTAGCCAATCATCGTAATCTTGCTGCCATTGTGCATAGGCATCTGTATATGCCGGATTAACAACCATTTGAGTTTCCCCAGTGGGTTCAAGCACAATCCCGTATTTAGCTAAAAAGTCCTCGAGTGTAGCACTGCTTTCGTAGTTTGCGGCATCCCGCTCGGATAACAATACCTGCCCTGAAGTATTTACAAGGGCATATTGATTTTTTAAAGGTCCGTATTCGGATAATTGCCTTCCGGTAAGCGGAACAAATACTTTATTTCCTGCATCATCATAAGTTCTGTAAGTGTATTCCGTGGCATTAAGCGCATTCATGTATTTGCGGCTGGCTTCCGAAGATTTATTGGCCAGAGCCATTTTAGCAGCCGAAATAGACTGTGAACGCAGTTCGTTGTCCGACAGCCTCGATGTAATACTTAATAATTTTGCTTGTGATGCTGCTAAGCCCATAGTTATTCCTTTTGATTAGTATAACGGCATTTCCTTTTAATAACTTTAGGGTTTATTAAGAAATATTTACATAGATTTAATACAAAAATTTATATCTTCTTTTATTTGATGTTTTAAATTTTCTATATTGCTAAAATTTTTTTCTTCCCGTATAAAATCAATAAATTCGATTCTTAAAGCTTCTCCGTATATATTTTCGTCAAAATCCAGAATATGCGATTCTGCTACAGGAATTTTTGAATCAGTTACTGTCGGACGAATCCCGAAGTTTGTAACAGCATTGAATGTTTTTTTGTTTATAGTTGCTTTTGTTTTATATACTCCAAACGGCAAGGAAATTAATTCTTCCGGATATACTATATTTGCCGTTCTGAACCCTATTTGCCTTCCGAGTTTTTGTCCTTCAATAATAGTGCCGTCCAGAGGAAAATTATAACCGAGCATTTTGTTTGCTTTTTTTATATCCCCTTGGGATAAAGCTTCTCTAATTATTGTGCTGCTGATAATTTCATTATTTTCTGTAACAGGCTCGGATATAAACAGTTCATAGTTATATGTATCGGCCATTTCTTTGAGGTATGCGGTATTTCCGGATTTGTTTGCTCCGAAATAGTGATTAAATCCTGTTGAAATTGCGGTTGGTGAAAAGTTTTTAACAAGAACTCTTTCGAGATATTCTTCCGCATTAAGATGTGCAATCTCTCCAAAGTCCAGTTCGTATAAATAGTCAATTCCCAGCCGCTCAATTTGTTTTTGTCGTTCCTCTCTTGTGAGAATATATTTCGGGCTGACATCCCAAAAATAGCAGCATGGATGGTCTTTAAAAGTTATAACGGCTGATTTTGTTGAATGCTTGCGGGCATATTGTACAGCTTTTTTTATGACTTCCTGATGCCCTTTGTGCACCCCGTCAAAATATCCCAAAGCAAGCGATAGATTTTTATTCTCGTTTAATCCTGAAAAGATTTCCATAGGTATATTATAGTGCAAAAATGTTTTTATTTTGTGTTACCAAAAATTTTTATACAATTTTTATTCTTCCGTCATCAATTATATCAATCGGCTGCTTTGTTTTTTCAATTTTTTCTCTGATAGCAACGGTTATATCCCAGTCATATTTTTCTGTCGCTTTGTCATATTTATTCAGCATTGTTAATCCGTCATTTCCTCTGGAAGAGTAGTCGTTTATAGCAACGGAATATATTTTGTCGGATCTCGGATTATTCACGTCAATAGGGGTCTTGTTTCCGGCGTTATCAACGAAAGTCATATTTAAAAGGTCCCCGTCTTTATTAATTGTGTATTCCAATCCGGAGGCGTACATAAGACCGGGTTTGCCGTCAGGGTTTTTAAGCGATTTTGCACAAATCCTTATTGCTTCAACCAAATCTTTTTCTGTATAATCTGCCTTTATAATTTTGTTTTTAAACGGGGATATTTCTTCAATATCAAGAGTGCTAACTTCTCCTTTTTCAAGGTAGCCTCTGAGATTTCCGGCACCTACAAGACTGATTTCGGAATTTGCTTTTTCTCTTATGGCATCTGTTCCGTAGTATGCCAGAGGATTTATATCAATCAAATCATTTTCCAGCTTGGGAGATGGGGTCCTTATTGTTCCGACAATCTTTGGTTTTCCCGTAATTTTTTCAAAACAGGTTTCGGCAACTAAATTTTTTGAAAAATCCCTCGTGATTCCGATATTATTTTGTGCTTTAGTGATTGTTCCGTTATTGTCAAATTCGAGGTTTAATATTCCGAAGTTTTTGCCGTCACGACCGGCTTGCGTAATTATAACAGGTTCTCCCGTTTTTGAATAAAACAGATTTGTACCCCTTTTTATATCTTTTAGTAAATTATGGGAGTGTCCGCCGTGGATAACATCAATACCCTCGGTTTTTTGTGCAATTTCTTTATCTGCATCATATCCGCAGTGAGAAAGAAGTATAATTTTATTAATTCCCTGTTCTTTTAATTTGTTTACTTCCGCTTGAACCAGTGAAATTGTTTCTTCTAAGTCCGCAGGAATAATGTCCTGATCTTCAAAAGCCTTATCAAACTTAATTCTTGAAACAAGGTCAGGTGGTAGTACCCCTATAATTCCGTATTTTGTTCCGTTAACTTCCTGAATACAGGATTTATCTATAAATTTCATGACTTCGCAATTTTCTGCTGATTTAATGTTGCAGGCAAGCATTTTTGCGGGCATGTTCGGTGCTTCTCTCATGAAATTTTTTGAAGTCATATCGCATTCGTGGTTCCCGAGTGCTGTTGCCGTTACCCCAATGAAATCTAAAAATTTCATAGCTACCTGATTTGGTTTTACGTCTTCTCCGATTAAAATATCTCCGGATGCAAGTTTTAATTTGTCTGTCGGTTTTGCACTTTCAAATGAGTCAAACATATTCGAGGCATTAACGGTTCTGACCATATTTGATGCTTTTCCGTGATAATCGTTAATATAAAATATGCTTGTACGGGTCGTTGATGTGTTTGGATTATTCCCAAAACTGACGGCTCTTTTATGCTTGAGCAAACAATTCTCCCCTAAGTATTGTCTGCTGTATATTCTGTTTTGATTAACCTTAGTTATCATTTTTGCGACCCTCTATATTTAACTGTATAAATGCAGAAAATTGCTATATTTATCGGGTAAAATTTACAAAAAGTTACGAAACGGAGATAGCCAATTCAGAAGAAATCCTTTGTGATATACTTTTGTTATGAATTACCTCAATAACAAATATGATGTAATAGTTGTAGGTGCGGGACATGCCGGATGTGAAGCCGCTCTGTCGTGCGCAAGATTGGGATTAAAGGTCCTTCTTGCAACGTTAGATGTTGAACATATTGCACTCCAACCGTGTAATCCTGCAATAGGCGGGCCTGCAAAATCTACCCTTGTCAGAGAAATTGATGCTCTGGGAGGAGAAATGGGGTTGGCTGCTGATGCAACGTATTTACAGATGAAAACCTTGAACTCATCAAAAGGTCCGGCGGTGAGAGCACTGAGAGCCCAGTCAGATAAACGCCAGTATTCTGATTATATGCGCCACGTTATTGAGGGTAATGAAAATATTTATCTGCGTCAGGCTTGTATAACTGATTTGCTGGTGAATGACGGAAAAATAACGGGTGCGGTTGATGAATACGGTATAGAATTTTCGGTTAATGCTGCAATTCTTACAACAGGTACATCTTTAGACGGTAAAATCTGGATAGGTTTAAATTCATATAGTGCAGGCAGACTCGGTGAAAAGGCTGCATACGGTCTTTCGGATTCTTTAAGAAAATTAGGGATTGAACTCAAAAAATTAAAAACAGGAACCCCGCCGAGAGTTGACAAGAGAACGATTGATTATTCAAAAATGTCTATCCAGCCGGGAGATGAAGTTTTGAGTTTTTATTCATACCGTCCTGACAGACCTGTCAGAAAACAATATCCGTGTTACCTGACAAGAACAAATGAAGAAACTCATAAAATAATAAAGGCAAACCTTGGACATTCGCCAATGTTTAAGGGGTTGATTCAGGGTGTAGGTCCAAGATATTGTCCTTCAATTGAGGACAAAGTCGTGCGATTCAGTTCTAATCCATCTCATCATATATTTATTGAGCCTGAGGGGTTGGGTAATTATGAAGCATATATTCAGGGCTTTTCAAGCAGTCTGCCCGCTGATGTTCAGGTGCAAATGTTGAGGACTCTGCCCGGTTTAGAGCACGCACACGTTATAAAGCCGGCTTATGCAGTTGAATATGATTATGTTCCTGCGGTTCAGACAACACATTCTCTTATGTCAAAGAAAATTAAAGGGCTGTTTCTTGCAGGGCAAATTAACGGGACAAGCGGCTATGAAGAGGCTGCGGCGCAAGGTTTGATTGCCGGAATAAATGCGTTCAATTACCTGAACGGTTCGGAAATGCTCGAATTGTCGAGGAGTTCTTCATACACAGGAACATTAATTGATGACTTAGTGACAAAGGATATTCAGGATCCGTACAGAATGCTGACATCACGTTCCGAATACAGATTACTTTTAAGACAGGATAATGCTGATGAAAGGTTATCCGAAATCGGTCATAAAGTCGGATTGCTTGACGATGCGCAGTATCAGAGATTTTTAGATAAGCAGGCAAGTATAAAACGTGAAATTGAGAGATTAAACGAAACAAAAGTTCCCGCAAGCGAAGAAGTAAAATCGGTTCTTGCAAAATACGGAGAAGGGATAGAAAGAGGAATGAAGCTTGCAGAGCTTCTAAAACGCCCGAATATAGATTATAAAATTCTTCAGGAATTAAATGAAGAAACAAAAGAATTGAATTTAAACCGTGATGTATATGAACAGGTTGAAATTATGATTAAGTATGACGGATATTTAAAACGTCAGACAATGCAGGTTGAGCAGGCCGGAAAACTTGATAAATACAAGATTCCGGATGATATTGATTATATGGCAATAGAGCATATTTCATCAGAAACAAAAGAAAAACTGGATAAAATCAGACCTAGGACGCTGGCGCAGGCTTCCCGTATCGGTGGTGTAAAACCTGCAGACATATCGGTTCTGATGGTATTACTTGAACGCCATGCTGTTGCAAGGAAGTAATTTTTATTTTTTGAACCAACTTTTTATTGCTTTTTGGATTAAGTTTTTCGCCTCCTGCTTTGTAAAGTTTGGTGGCGGGGTTTCGTCTACGTGTTTTATCGGTTCATCAAACGATATTACTTTTGCGACAAGAACTGTAGGTGATGTATTAAAGTGCCTGTAAAACCACTTCGCAAAGCGAGTTTTAAAATCATACTGTTTTACAGCACATCTGCTATCAAGCAAATAAGGTTTTCCTTTATATCTGCCGACTTGGTCTGTTCGGTGATTTCCAAAATCATTTGACGGCATATAGCCTGCGCGTTTCATTTTTCGTTTAACTTTTAATACATCTTTTAACGTAATATTTTCAGTATCCGCTTTTGCCTGCACATATCCGTATAACCCCCCGCAGCTTTCAACCCCGCTTAATAGAGGGATATCAAATCTTTTATTGTATTTTCTGTATTCAAAAGGATTTTCCTTTGAAATTTTTAAAACTCGTTCCTGCCCAATATCGAAAACTGTTGTTAATCCCCCGAAACCGGCGATGCCATATATTTTTTCATTTAAAAACTTTTTTGATTTCTTTATAAATTCGATAATGGGGTTAGATTTTTTTGACCATGACATGTCTTCACAAATATTTTCTAAATCATGTATTATGCCTGATGGCGTGTTAAGAGTATATTTTCTAAAAAATTCTTCCCCGTCGTATAGCGTATAGTAATATTTGCCGTGTTTTCGATTCTCCGCATCAACAGGTAAATTCCAACAGAAATGCAATTTTGAGTTAAATTTTAATTCCATAGTGTATGTATAAACCCTAAAAATAAAAATTTTTGCTATTGTGTTATTTGAATTTTACATATATTTATAATATCTTTTGTTTATGGGTTTTAACCCTGTAATGCAAGGAGAAAGTTTAATGAAAATATTAGTCGGAATGTCAGGCGGTGTAGATTCTTCGGTTACTGCATTAATGTTAAAGGAGCAGGGACATGAAGTTATCGGAGCGACTATGGCTATCTGGGGTAATACGGGAGTCCACAAACGTATTCAGGAAAAATTAAATAAAATTTCCTCTGACAAAAAGCCTACACATGGCGCATGTTATGGCCCCGATGAAAAAGAAGATATCGAAGAAGCAAGAAAAATTGCCGAAAATATCGGTATTCCTTTTTACGTTTTTGACTGTGCCGAACAGTATGAAAGAATTGTGCTGGATAATTTTAAAAAAGAATATCTTGACGGCAGGACTCCGAACCCTTGTATATGGTGTAACAGTCTTATAAAATTTGATGTGTTTCCAAAATTAGCTCTTGCAAATGGGATAAATTTTGATAAATTTGCAACAGGTCATTATGCAAGAATTGAAAAAGAAGGCGACAGATATCTCTTAAAAAGAGGTTTAAATGACGGAAAAGATCAGTCTTACTTTTTATACCGTTTAAAGCAGGAGCAGCTTGAAAAAATAATGCTTCCTCTGGGAACCTTTAAAAAAGAAGAAATTCGTGAAATAGCTGAAAAACACGGGCTGAAAGTTGCGGATAAGCCTGACAGTCAGGATTTCTATGAAGGAGATTACAACGAACTTCTGGAAGTAAAGCCTAAAAAGGGTAATATAGTTGATAAATCAGGAAAAATCCTCGGTACGCACGAGGGTATTTGGAACTACACAATAGGTCAGAGGAAAGGGCTTGGTATTTCGGCATCGGAACCGTTGTATGTTTTGGAATTGAGAAAAGATACTAACGAAGTTGTTGTCGGCGGAAAAGACGATACAATGAAGGATAGTTTGATTGCAACAAAATTAAACTGGATACCGTTTGATAATTTGTCCGAAAAGAAATTATGCCTGGCGAAAATTCGTTCTACTCAAAATCCGACACCGGTCGAAATTACTCCGCTGGAAAACGGTAATGTTCTTGTAAAATTTGAAGATATGCAAAAATCCATCGCAATAGGACAGTCGGTTGTATTTTATGATGGTGATATTGTTCTTGGCGGCGGGATAATAGATGCGTAAAATAAACCATTAATATTTCCTTAAGATACTGAAAAATATTTATGTCCATGGTAAAATATCCTTATAGATTACCAAATTTGGAGAGGACAATTTAATAATGATAAGTTTATTAATGAAATTACTGGGTGATCCCAATGACAGAAAAATCAAAAGTATCATGGGGATTATTGACCATATAAATGCTTTGGAACCGCAGTTTGCAGAAATGACAGATGCCGAATTAAGGGCGAAAACTGATGAGTTTAAGGAAATTCTTGCTAAGCGTCCTACTTCAATAGATTTTAAAACTGATTTAAAACTGGAAAAAGAGGCGCTGGATAAAATTTTACCCGAAGCGTTTGCAACTGTCCGTGAGGCCGGCAAGAGAGTGCTTAACATGCGCCATTTTGACGTACAGTTAATAGGCGGTTATTTTTTGCATAACGGACATATTGCCGAGATGAGAACCGGTGAAGGTAAAACTCT
>DBXD01000030.1:8419-20638 GCA_002309425.1 Cyanobacteria bacterium UBA1221
GGTAAAGGAGTTCACGTTATTACCGTAAATGACTATCTTGCAAAACGTGACAGTGAATGGATGGGTAAAATATACAAATTTTTGGGCTTGTCAGTCGGTGTTATTCTTTCGGGAAATCGTTCAATGGAAGAATACCTTGATAAAAAAGCCGCATATGCCTGTGATATAACATATGGTACAAATAATGAATTTGGGTTTGACTATTTAAGGGATAATATGGCTCAAAGTAAGGATGCGCTTGTTCAAAGGCCTTATAACTATGCAATTATTGATGAAGTTGACAGTATTTTGATTGATGAAGCCAGAACACCGTTAATTATTAGCGGCAGATTGGAAAAATCAGCGGAAACTTACCAGATGATGGCTACTGTTGCCCCTCAGTTAAAAAAAGATATTGACTATGAAGTTGATGAAAAAAATAAGAACATAATTTTGACGGAGGAAGGTATAGACAGAGCTCAGGATATTCTTCAGATAAAAGATTTGTTTGACTTGAATACTCAGTATGCGCACCATCTCTTGCAAGCTTTAAAAGCAAAAGAACTGTTCGTAAAAGACACTGATTATGTTGTTCGAAACGGTGAAGTAATGATTGTTGATGAGTTTACGGGTCGTTTAATGGAGGGCCGCCGTTGGTCAGACGGATTGCATCAGGCAATAGAAGCAAAAGAAGGTGTTAAAATTCAGGATGAAACTCAGACTCTTGCAAGTATAACCTTCCAGAACCTCTTCAGGTTATACCCGAAACTTGCAGGTATGACGGGTACTGCTATGACGGAAGAAGCAGAGTTTGGCAAAATATACAATCTTGAAGTAACTGCTATTCCTACAAATAAACCTGATATAAGAATAAATTACCCTGACGTTATATACAAAAATGAAAGAGCGAAGTTTAATGCGGTTGTGCAGGATATAATTGAACAAAACAAATTGGGCAGACCTGTTTTGGTGGGTACTATAAGTATTGAAAAATCGGAATATGTATCCCATTTGTTAAGCCAGCTAGGGATTAAGCACAATGTATTGAACGCAAAGCATCACGAAAAAGAAGCTTATATTATTGCACAGGCAGGTCGTGTTGGGGCGGTTACCATCGCAACCAATATGGCAGGTCGTGGTACCGATATTCTTTTGGGTGGTAATGCTGAGTATCTCGCAAAGGAAAAACTTGATGAAATGGGTGTATCACCTGAATCTCCCGATTATGAAGAAAAGAAAGCCAAAATTTTGGAAGAGGCAATGGAGATTACAAAGGCTGAACATGAGCGTGTCGTAAGCGTTGGCGGACTGCATGTTATCGGTACTGAGCGCCATGAATCAAGACGTATAGATAATCAGTTAAGAGGACGTGCGGCACGTCAGGGTGACCCCGGTTCTACAAGATTTTTCTTATCTTTGGAAGATAATCTGATGAGAATATTTGGCGGAGATAAGATTACAACTTTAATGAATGCACTTAATGTTGATGAGAACATGGCAATTGAACATCCGCTGATTACCCGACAAATTCAGTCAGCTCAGAAAAAGGTGGAAACGTACCACTTTGATATAAGAAAGAGTGTCTTAGAATATGACGATGTTATGAATATTCAGCGTGAAAAATTCTATGCGCAGCGCAGAAAAGTATTATTTGGAAAAGATTTGACCTCGGATATATATTATATGATTGAAAGAGAATGTGACAGGATATTAAGAAGTTATATTTCTCCTGAGCAAAATCCTGACGAGTATGTATTTGATGATTTGAATACAATGATAAAAGACATTCATTCTGTATTCCCGCAGTTATCAGGGTTTGGAATTTCTGATGTTCAGGGAAAAAGGTTTGACTATATATATGACAATTTGAAAAATCTTGCAATTCAGTCATATAAAGAACATGAATCTGAAGTAATCGCTTTTTATAATGAAGTATTAGCCCAGTATGAGGCGAATTTTGAACCGCAGGTTCCTTTCAGTCCCGATAATGTTGTAAGAAATCTTGAAAGAGATATTCTTTTGAGAGTTGTTGATAACAAATGGATTGACCATTTGCATAATATTGATATGCTGAGAGAAGGTATAGGTTTAAGAGCCTATGGGCAAAAAGATCCGCTTATTGAATATAAACGTGAAGCATACGATTTGTTTAATAAGATGATGTTCGAGATACAAGGTGACACGGTAAGACACCTTTTCAGAACAAAATTCGGTGTTCAGATAATGGGAGAACCTCCGCAGGATTTGGCTTAGTCCCGTAGCAGAATACAATTTTGTACATCGTAAAACATTTTGCCGGAAATAATAAAGTTTTCGGGCTCGCTGCTTACGAAAAATTTATCAAGGCCTTTTGCAGTCTTTGGGTTAAGCAAGTTTTTGGACTTTAAGTCCTCGCAGATAGCCTTAACATATATTTCTGAGGGGTTGATAAAAATATCTTTTGGCGCATATTTTGAGAGTTGTTCCGTAAGATACGGATAATGAGTGCAACCTAATATTATCTTGTCGGGTTTGAACTTTAACATATCCGTTAAATGTTCTTTAATTTCAGTATCGGCCAATGTCGTATTTTGGGAATTACTCTCAACAATTTTTACCCATGTCGGACACGCAATTTCTTTTACTTCTTTATTCGGAAGGTTATTTTTGTAGGCGTGAGAATTGACGGTCGCTGGGGTTGCGAAAACTCCAATCCTTGATACCGGCATGTCCTTTATCGTCTTTGTAACTGTTTGTATAAGCGGATACAGTCTGAAATCAAACTTATCTTTTAACTCTTCATATACAACTGCAGAGGTCGTATTGCAGGCCATTATTACCGCTTTAACGTTTTGTTTTTCAAAAAAATTAAATGCTTTTACGGAATATTCAATTAACTGCTCTTTGTTTTTTTCTCCATAGGGCATGTTTTTGGTATCACCGAAGAAAATAATATCTTCATTCGGTAACAGTTTCCTGAAAGCGGAAAGAACCGTGAGTCCGCCGACACCCGAGTCAAAGAAACCTATGGGATTATTTTGTTTATTTATCTTTGAAATAATTGTTAATTCCCTCCACTATCGCTTTTGCTGTTGCCTGTTTCCTATCATTTGTCAGCAGTTGTATTCTTTCTGCGGTATTTGAAATAAAGCCCATTTCGACCAAAATAGCAGGTGCGGTTGTATGGTTTATAACGTAGAATTTTGATTTAAACGTACCTCTGTCATGTGCATTTATAGAACTGACTAAGGAGGAATGAACAGTTTGTGCTAATTGTAAACTTTCAGGATGGTAATAATGCGTTTCTATTCCGTTAGGAGCATCGCTTGTACTTGAATTTACATGAATACTTACAAATATGTCAGGGGCATAAGCTTCAGAGAAAGCTACTCGGTCCTGAAGAGATATATATGAATCATCCGTGCGAGTCATAAGAACACCGTACCCCTGAGCCTTTAAAAGTTTCTCTACTCTTTTTGCCACATCAAGGGTTATATGTTTTTCGTAGGTCCCATTTTTAATTGCTCCGACATCGGTACCGCCATGACCGGCATCCAGCACGACATTTCGTTTGCCGGTTGTACTTTTTGGCATGTTTAACGGTTTTTCTTCGGGCTTTGTATATATTATAGGACTATCCGTATCTTTAATAATACTGCGCGGTGCTCTGACCTGTATTTTTAGGGACTTCCCGTCCTGCCCGAGATATGTATAAACAAGACTGTCATGTTCAATAGGGATTGATAATTTCAAACCTTTTTCGGTGTTTTCCAAAGTTGAGGCGGAAAAATCTGTTCCTGCAAAAAAGTTGTCAAAATTTGATGTATTATATTTATTTGTGTTGTACAAATATACAATAACCTCTGAGTTTGTTCGGTCAAACCCGTGAACCAGCGGTGCATCAAAGTTTAATGTCATGGCTGAGGTCTGTTTATCAATTTTGTTGTTTAAAAATCCTGATAAATTAATCTTTTCCCCTGAGATTCCAAGGTTCTTTACTTTGTCTGAATTAATGAGGACAAGAGATTGATTATCTCTTGCATATACCGGTATATATTTCGTCACATCTTCCGTTGTTATAACAATTCGGGCTTTATTAACGGAAAATTGTCCTATTCTTACTTTATCTGTTCCCCCGATTGAATATTCTCTGTTGCGTATAGCTTTATTAACTAATGTGTTTGGTAAATCAAATGCTATTCTTAGAGGGTTTGTAAGTATCATAGGTTTTTCAATTGCAGCTGAACCCATACCTCCGATAGTCAGCATACCGTTGCCGGGAGTGATTTTATCAATATAGTATTTTGTATTAAGGTGCAG
The DNA here is from genome assembly GCA_002309425.1 of Cyanobacteria bacterium UBA1221. GTDB lineage: Bacteria > Cyanobacteriota > Vampirovibrionia > Gastranaerophilales > Gastranaerophilaceae > UBA1221. The sequence continues at coordinate 12,698 of DBXD01000030.1, forward strand.
TTCCTGCCCGAAAGAATCAACAACTTTATTGTTGAACGCATTATCAATAAGGGCAATTGTTTCGTTTGGATTTGCGGCTGTGGAAACTGTCATATACTCATAAAAATCGCTTGAAGATGAGTGGTCATCACGATAAATATTTTGCATATACGGGTTTTGTACAAGATTTTCTTTAAATTTTATAAATAACCCGTTTTTTAAGGTGACAAAATTCAGGTTTGATATATCAAAATTGTTGTCGTAATTTATTACAACGCGGACAATATTAGGATTAGAAGAAAATTGGGATATTTTGACTTCTTTAATGCCGTCAGTTGTGAATATCCAGTCCTTTTTCCCGCCGGATAAAATCGCATTCGGAATATCAAAATATATTCTTGTCGGATTTTCAAGTTTTACAACTTTTATGTCCGAAATATTCGGCATATTGACCAGATTAGATGACGATAGTGAGATGATTGAACTTGATGTATCAAAGTTTGCCGAAGTTATATTAAAGTCGTCATAAGAACAGGCTTTTGGTGCGTACAAAAGCCCCATTATTATAATAAAAAATAATATTATATGTTTTTTCATAATTCTGATCTGATAATTAATCGAGTATATTTCAGGGTAAATCCCCCCACTACACAATTTTATACCTTATTATACTTTTTTTCAAATTGATAATTTTTGTAAATATTTACTTTAAAAATATAAAGTTTTTGCAGTTTATGCCGATAAAAAATGTATAGAGAAGAGGTTATTGTGTACGATAATATTCACACTTATTACAAGGATGCAAAAATTTTTATAAATGAATTGTCTGCAAAGACAGTAATAAAACTTTTGATTAGAGAAGAACAAAAGAGGCCGTTAAGTGCGGAGGAATATGCCTATATGTCAAAGGCGTACATTTTTGCACAAAATGATGCTATGGCTAAAAAATATGCAAGGCTGGCAATCCGTGCGGATAAGAATTATCCTTACGGCTATATCAGACTGGCTTTTTGCTATGCAAGGGAGGGTAAAAAGCGAGGAACACAAAAATTTGCAAGAATTGCTGACGGGTTTGATTTAAGTAACAACTCTTTTTTATTGGCATTTTTGGCTGCCCTTTATTATTACTGCAACGATACGGATAATTTTAATTTAAAACTCCGGCAGCTGAAAGACTTTCCTTGTAAGAGTCCTGATTATTATTATTATATGGCTTTTGCTTATAACCAGTATGATTATGAAACCGCATTAAAATATTGCAAAAAAGCGGAAGAATTAAAATATAAGGATAATTACAATCTCTGGGCAAATATTGCGGATTGTTATTTTGATATGGAGGATTATGATAACCTTGAATTTTATGCAGACAAATGTCTTGTATGTGGTGAATCAGAAAAAATATTGGGTTTTAAGGCAGATTGTTTAAACAAAAAAGGGTTATATGCCGATGCGGTAAAATTTTTGCGTAAGCAATATAAATTGTTGAATGAGGATTTGGAGGCTAAGAGTTATGTGCTTGCCAAAATAGTATATAATACTCATTTGTCAGGCGATGACAAAAAATGTGAGCGTTATATTGATTTTGCCTTACGCTATTTTAAGCCTTCTGAAGCCTTATACAGAGTGTTAAGTTCGTACTATGAGGATTTGGAGGAATATGAAAAAGCTCTGGAAGTATCCTTTAAACTGCTGGAATTTGACGAAAAGGAGCCTTCAATTTATTCAGGTATATCTTACTATTACTCAAAACTGGGAGATGACGAACAGGCATTAAATTTTGTAAATAAAGCATTAGAACTGAATCCGGAGGATCCCTATTCTCATTACAGAAAAGGCAGGATTTATGTAATACAAAATGATTATAAATCTGCAATCGACTGCTTTTTCCGCTCAATTGAATACGACAAAACCGATGTGGATTCTTTCCAGTGGCTTTCTTACTGTTACTCATTGACGGGAGAGATGGAAAAATCTTTAGAGTTTGCAAACAGGGCCATCTTGCTTGATAAAGACGATAGTTATTCATATTTCAGAAAAGCATGGGCATATCAGGAATTGGGTAAATATTCCGAGGCAATAGAGTGCTACAAGGAGTGTATAAAATTAAATGATAAATACGTAGATGCATACCTGAATATATCGTACATATATTCAAGAATGAAGGATATAAAACAATCTTTGTTATATGCGAATAAGGCATTACTGATTAATAAAGATTATGCGTATGCTCATTACAGAAAAGCCTGGGCGCTTCAGGAAACCGGAAAATTCGGAGAAGCTTCCGACGGTTACAGTAAGGCAATAGAATTGAATCCGACAGATGTATATAACTACCTTGGTATGGCATGTGTTTCTTTAAATAATAATGATAGCTCGGAGGCGCTTGAATATGCAAACAAAGCTTTATTTGTTGACCGAAATTGCGGCGGTGCATACTATTATAAAAGTATAGCATTGAGTAATCTCGGACGGCAAAAAGAAGCGGAAAAAGCTTTTGCCAAAGCTTTGAAATTGGGTTATACCTCCGGTTAAATTTTTGCCTTATATTTTTTTATTCTTTCGTATTTATGGTGTTTCCTGTCGTATGCCAGAACGGAGTAATTATCTCTATTTGCAATGACTTTTATTGAATTATTTATGTCTGTCCGGTATATGTCGGTATTCCTGAGTGTATCAAGAGTTATTTTATTCGGATGACCGAAGATGTTTTTTCCGGTTGATATTATGGAAATTTTCGGTTCAAGTTCATTTACCATTTGAGTATTAACAGCTTCTTTTGCTCCGTGATGACCTACCTTAAAGATTTCCAGGCTCATTTTTGGTAGGTCATTTCTTATGCTGTTGTACGCATTAAATCCGGCATCTCCCATAAATAATGCCTGAAAATTTTCCATCTCTATTAAGGTAATAATTGAGTTTTCATTGTCTGTTTCCCCGTGCGGGCGGAACAGATTTATTGAGAAATCCTTTTCTTCGTATGCTTTTTGTTTTGTTTCTACCAGACAGGTTTTAGTGTCGGAATTTTTTAGGGTGCTATATATTTGTTTTGAGGTGTAACTTTCATTATTTATGCTGTTCAGGTAAATATTTTTGACATTTGTTTTTGTCAAAATATCTGTAACCCCTCCGGAATGATCATTATCAAAATGCGTAACAATCAGACCTTCAATATTTTTTATACCTCTGTCTTTCAGGTACTTTAATATGATGACTTCCGCCTGAGATTTTCCTCCGTTATAGGCAGATTTGCCGGTATCAATTATAAAGTATTTATTCTTTGGGGTTTTTATCAGAAACGCATCAGCATTTTGAACATCAAAGGTAATAATTTCCAGATTGTGGTTGGGAATATTAATCATGGATAAGCAGAGCAGCGTTATCAGGCATATGGTGATATAAGTAAGGCGTTTCCTTTGTTCTGCTCTGAACATATGCGTAATAATCAAAAGGATTATATAATATACAAATATTTGTATAACTGCGGGATGGGTTGTTTCTATTAATGACTGCGGCAAATTTGAGAAGAAATTTGAGATATTTACCAGAATATCAAGACAAATGTTAAGAATGTAGTCTGAGATTAAGCATACATATTTTGCGATAGGAGTAATTATTGACAGTAATGAACTGATGAAGCCTAAAAAGCTAATGGCACAAATAAACGGCATAATTGCAATATTTGCCGGAATTGCATAAGTGCTTATTGTATTAAAATAAAACATCTGAAGAGGTATTACCCATAGTTGCGAAACTATCGGAATGAGAAGTTCCGCATATAACCAGGCAGAAAATTTTGAGGTTTTTATTTTTTCAAGTATGACATGGGCTGTTGTCAAAAGCCCAAAAGTTACAATAAATGAAAGCTGAAAACCTACATCATTTATGTATGCGGGATTATACAGCAGCATCAGTGAAGCAACAAAAGCGAGCAGAGAAACGCTGTGTGAATCCCTGTCAATAAGCTTACCTGCCAGAACGAATAACAGCATAAGTGCAGCTCGGACAACGGAGGCCCCTAATCCGGTCATTAATGTGTATAAAATTACAACTCCCATGCCGGAGATGATAATAAACCGCATTGGAACTCTCAGCCTTCTCAGGATAAAATACCAAAAACCGTATATAAGAGCCACATTCATTCCTGATGCCGCAAGTATATGGAGCAGTCCCGAATTTTTAAAAGTGTCTTTTATGTAGTCGGGCGGTGCAACAGCATCATCTCCGAATACTATTCCTCCAAGAATTTCAAGGTTTGGGCTTTTTAAATATGAGGCATGCGAACGGAGTATTTGTTCCCGAATATTGTTTAAATTTTGAATAAATTTCCATTTTGGTGTTAGATTAGCAGATTCCTTTATACAGTCCTTATTATCCGCATAAAATACAGTATGTGTTTTAAAATTGTTTAAGTATTTCCCGTAATCAAACTGAGAAGGGTTACTTGCTTTAAAAGGAGTTCTTAGCTTACCGTTTATTGTATAAGTATTACCTATATTCAGATTTGAAAAATCAGAATTTTCGTCGGTAACCGTAACAAGAGTCCTTCCTGCCGTTTTTTCTCCGTTTATCTCGGAAACATCAAAAAAGAATTTCCTTTTCCCCTGAACCGAACTGTTTGGAATTGATGTGATTTGACCTGTTATAGCAGTATCTGACGGAGCATGTGTCAGTAATGCATCGGAATCTTTAATTCTTAATGAAGCATTAAAGAAACCAAAATAAAATACAAATGCCCACAGCAGGAGATATTTGAAATGAATAAATCTGCTAATACTTAGAATTACTAAAATAACCGTAATTATAAATGAAACAATTAAAGCACAGTCGTTAAAATATGCTAATATTCCCGACATAAAAAAGCATGCCGTTACAAACATAATTACGTTCTTATTTTGTATCGCTTTGTCCAAAAACAATTTCAGCATTTTATTCAATCATTCCAATACGGCGGAGATGTCTTTCCTCATTAGAAAATGGTGTGTTAAGCCAAACCTCTGTTATTTGTATTGCCAACCCGATATCAATAACTCTTGCGCCAAGGCACAATATATTTGAATCATTATGTTCTCTTGTCGCTTTTGCGGAAAATAAATCGGAACACAGTGCCGCTCTGATACCCTTTTGTTTATTTGCTGCAATTGACATACCTATTCCTGTCCCGCAAATTAAAATACCCCTGTCGAACTCTTTTGATGCAACGGCAGCTGCAACCCGTTTTGCAAATTCCGGATAATCACATGACTCGGCAGAGTCTGTACCAAAGTCTTTTACTGTGTACCCGTTATTTTTTAGCATTTCAATAATTTGATTTTTGTATTCGTATCCGCCGTGATCAGCGCCGATTGCTATTCGCATTTTTATAACTCCTTTTGACTACAATTATACCACAAAACGCGATATAACGGCGTTTATAACTAAATGTTACGATATGTAACATTTATATACAAATTATGCAATTTTTAAATATAAAAATACTTTATATAAGTACAGAGAAACAGAGTTAATAGGAATATACTACAAACTATTAGATGCAATCATTTGTTATTAAGCCGTTAGGGATTTTAAGGCAAATCAATTCACTAATATGTGAGTAAATGACAAGGAGATTTATCATGACAGGACCAATTGACGGAATTTTGGGAAATTTTAGAATCCAGCAGAGGACAACAGAGAAAGCAAACGAAGCCGCATTTGTAGAAAATAAACCAATATTAAGTTTTGCGCCCAAATCGAATCCTATTTCCAATTTGGCAATGGCTGCAAAACCCGGACTCGATTTTAGCGGTCTGCCGTTATCTCCGACAGACCAACAAATGGTTGCAAGATATGTTCTGCCCGAACAACAGGAAAGAATCGGCAATTATATGAATACTTTGGTTTCTTATGCATAGTAATTTATAAATATACATTTGCACGCAAAAGACTGACAGTAATGTCAGTCTTTTTGTTATTTTATAATAGTTTGTACTTCCTTAAATTTTGGATGCTTTGCACTTCTTAACCATTCAAATAAGATTATTTCAAGACATGAAATTTTTGCGCCGACTGCTTTCATTGCCTCTATTCCCTGTTCAAATTCAAATTTATTTCTGCTTGCACAGCCGTCTTTTGCAACTACAACTTCAAATCCTGCATTAATTAGTTCTGTTGCTGTTTGATATACACAAATATGAGTTTCTATTCCGCATATAACTATTTGTTTTTTATTGTATTCTTTAAGTTTACCTAAAAAGCCTGCTTCTTTGAGAAGAGAAAAGAAGGTCTTTTCCTGAACATAAGTCTTTTGCGGCAGGGATTTTTTTACAACATCAACCGTATTTCCAAGCCCTTTAGGGTACTGTTCGCTTATAATTACGGGAATATTAAGTATGTTTGCAGCTTTTACCAATTTTGATACCTTATCGGCAACGGTATTATCATTCACCGCAGCAACAAGTTTTTCTTGTACATCAATTACAATAAGAATACTGTTATTCTCGTCCAATAAATTCATGAGATGACCTTTCTATTTGCTATGACGATATACTCCGATAAATTCGTTAACAAATCCTTCGACAATTTCGCTTATTTTTGAAGAAGTTATTTCTTTAAGCGGAACTGTTACTTCCCGGTTTTCGGGAGAATCTAATCCTGAATGAGAAATGTATATAACAAGTTTTGAATATCCGGGGTATAGCATAGAGAGTCTGCTTTCTTTTTTCCCTTGGAGAATTCTCAGAACACTTTGTTTTTCGTCGGCAAACTGTTCAATCCTTGCATCTCCGATTTTATCTTCATATGCTTTTTGTACCCTATATAATATTGGAGATATAATATTTTCAATTTTTTGGCTAAAAGCTTTTTTATAAAATTTATAAATGTTTTTTTGTTCGGGTTCGGTTTGTAACCAATTCTCCGGCGGTGCAGCTTCTTCAGAATAAATACTGTAGTCTTTGTTTTCCAAAACGGAATTATTCAGCGCACAAATCGCTCTTTTTTCCAGTTCAGAATAATTTATTCCGCTGACTGATACAATACCCGCTCTGAATATCCAATCTTTCGGAATGTCGGCTTTTATTCTGTCTAAAATAGCAAAACACTCTTCTATACCGGATTCAAACAATATTCCGAACTTGGATGCGGAATAACTTATTACGATATCGTTTAACCTTAATGCCCGATTAATAGCTGATAACATTTTGTCATAGTCATAATTTTTCTTGCATTCTTCGTCGAGTGAAAGAATAAGAAAGCATCCGCCGTTGTAGTTGTTTTTTCCCATTTCATAATTGATAATTTCAGGCGCGGTTTTTGCCGAATAAAATTTACTTTTTGTATCAATTATTCCGTAGTGTTCCAAATTCCCGGAATACCTGTTAAATTTATTTTTTAATTGCTGATGGCGTACCCCGTTTATAACACGAATAAGCATTTCTTCAGGTTCGGAAGAAGAACAGAAATAATCCTGTACTCCAATATCGTAGGATTGTATAAGAAAATTACCGTCAAATTTGTTCATTAGCAGGATAATGTACGATGAGGCAAGCATTTTTTTGTTGCGTATATATTTTATTAATTCTGTTGTTGTCTGCCTGTTAGTGTTTTCATGCATTATTATCATTGCAGGACAAAATTCTTCAATCACTTCTTTGGCATTATCATAATTCACGGAAATAAGTTTGTCGGTTTTTCTCAATAATACCAGATTATTCTGAAGTTTCTGTTTAATATCTTCATTATTTGTGACTAAAACAATTGTATCCATATCACCTACACTTGCAAATGTTTTTTAATACACAATAAACTCCCGCCCGCTCCGAACATTATGCCCATCGTAAACATGATTATAGCAACGAAAGATTGTGCATACATCGGATTTGGAACCATAAAGAACTGGTGCATTTTCATCAATGAATTTTCTACAAAATGCAAAGGTATATACGCGACAAGCGAACCGGCAAAGCCGTAAAAAGCACCCTGCAT
>DBXD01000030.1:20694-25234 GCA_002309425.1 Cyanobacteria bacterium UBA1221
GATTGTATTACGAGTTGAATGGTGTTGCTTATGATAGTTATGGTTAATATTCCCAGAATAATAACAACGAGTATTGTAATCGTATTAACCACATGATTGAGAGTCTGAATCCTTTTTGCAAGTGCCTGTGCATAACTCATATCTTCAACGGAGGTCAGGCCTTTTACGTTGGCAAATACTGTATCGATGTTTTCGGGTTTATCCACTTTTACGTGTAATGTATCCGGTAAAGGATTTTCTACATCCGGAAGCTTCATTTCTCTCTTTAAATCAGCCCAGGACTGAGCTTTTGGAACAATTTTTACATTTTCCACATGCTCAAATTCCGTAATTCTGTTTTTTACAATATTAGCATCTGCATCAGGCTTTAAATAAACAGAAATTTCCAAAACGTTACCCAGTTCGTTTGCAAATGAGGATATTGACAAAGCGGAACGGAAAAAAGCCCCGAAAATGGTTAATATAGCCGCCATTGTCGTAATTATAACCAGGTTAACTATACCGGTTCTTTTTATATCGTTCAGGGTCTCCATAGAAAGCCTGTATAAAATTCTTAACTCACACAGCCAATCTTTTGGAATGTGTTTTTTTACCCCGTTTTTAATCATTGTTTTTTGTTTATTCATATGTACCTGCTTGAATATCTCTTACAACTTCGCCTTTATCCAGTGTAATAACTCTTTTTCTAAAGTAATCCACCATTGCATTATCGTGTGTTGACACAATAACGGTAATTCCTCTCTGATTAATTTGGTCCAGAATCTGCATGATTTCTAAGGAATTTTTAGGGTCAAGATTTCCTGTCGGTTCATCCGCAATAAGTAATGGCGGGCCGTTAACTATTGCACGGGCGATACCGACACGCTGCTGCTCTCCGCCTGATAATTCAGCAGGAGTTGCGTGCATTTTATTCTCTAATCCGACAATCTTTAAAGCTCCGGTAACTCTGGAATGAATTTCTTTTGTACTGATTCCGAGTGTGCGTATAACGTATGCTACGTTGTCATAAACACTCATATTCTGAAGCAGCTTATAATCCTGAAAAACTATTCCCATAAATCTTCTTAAACTCGGAATTTTATCGTTTGACAAATTCGCAATGTTTATATTACCTATGGTTACTGTTCCGCTGGTAGGGCATTCCTCATGATACAAGAGTTTCATCAATGTGGATTTTCCTGCTCCTGAGGCACCGACTACAAAAACGAACTCTCCTGACATTATATCAAGATTGATGTTTTTTAGTGCATAATTGCCGTTTTTATATTTTTTTGTTACTGACCTGAATTGTATCATTATTTTTTCCTTATTTATTTTACAAGACGGTATGTGTCAATTTGTTTCTTTATTGTTTTTACGAGTTTATTCGCACTCAGTCCGTAGTAATCGAGAAGCTCATCCCATTTTCCGCTTTGACCGAAAGTATCATTTATTCCCAGTCTTATTACCGGCATCGGGTAATAGTATGACAGAAATTCGCATACGGCACTGCCTAAGCCGCCGATAATGGAGTGATTTTCTACTGTAATGACAAATTTTGTCTGTTTTGCTTTTTCAACGATTGTTGAATCGTCCAGCGGTTTTACGACAGGTACGTGCAGTATCTGAACGGAATAACCTTCCTTTTCCAACTCCTGTGCCGCCATTATTACTTCCGCAAGAGTTTCTCCGTTTGTAATTACAGTGACATCAGTTCCTTCCTGGATAACTTTAGCTTTACAAAAATCAAATTCATAATCCTCGTCAAAAATGTCATATACATTTGTCCTCGGTATTCTTATATACATAGGACCGTAATTTTCCGAAGCAAATTTGATAACCTGTTCACATTCTCTGCAATCGGCCGGTACGATTACCGACATGTTAGGAATGCTCCGCATAAGAGATATATCTTCCAAAGCCTGATGACTGGCTCCGTCTTCTCCGACTGTTATACCTCCGTGAGTCCCTATTATCTTGACGTTAAATTCGGGATAACAAACGCTGTTTCTAATCTGGTCATATGTTCTGCCGGTTGCAAACATTGCAAAACTTGCAACAAACGGAATTTTCCCTACAGAAGCAAGGCCTGCTGCGGTTGATATCATATCCTGCTCCGATATACCCATATTAAAAAATCTTTCTGGAAATTCTTTTCCAAAAATTGCTGTTTGGGTCGAACAAGATAAGTCTGCATCCAATACAACTATATCAGGATTCTTTTTCCCTGCTTCAACCAGAGCATGACCAAATGCATTACGTATTGATTTTCTTTCCTTATTTTCTAATAACATATCTCTTAAATACCTTACCAATGTGTATTTTTGTTAACAATACTCTGTTCAGTCGTATTATAACATAAAAAATATAAAATCTCAAAAAATGCGATTTTCTTGCGTTATAAATCAAAATTTTAAAATTTTTTGTTAAGATTTGTTAAAACTTATGCAAAATATAGCAATTATTTTTCTTGAGGTGTATTTAATCAAGTACAATAGGAATAGACAATTATTTATTTATTGAAAGGAAAGAAGAAAATGATGCAGATTCCAAATTTACCCAATTATGTACAGGTACCTCAGCAGCCGAATTATAATGCTGTAAAGATTGATATTGTTAACCCGATGGTTAATGTCCCACCTGTACAACAATATCCGGGACAAGTTCAGTACCCGGTACAACCGCAAAATTCGCAGTATGCGGTTCCGACAGTGCCGATTTATAACTATCCGCAGGTTCAGACTCAACCGTATTGCGTGCCTCAGGCAGTTGCTCCGCAACCGCAGATGGTAGCTCCTCAACCACAGGCTCAGATGCCTCAGATGGTTCCTCAGCAAATACCTCCGATGGCAGTATATCCGAATGCTCCGGCAGTAGAAATCCCATTACAGCCTCAGGCTGTTCCGCCGGCACCGGTAGTTATGACTCAGCCGAAAGCTGATAATAACCAGCAGCCTGTTGCAGAAAAACCGGTTGATGTCGTTCCGCCGCAGGAAATTAAACCTCAGGTAGATTTAAATGAATTTCTTGCAAAATTGACAAATCCGAACTTTGAGATTCAGGCAGCAGCAATGGAAGAAATTGCAAACATGGTAGACACAGAACCCAAAAAGGCTGAAAATTTGCTTGATACCCAAGTTATAAAAGCTTTGAATGATATAATTCAAAAAGATACATCAGCTCTTGAAGGCCCGACAGCAGAGCAGGAAGCATTAAGACAAAAATTATTTAATAATGAAACCCTTTCTGATGCGGAAAAAACTCTTGCTCTCACAATGACTCCGAAAGAACAGGCTGAAAGAAACAAGAGTTATGCAATCTTCACGACTGCAATAATGCAAAAATTGTACGCTGAAGAATACAAGAAGATGAATAATGCAACAGTTCCGATTACAGAACTTCCGGGTGCGGTTACAATTGTTGAACAGTTAAAGAACAACCCGAATGCGATGGTCAGAACATCAGCTATCGAAGCATTGAGTTATATCCAGGATCCAAATTACAAAAAGGATTTAACAACAATCTTTACCATAGCTCAAAATGATATAGATAAAGGTGTTCAGGAAGCAGCAAAAGTTGCATTGGATAAACTAAAACAAATTCCTGATGGTGAAGAAACATACAAGCAAGCTGCATAATATTATACAACAACACAAAAATCCTTTCTTTAAATAGATGGCAGCAAGAACCCCCGAAAATATTCGAGGGTTCTTTTTTGTCAATCTTTTAAACTTCAACGGGAGTATTTTCAGCGGTTTCTCCGGGTTTCGGACAACAGTTCTCATACTCGGCGTGGGTTGAGATTTCTTCGCACCATCTGTATATAATCTCATCAACCGGAAGTTTGTACGAAATCGGTTTGCAGATGTGCAGGTTAAATGTTTGTTTTTTAAAAGGCTTTAATTGCGGGTATCCCGAAAAATTGCCGATAGCAACCGGTATAATATCGGCTTTTGCATGCTTCGCAATAACAACAAATCCTCTTTTTATATCTTCAAGTTTTCCGTAGGGTCTTGTTCCGCCCTGAGGAAAAACTGCAAGAGCCCATTTGGTGGTAAATATATCCCGTACTGTTTTAAACGTTGCAATTTCTGGCTTTGTTCTGTCGACAGCGAATGCTCCCAGAGAGATAATTAAATTTCTGTTCTTATCAGTTGGTTCAAAAAGTTCTTTCTTTGCCATAAATGCCATCAGACGTTTTGTTGCAAACGGAATGAGAAACGGATCATATATGGATACATGATTTGCAGTATATATGTATTTATCTTTTTCATTATATTTTGGTAAATTTTCTTTTCCCGTAATTTTGTAGTTATAAAAAATTGAAAAGAACGGTACCGCTACGCCATATAGGAATATCATATACCACGCGGAACGCCAAAAATTGTATTCTTTTGCATATCTTCTGTTGTAATTTCTTAATTCATCTTTGCCAGCCATTTATTTCTCCAATCTATGTTTGAACCGCAGTGGCTACGTATTTATATCCTGTTAATTTCTGTATTTCGTTGATCCAGGACTCAACCATGTTGTCCGTATTCTCGTCATAAGGAATGGGTTT
>DBXD01000030.1:25272-26849 GCA_002309425.1 Cyanobacteria bacterium UBA1221
GTACCCGTAATTCCAACCGGCAAAATTGCGCATTTAGTAATTCTTGCGAGTCCTGCAAATCCTTTTGATACTTCTTCTATAGTTCCGGGCTTCTGTCTTGTTCCCTGAGGGAACATTCCAAGTACCCAATTACTTCTCTTAATTCCTATTATTGTTTTTACTGTTGACGGGCCGAGGCTCTCCCGATTAACCGCAAAAGCTCCGAGCCAATCAATCCACCATCTTAAAAATCTTATATCAAATAATTCTTTCTTTGCCATAAAAGCAACCCCCCTTGGGAAAATTGAAACTATTAACGGAGGATCAAGTGTTGATAAATGGTTTGGACATACAATATAGTCATTGTCCTTGGGAATATTTTCTTTACCGTGAATTTCCAGTTTGTAGATAATTTTAAATATTAACATGTAGAATATTTTGCAAATAATTATCTGAAATATTCTTCTCCACCTGTTAAATTGTTTTGCTGTTCTAACCGAATAGGATTTTTTCGCTTTTTTTTCTGACATATAACTAATCTCCCTAATCTTGAATTAAATCTTATCATGGTAACATAAGTTTTTCAACTTGGACATAAATACATTAATCATATGATTGAAATGTTTTGGGAAATTAATAGAATTAAAATGAAAGGATTATTATTATGTTTGATTTATCTGTAGATAAGGTAGTGACAGTATACTATTATATTGCGCTGTTTTCAACAATTTTTTATATTGTTAAAATTTTTATGTATATGTGTTTTGGCGGAGATGTTGAAGTTCATTCCGATTTTACGTCATCATATGAAACCGACGAATCGTTCGGATTTATTTCAGTACAGTCAATATTAGCCTTTTTAATGGGCTTTGGATGGATGGGGTTAACCTGTATAAAAGTTTGGGGCCTGCGTACTATGATTGCCGTGCTGATTTCTTTAATTTTCGGACTTTTGTTGATGTTTTTGTCGGCATATTTAATGTTTTGCGTAAAAAAATTAAATAAGCATGTAGTAAAAGATTTATCAAAGGCGGTAGGTTTGTTTGGTAAGGCCTATACTAATTTTTCACCCAAATCTGAGGGACAAATTGAAATTGATATTAACGGCCAACTTTCAATAGAAACGGCTTTTAATGACTCGGAAGGTGAGATAAAGGCTTTTGAACAGGTTAAAGTTACAAAATTTGAGAATAATATATTGTACATAGAAAAATAGCAGAAAAAGGAGAAATTATGGAAATGGAATTTATACCATTTATGAGCATGGTTATTGTGCCGATTATTATCATTTTTGCGATAATCGCATTTGTTGCTAATCAGTACAAGCGTTGTCCGTCAAACAAAATTATTGTAGTTTACGGTAGAACCGGCGGAGATAAAACCGCAAAATGCGTTCATGGCGGCGGGACTTTTGTTATCCCGTTAATTCAGGATTACGGTGTGCTTTCATTAGAGCCGATGACAACGGATATTGATTTAAAAGGCGCTTTATCAAAAGGTAATATCCGTGTTGCGGTACCGTCAACTTTTACTTTCGGTATTTCAACTCACGAAAGTATTATGATTAATGCGGCAGAAAGACTTTTGGGTCTGTCTAA
>DBXD01000030.1:26889-40386 GCA_002309425.1 Cyanobacteria bacterium UBA1221
GCAACACTAACTATTGAAGAAATTAACCAGGACCGTGAAAAATTTCTTGAACAAATTAATGCAAATGTAAATACAGAGTTAAATAAGATTGGTCTTGAAATAATAAACGTAAACATAAAGGATATTACTGATGAATCAGGATATATTGATGCAATCGGTAAAAAGGCGGCTGCAGAGGCTATAAACAAAGCAAAAGTCGAGGTTGCACAACAGGAAAAACTCGGTGCAGTCGGTGAGGCTTCCGCTAATAAAGAAAAAGAAGTTCAGGTCGCAGAGCAAACCGCACAAACCGAAATCGGAAGAACGGATGCTCAGAGAGAACAGCGTATTAAAACAGCAGACCTTGAAGCTCAGGCGGTTGAAGGTGAAAATATTGCAAAAGCAAATATTGCGGAATACAATGCCACATTGGCTATCAAACAGGCGGATGCATTCCGTCAGGGAGAAGTCGCAAAAGCAAATGCTGAGCGTGATGTCCTGATGGCACAAAAGGAACAGGAAGAAGCAAAATTAAAGAAGGAAGAACTTGCCAGACAGGAAGTTGAAAAACTTAAAATACAGGTTCAGGCAGATGCGGAAGCTGAAAAAGCAAGACGTATTGCAATGGGTCAGGCAGATGCGATAAAGGCAAAATATTTTGCGGAAGCTGAAGGTGTAAAAGCCGTATTGGAGGCTAAGGCAAAGGGTTATGAAGAACTCGTAAAAATAAGTAATAACCGTCCTGAAATTGCTACAAGCTTCCTGATGATTGAAAAAATTGAGGATTTGGTTGCAAAACAGGTAGAGGCAATTAAGAATATCAAATTTGATAAAATTACCGTATGGGACGGCGGAACAGGGTCTGCTACCGGTTCAACAACGGCAAACTTTATGAAGGATTTGATAAAGGCCTTGCCGGCAATGCATGATTTGGCAGGTCAGGCGGGTATTGAATTGCCTCAAATCTTAGGAAAAGTTGACAGCGGCAGCGAAGAAGAAAAAGCAGCGGCTTCCGCAAAGCCAGTCGATAAAGATAAAAAATAAAGTTTTATAATATGATAATACCTCCGAAAACAGTATTTCGGGGGTATTATTTTAGGAGGTGTTTTATGATAGAAGAAAAAGATTTAGGGTTAATAAATACTTCAAATTGTGACAGAAGTTTTGCAAGCTGTATTCTGACGTCAGTAATATTAATAGCGATGCTTATAGGGTTAGCTTATATGAACTGGGATAATATAGCTGAGTTTAAGTTTTTTGATGAAAGTATGAATATATCGATTGGGTACATTGTGATTATGATTTCCGTTTTTTCTGTTGTCCCTGTTGCGATGCTTTGTTACGTGTGGATGTATTTGAAAAATGAGCGGACGTTCCAAAAGCGGAATGAGTATTTTAAGTCAGAAATTATTCCGATTCTCAAAAAGTATGACATGCAGGTTCCCGATATTATGAGTTTTAAAAACTTGATTTAGCGGTTATTTACACAGACACTTTTTTAGAGTATAATACACAAAAAAGGGGGTAATATGAGTGTCTGCGAAACTTGTGAAAATACGTTAGAAAAAGAATTATTTAAAAGTGTTTATGAAAAAACTCCGGATTATATCAAGAACACAACATTGTTAGATTTTTCGCAGAAAGGCGAGTTTGTTTTTAAACTAAAAAAAGAACACCTTTACCCCTATGACGAAAAAAACAATCCCGAAGGTTTAAATTTGTATGAGTGGTTTGAAGGGTATGCGAAAGAAGCAAAAGTTTCAACGGCAGGCATCAGAGGACCGCAAAATATTTTATACCCCGAAGATACGAGATTCCCGATTAATCTTGTCGGAATTGTTCTGGCTACTTTAGCAAAAGCGCTTGTTGCAAAAGAAAAATATAAGGGCAAAGAAATTTTGAAAGTTGCGGGCAGAGAAGTCCGTTATAATTCGGAACTGTTCCTTGATGCTATCGCTCGTATTCAGGCCGCTCAGGGTATAAAGACTCTTGTTGCAAAAGGCAGAAAAACTATTCCGATTTGGCTCGCATCTTTTTTGGCATTTAAACTGGATTTGGTTGGCGGAGAATACATAACTTCAAGTCACGGCATTTCGGTTAAAAATGCAACAAAAGATTTAAATTCTCAGGGATCACAGTATTTACCGGAAGAATCTCTGGAGTTTGTTGATAAAATTCGAGAGATATTTGAGGAAACTGAGAAAAGCGGTTTTTATGAAATCAAGATAGCTTCAAAAGATAATCCCCTTATTGACGAAAAGATAATGGAAAAACTAAATGACGGGGTGGATTTGTATGTTGAATATCTTCAATCCGGGGTTGCCAAAAAGATAAATCTTGATTTGATAAAGAATTTTGGCGGTAAACTAGCGATAGAAAATGTCGGAGGTTCTGCGTACCGAACATTATCGAGAGTGTTGGAAAAACTGGAAATTCAGGAAAAATTTGTCTGGTTTAATATTGAAGAAGATCCGTTCTTTCATTCAATCGGAAAATATGATGTAACGCCAAAGGGTGAAAAAGCTTTTTATGACTATTCTGTTGATGCCACAGTATTGGCTAAAAACAGAAATGGTGAGAAATATTTTCCCGTAATTGAAACTTTGCATTACGAAGAAAAATTGAAAAATATGCCTGTTGGTACGGTAGTATTAATAACGGATCCCGATCACGACCGTTTGACAATTACACAGACAGAACCGGCCTCAAGAATTTCATATTTAAAAGAAAACGGTATAGATTTTGTAGAATTGAATAAGGACACTGTCTTAACCGTATTTACCGCAAATCAGGCATTTTTGATGCTGATGGATTTTTGGGCAAAGCAGTTAAAGGCTGAAAAATTATGGGACAAACATCCGAGATTTATGATAAAAACGACTGCATCAGCATTGTCCTGGGATGAGTGGGCGGCAAAACAGGGGGTAAATGTTGTAAATGTTCCTGTCGGATTTAAAGAAATTGCAAACATAATGAAAAAAGTTGAATTGCAGTTAAAGAACAATCCGGATAGTGATGTTGTTGTGGATGATGTTTTCGGAAATCCGATAAATCTCGGTAAAAATCCGAGACTCTTATTTGGCGGAGAAGAATCCGGCGGAATGATTATGGGTACAGAAGACTTAATCAGTTCACTTGCCGGCAGAAAAGCTGTTGCGATGAGAGAAAAAAGTGCAACAGAAGCTATTATTGTGGCTTCTGCCCTTGTCGCAAAATTGAATAAAACTCCGCTTTCTGATTATCTGAAAACCATCTTTGATGAAAATAAAATTGTCGGCAGATATGATACCCGTGTGGATATTGCATATTATAACGAATCAGAACCCGATATTAATAAACTAAAACAAGCCAAAATTGAGGGAGAGGGTAAACGTACAAAAAATGATTTATTTTATCTTTCAATGGCTATTGCCGTCCGTGAGGGTAAAATGACAGTTGAAAATGTCAGAGAAATACTGAATGATGCCTTTTTAAGCCTGATTTTTGATAATCTAATGTCAATAAAATTTGTAGGTGACGGTACATATATGGAATTTAGCGATAAGTACATTGAGATTCGCCCGTCAGGTACGGATGCCAAGACTAAAGCGTACGGTGGCGGCTCTGACAAAGGTAATATTGAATTGTATGCAACGGCAATGGGAAATTACGACGGATTAAGAACCGCCTTCCATAAAAAGTTTATTACTGAAGAAATGTATAATGAATCTAAGGAAAAAGCGCTTAATTATTACTTAAAATTTGTGGAAAAAGATGCGAATAATGAGCCGTTTGAAATTCCGGAATATACATTCTGATAATATTAATATTCAAATATTTGTGATATAGTGCATTGTATGGCAACTTCAATTAAGCATTATATAAGAGAGTTATTGCGTATTGCATTCCCCATAATTCTCGGAAATCTGGGATTTATACTGATTGGCGCGGGAGATGTTCTTATTGCCGGCAGACACTCTACGGACACTCTTGCTGCAATAAGTATTGCAGCCGCAATAACTAACTGTATTCATATTTTTGGGGTAGGCTTAATAGCCAGTGTTGCTCCGTTATTATCAAATTATCGGGGCGAAAATAAAGCCGCAAAAAGATACTTTTATCCCACATTGAGATTTGCCTTTATATTGGCATTTGTTGTAATGCTCGTGACATTAGCGGTTATTCCGTTAATAGATTTGTTAAAATTTGAACCGCACCTGGTACCTATGATAAAACAGTATGTATTTATTACGGCATTTTCTTCATTTGGCGGATATTTGCATGTTGCAACAAAAGACTTTTTACAGGCTTTTGAAATTGTAATGGTACCTAATTTGCTGACGTTTGCGGGAGTCGTTCTGAATATTTTATTGAATGTTATTCTTGTATTCGGGTTTGGACCGATTCCGTCTTTAGGTGTTGCGGGTTTAGCGATTGCAAGTTTTGCCGTCAGATATTTTATGGGAATTGTGCTGCTGATATATTGTTGCAGGATTATGAGATTCAGCAATTACAGTGAACCCGGATATTATAAACAACTCATAAAAATAGGTCTGCCAATCTCGGCTGCGATTCTTGTTGAATTTGTCACATTTAACAGTGTTGCGGTGGTTATGGGCAGAGTTGCAGGGGTGTATGCTGCTGCGCAAAATTTAATATGTACGTTGTCAACGGCGTCGTTTATGGTACCTTTTGCAATATCAAATGCAATAGCGGTAAAGGTGGGATTTGCCAACGGGGCTGAAAACTATGAAGATTTAAAGAAATATGCCAAAGTCGGTGTAATAATGTGTATAATATTTATGTTGTGCTGCGCAGTTGTTTTTGCAGGCTTCCCGAAAGCAATAGTAAGTTTGTTTACTCCCGACAGGGAGCTAATAGCTATTTGTGTTCCGATTATATATATATTGGCGGCATTTTTGGTGTTTGACGGTTTGCAGGTTGCACTTTCCGGAATTTGTAAGGGAATAAAAAAGACAAGTATTGTATTAAAGGCAAATTTCTTTGCATATTGGATTGTTTCTATCCCAATGGGACTGGTTCTTGCTTTTAAGTTTAATATGGGGCTAATCGGTTTTTGGATTGGATTATTCTTTTCTGCAATAATTTTATGCACAATCATGATTTTTCTGCTTAAAAGGTATTTTAAAAAGGTAAGACAGGGCATTGTAATGTAATTTACCAAAGATTCTTTTTTATGTTATCATAGTTAGGAAGTACAGACTTATAGGAGAAGAATTATGCCAGAAGAACAGAGAACTTTTATTGCGGTAAAACCTGACGGAGTTAAGAGAGGTTTGGTCGGTGAAATTATAAAAAGATTTGAAAATAAAGGGTTTAAACTTATCGGATTAAAGATGCTCCACGTTACGCAGGAAATGGCAGAACGCCATTACGGAGAGCATGAAGGGAAACCTTTTTATCCGAGATTACTCAGGTACATTCAAAGCGGTCCGATTGTCGCAATGGTCTGGAAAGGCTACAATGTAATTGACGGGGCAAGACACATGATGGGTAAAACAAATCCGATGGAGGCAGAAGTAGGTACAATCAGAGCAGATTATGCTTTGTTAATGGAATATAACGTAGTTCATGGTTCGGATTCTCCGGAGAGTGCCGAAAGAGAAATCGGAATATATTTTAAGCCCGAAGAGCTTTGTGATGAATATGTGAATATGGCAGAAAGTGTTATAGAAGATTTGGGCTAATTGCCTGATAAGTGAGAAGTGAAAAGTGACAGGTGAAAATACCGATACTTTAGTAAATAAACGTGACAGCGCTCATGGGTATTTTAGTTATGAGCTTGTTCATACATGCAAGCAAACAGGGGCAAGAGCGGGAATTTTAAAAACTCCTCATGGAGATATTTTAACTCCTATATTTATGCCGGTCGGAACAAATTCTGCCGTAAAGATGCTTGTGTCGGACCAAATAGCGGATACCGGCGCACAAATTATTCTTGCAAATTCGTATCATCTGTACCTGAGAGCAGGAACAAAGCTGATTAAAAAGTTTGGCGGTATTCATGAATGGATGAATTGGCATAAACCTGTGCTTACGGATTCCGGCGGATTTCAGGTGTTTTCTTTAGCACATTTGAGGAAAATTACCGAGGACGGTGTGGAATTTCGTGATCCGAAAGACGGGCAAAAACATTTTATTTCACCTGAGATTTCCATGGAAATTCAGCAGGATATCGGGGCGGATATAATTATGGCCTTTGATGAATGTGCGCCGTACCCTTGCGATTATGATACGGCCAAAGCTGCAATGGAAAGAACTCATCGCTGGCTGGAGCGATGCTTTAGAGCGAAAACGAATCCCCGACAGGCACTTTTCCCGATTGTTCAGGGTGCTTTTTATGATGATTTGCGTAAAGAAAGTGCAAGAGTGATTTCCGGGTATGATGCGGTGGGCTACGCAATAGGCGGAGTCAGTGTCGGTGAACCTGCGGATATAAAAAATCATTTTGTCCGCTTAACGGCTCCGTTGTTGCCGGAAAATAAACCCCGCTATCTGATGGGTGTCGGTACCCCGGAAGATTTGCTTGACGGCGTGAAAAACGGAATTGATATGTTTGATTGTGTACTGCCTACACGTAACGCAAGGCATGGCTCTTTCTTTACCTGGGAAGGGAAAAAGATTATCAAAAACAAAGCTTTCTGGGACGATGAGAATCCTCTTGATGAAAATTGCAACTGTTATACCTGCCGTAATCATTCAAGAGCATATATAAGACATTTGTTCAGATGTCAGGAGGCAACGGCTGCGACATTATTATCTATTCATAATATACAGTTTCTGGTAGATTTTTCTCAAAGGTGTCGTGAAGCAATACTGAATGACAGATTTGGTGATTTTTATAATATGAATTACAATAATTTTGTTAAGGGTTAGATATGAAAAAAGGGTATTTTATTACATTTGAAGGTGTTGACGGCTGCGGAAAAACAACGCAGATGAAACTTCTTGCCGAATATTTACAAAATAAGGGTTATGAAGTAGTTATTACAAGAGAACCGGGTTCAAAGGGGTTAGGAGAAAAAATCAGAGAAATACTGCTTCATTATGACGGTGATGTTTCTTCTGATGCGGAGAGTTTTTTATTCCTTGCCGACAGAGCACAAAATATAGATGAAATTGTAAATCCTGCGGTTGATAAAGGAAAAATTGTTCTTTGTGACAGACATACGGATAGTACAATAGCTTATCAGGGATATGGCAGAGGGGTTGATATTAAAAAATTAACCCTGCTTAATGATATTGCAGTTAGCGGGCGAAAGCCTGATATGACCTTTGTTTTTGATATAGATATTGATACATCTATGAACAGAGTAGGTCAGGAAAAAGACAGAATGGAATCTGCAGGAGCGGATTTCTTTAATAAGGTTCGCAACGGCTATCTGGAGATAGGAAAGCAAGAGCCGGAAAGAGTTAAAATTCTTGATGCGGCAAAGAGTATTGAGGAAATATTTAAGGAAGTTTCAAAATATACGGAAGAGCTTTTTACCTTATAAACTATTGAAAAATTCGTTAATTTGAGATATTATCATAAAGTGATTAAAAAGAGGGGGATGTGTATGCCGGTTTTAGACAAAATTCAGGATATTAACGATACTATTAAATCTATTGCAATGTTTATTCAGTCCGAGGACTCAGTAAAGGGTGATTTTCAGGAATATTTAAAAACTATCGGAGCAAACAGAAATTCCGGCGTGAATTTCCAGGGTGCATGCTTTAATTATATTTTTGAAAGACGCTTAGGAGAGGATTCAAAAAGCATACCTTCAATATATATGGATAAATCAGACTTAAAAGCCGGCAGTAAAAAAATTGTTAAGGCACTTGATAATTCAATGTCGTCGGTTTTTGAAATAAAGAAAATTCTGAAAAACGGTTTTGAATTGTACAACATAATCAATGAAAAAAGTTATGATGCCACTTCTCTTATAAAAATGACAAATTTCAGAGGTCTTGGCTCAGGTCAGTATATTGTTGCCCGTATAATGAAGTTTGAGGATGAATGTTATCTTTTGGAAATTTCGGGAGTTCTTCCCACAACAAGGCGTGATGATGCGTACAGATTCTCAGTCGCAAGAATAATCCAAAATCCCGAAATCGTTTACATTGATAATCCCGAAAAACAAAAAGAAATTGAAGAAGAAATCTCTGATGTATATGAAAAATTTGTTGAATATTTCGGTCAGGAAGAAATTATTACTATAAATAAATATGCGGATGACATTATAGGAATGTTTAATGATTATGCGGAAGATGGTGTTAAGGCGGATTATAAGGATAAAATAGTTGAACCTGACGGGTACAAGTTCTTTAACGTATCCGAGTTCAACAATTCTTATGATAATTTCCTGGAAAATTCAATGGGCGGTTTTTCTTCTCACAAAGAAACATATGATGTTGGTATTATTTATGATAAAGAGCTGGGAATGTATGCCGTTCCTTTCTGGGGCACGTTTAATAAAATATTTGAAGCTTCAAAACCCGATGAAGTTGAGAATTATGATAAATGTATAAAATATTTCTTAAATAATGATAAATTTTCTGCAAACCTGATAAAAAGAGCTGCAAAAAAACATAAAAACTTTTTGCCGATTGTAAACGGGTTATTTAAGACGGATTATACTTTGAAAGAACTGCTGGAAAAATATAAATCACGTTATCTCGAACAGAAAATTTATTCTTCCACCACCGTTTTATATAAATCAAAAGCTTTTGCAAGCACGTTAGGGCTTATAGAAGAAGAACAGGAACTCCCGGAACTTCCTGAGGGTGTTGATTTATCTAAAATCGGAAGAAATGACCCGTGTCCCTGCGGCAGTGGTAAGAAATTTAAAAAATGCCACGGAGCAAGTTTGTAAAAATATTAAGGCTCGGATTTCCGAGCCTTATAAAAAAAATATAAATACGGTGATTCTTAAGGGTTATGTTTAGAAGTTTATTATAAGGTTTTGAATATGAAAAAGTTTTGCTTAATATCGTTGTTATTACTTAGTGTTGTTGTATGCGGCTGTAATGTAAAAACTGATCAGCAGAATACGAAGGGACCTGACTCTAAAAACATAAGTAAAGACTTGCCAAAAGATGCGGCCGGGAAAAAAGAATTAAACTGTGAAGAATTGGAAAATGAAACCTTTCATCTTGTGATTAATCAAAGTAAAATTGATTATGAAGCAAGAAAGAAGCAAATTAATGCTTTTTATGATAAGTGTACCCGCAAAAATCTTGACAGGTGGTATTCTCTTGGCTATGAGGCGCTGAGTGTTTCGGATCAGGCCGTTGATGAGAACCTAAAAATGCACTATTTAAAAGTTGCGTATGATAATTTCAAACTTACATCTGTTGATGATGGTTTTTTGGCAGCATCGGAAGCCTTAGCAATCGGAAGAAAATATTACGAACAAAAAGATTGGGAGCATGCTTTAATATGGATGAATAAAGCAATTCCCTATTATCAAAAATCAAGAAGAACCATGATAAAGTCTTTACCAATGTATATCGGTGATGTGTATTTAGAAAAGAACGATTATTTGAATGCCCAAAAAATGTATAAAGAAGCTCTGCGAAATTTCGAAGATGATAAGGATGTAAGAGGACGAAGAACTTATAGTGAGATATCTGAAAAATTGCAGAAAGTTGCATCTCTAAAAAATTCCGAGACCGAGGTTAAATCAAAAGAATAGTCTTTACTTTTAAATAATTATAAAAACATTAAGGTTTTAAAATTTTGTAAAATTTTATATTATCATAATACTATAAGGAGCAATATAATATTATGGAATATAAAGATTATTATGAAATACTGGGTGTTAAACGAGGAGCAAGTGATGCCGAAATAAAATCAGCGTACCGAAAACTTGCCAGAAAATATCACCCTGACGTAAACAAGACCAAAGAGGCGGAGTCAAAATTCAAAGATATTAATGAAGCTTATGAAGTTCTTGGCGATAAGGCAAAAAGACAGCGTTATGACAGTCTTGGCGCAAACTGGCAGGGCGGTCAAAGTTATACTCCCCCTCCGGGATTTGAAAACTTTGGTTTTGGCGGTAACGGCGGAACCTATGAGTTCAACTTTGGCGGTCAAAATATGGGCGGGTTTTCCGATTTCTTCAGTTCTCTGTTCGGAGATATGATGGGAGGAGGAGCCTCTCAGTCCGGCATGGGCGGTATGAATTTTGGCGGATTTGACTTTGGAAATATGAGCGGTGCACAGCAGACAAGAACCCGCAGAAAGCCTCAGCAACCGCCTCAGGAAAACCTTGATGTAACAAAAACCCTAAATATCACGGCCCTTGATGTATTTAATCAAAAACCGGTTAGCGTAACTTTTTCGGATATGGAAAAATGCACGCAATGTCCTCCGGGAGGCGGATATTGCTCAAACTGCGGAGGGACAGGGATAAAACATACCTCAAAATCACTAAAGGTAAAAATTCCTCCCGAAGTTAAAGTAGGGCAAAAAATCCGTCTGAAAGGGGAGGGTAAAACCGATAATTACGGCAGAAAAGGCGACTTGTATCTGGTAATACAGTACAACGACAAAGAATACGAAGTCGATGGAGTAGATTTAACAAAGGATCTTGAAATAACCCCGCCTGAGGCTGTTCTTGGCTGCAAGAAAGACATAAAAACTTTGCACGGAACTATAGGGATAAAAATTCCGCCTATGACGTCAACCGGGAAAATGCTCAGACTGAAAAATTTGGGTTTGCCTAAAAAATCAGGCGGATACGGTAACCTGAACGCAAGAATAAAGATAGTGCTTCCTGAAAAGTTATCTCAGGAACAAATAAATCTTTATAAACAGATGTTGTAGTTATTTCTCAAGTGTATTGTAAAATTTGTACATAAGTTTAAGAGTTTTTGTATTTTCCCTCTCCGTAAGGGTTTTAAACTCTTCTTTTATCTCGTTAATATCCTTGTATTCATCAAAATTAAGTAAGTCCTTAAGTTCTACATCAAGAACTTTAGCAATTGCATATAGCAAGTCAAAAGATGGTTTTGTTCGGGCGGACTCTATTTTTGAAATATGATTTGGAGAGTAATCCGCCAATTCAGCCAATCTTTCTTGCGTAATCCCTCTTTTGCTACGCAATTCGGCTATTCTTTTGCCTAATAATTTTAAAGTTTTTTCCATGTCCGCGAACCCCATATCAATCTTATAAAATATGTAAATTTTTACACATTGATTAACTTGATTAATTATGCTTGTGATATAATCATGTCATGATTGGTAAGCGTATAATGTCTTGATTTTCATGACTAATATTTGAAGAGGTAAGAATATGATTAAGATTTCAATTATAGTCCCTGTTTATAATGTTGAAAGGTATCTTGCAATTTGCTTAGACAGTTTAATCTCCCAAACGTTAAAAGATATAGAAATAATATGTGTAAATGACGGTTCAACGGATGATTCCGGACAGATTTTGAAAGAATTTGCAAGTGCAGATAAACGTATAATTGTAATTACTCAGCGTAATCAAGGACTATCTGTTGCCAGAAATGTCGGAATGAAATATGCAGAAGGTCAATACATAGCCTTTTGTGATTCTGATGATTGGGTGGATTCGGATTATTATGAAAAATTATATAATGCCGCAACCTTTTACAATTGTGATATTGCTGTTGCAGGAATAAAAAAACTAAAAAAGGGAAAAGAAAAAATATTTCTTGATTATAAAGATAAAACAATAACAAGTGATTTTCAAGAGAAAATAAAAATTTGTGATGTGCCTGATTTTTGTTATGTTTGCAATAAAATATACCGTACGAAGTTGTTAAAATGCAGTGGATTAGAATTCGAACCCGGAATGTGCTATGAGGATATAATTTTTACACCGCAGGTTTTGTACGAATTAAATTCTCTTGTAAGCGTTCAAGGTACTTATTATCACTATAGAATGCGGGCTAATTCTATAGTTCACACGAAAAAATATCGACCGGACAATGAAAAAGCCTTGAAGTTTGCATTGAGCTTTTTGGAAGAACATGGTATCCCAAGAACTGTAATGACAGTTGTAAAAAAATACAAGCTTTTAGGTTTGACTTTTGTAAAAACAAAAACGAAAAACAACGTAATGCATTTAACATTGTTTAATATGTTTAAATTTAAAATCAATCTAAAAAAGAGTTAATTCGGTATTATTTGCCCAATTCGTTTGCTTTAATTGTAGTTTTTTCTATAACGTCAAGGAAAAGTTTGTCTGACTTTTCCTCATTCATTATGCTTATTCCGACAAATGTGCAGCCGCCTTTTGTGGCTACATTATCTATCAACGTTTGAACAGGAGTTTCGCCTCTGTTAAACACCATTTTTGCAGACCCCAGAGCGGTTTGGGTCGCAAGTAATAAAGATTTTTCATAATCAAGTCCGAGTTTTTCTCCTGCACGAGCCATATCCTCGATGACCTTGTAGAAGAACGCAGGTCCTGAACCTGAGATTGCCGTAACGATATCCATTTGGGCTTCGGTTACTTCTGTGCATTTACCTATTTTACTCAAAATTGAAATTACAAATTCAACATCTGTTTCGTTAGCGTATGAACCTTTGCATACTCCAAACATTCCCTCTTTTATAAGTGCAGGAGTGTTTGGCATAATTCTTACAACACGTTTTCTTCCGATAATATTTTCTATCTTGTGAGTGTTAACTCCCGCAGCAATTGAAAGGATAAGTTTATCTTCCGTAATTTCATTTTTTATTTCTTCAAGTATAGGCGCAACCTGATTTGGTTTAACCGCAAGAAATATTACATCGCTGTCAATTACAAGGGATTTGTTATCCGAAAGGACTGTAATATTTAATCTCTGTTGTGCTTGATTTGCCAATTCAGGATTGACCTCAGAGCCTTTTACCGAAAATCCTGATGTCCCTTCAACCCCTTTAATTATTGCGCTTGCCATTTTTCCGCATCCGATAAAGCCTAATCTTACGTTCATATATGTTAACCTCTCTTTACTTATGTGTTGACTATTTGTTTTGTTTTGTTTAACATTTGAATTATACGGCAAATATAAATAAAAGGAAATCGAAAAATGAGACGTACACTAGAAGGAACTAAAGTTAAAAGACAGCGCGTAAGCGGTTTCAGAGCCAGAATGGCTACTGCCGGCGGTCAGGAAGTTATAAACAGACGCCGTGCAAAAGGTCGTCATACGCTTGGTATCGTTGCTAAAAAACGTGCATAAGAGTTTTTAATAAGATTAAAAACTCCGTCATAAATAATGGCGGAGTTTTTTGTGTGCGAATGAAGTCAGTTGACGGTGTAACGATTTATCTGTTATAATTCAGGTATGTTACCGAGGCAGTACAGGTTAAAGAACAGAGCGGCTTTTGCAGCAACATACAGAGTTAAAAATTCCTTTTATAAAGAGGGGATTGTTCTTTTTGCGGGAATTAAGAAAAAAGATGTCGAAGAACCTACAAAAGTCGGGTTTGTTGTGAGTAAAAAAACTCATAAACGGGCAGTCAGACGTAACCGGCTAAAAAGGCTTATGCGGGAAAGTTACAGAATATTA
>DBXD01000030.1:40432-72588 GCA_002309425.1 Cyanobacteria bacterium UBA1221
GCTTTAGGTAAAAATTTTGACGAAATAAAAAATGTCGTTAAATATCTTCTGGAGGAGTTAAAATAAAATGTTTGACGGCGCTTTTGCAGATTATGTTCTGATGCATCCTAATATTCGTCCGTATCCGCAATTTCCGCAGGAAACAGAGGGTACATCTCCTGATTCCAAAACATATGTAAGATATTCTCTGGCTGAGTCCGACTACCCTACGCTGATTATTGTTGACCCTATATATGACGATGAAGAAAATGTTATAAAACCCGGATATTACGAACTTGCTCTGTCCGATAACCAGGATTTTTTATTGTTAATTCAGAGTAAAGAAGCGGTTGCGGTTATCCCTGTTTTCAGAGTTGAAGAAGATGCTAAAGAGCCTGAGCGGTTAAATAATAAAGAATACAAAAAGCAGTTAAAAAAAGAAGCAAAACAAAGAGAGGAAATTAATAAAAAACGTGCGGTAACAGGACAGCCGCCTGATGTAGAAAAGGTGTTTATGGATGCCTCAATAGAATTTAATCCCGACGGGAATTACTATTTAATAAAGTATGAACGGGGGACGATACGAGCTTGGGGAGCAATAAAAAAATAAATACTTGATTTTTAATTTTTACCGTTCCATAATATATTAGTCGGGCAGATTGGCTCGTCATTTTGAATACAGTTGGCAGAATAGTGAACTGTCAAAACAATTAAATATCGCGGGATACTCTGCCGACGAGAACGATTAAGTATCGTTCGAGGAGAGGTCAGTCTGGTCCAGACTGCGGCAAAGGAAAACGCAAACTAATAATTTAATATCGCGGGATGGAGCAGTNNAGCAGTCTGGTAGCTCGTCGGGCTCATAACCCGAAGGTCGTTGGTTCAAATCCAGCTCCCGCAACCATTTACCAAAGGACTACGAAAGTAGTCTTTTTTTATACTACTTTTATGATGTTTGTGCAAATTTTGCACTCTACCGACTTGAATTGCTATTCAATATAGTTTAAAAGATTCGTTATTGCTTCATTACTGCTTATAGCAATCCAATCCGAAGAACTAGCCCTTGCTGACATCCATTCCTCTGTTTTATAAGGAGGTCGTAATCCCAGTGCGGACTTTAGTTTTTCCCAAAAACTCAGGTTTGGTTGTTTTGCTGTTATTTTGATAAATTCCTTTTTAAACAGTATCGGGATATAAGCAGCCGGTTCGATTACGACATCAACATCTCTTGCCATGTTTTCTATACTGGGCAGTGCTTTTCTAATATCGCCGGCAACATTTCTCCCAAGGCACCGTTCAATACGTGGTATATCTGCATATACAGCCATCCCGAAGTTTGGATTGTTGTTTACCTTTTGCACTTGCATTATATTACTCCTTAAAATTTTATATGCGACAGTTATACGAAAAATACGCCCTTTTGTCAATATTAATGTATTACAAAACCTGTAGAATTAACCTTTTTTTATACCAAAAATTTGCAAATGGTTTCAACCCGAACGTTATTTTACGGTCACTTTTAAGAATTCTGTGTATGCAGCCTGTTAATTCCTGTAACCGATGCCTGCTCTGTATCCGGATATTGTATATAATATCGGAAGTGCAGGTTCTATCCATTTTAACCCTGATAATAATGATACCGTTGCTATATCGTCAGTATGCAGCCCAATGTCCAATACTTCAGGTGTTCTTTCTTTTAGTTTAACATTAGCTTTTTTGCTGCTGCACAAAGGGTCAATAATTTTGTCACCGATAAAATTAGCTATTTTGCTGCCGCCTATAATACCTGTTGCGACAATTCCCGCACACATACCCAATGCCCTTGCCGCTTTTGACCTGATACCTGCTTTTTCAAGCAATCCTAACGCAATTCCTGCTCCGACATTACACATAAAAATATTTGCAAGGTACTGGTATGAGCCTTCTTTTATTTTATCGGGCACTTTTTCTTTCCATCGCTTTTTATCCGTAACCATGTCCGCTGCAATCCCGCCGACAATCCCCCCGACAACGGGAACCGCCCCGTATACGGAAAGATATCCTATTTCTGAAAAAATATCTTTAGCGCTTATATTTTGAGGTGAAGGAATAAGTTTTTCCAGAAACTCTTTTCCGCTTTTTTTTCTGCTTATATCTTCAAACAGAGTTCTTATTTCTCCGAATTTAAGTATTTTATCTTTGCTTTTTCTTAAAATATTTTTTGTAGTTCTGCTGACATATGAAGTTTTTACAAAGGTATCTGTTATAAGGCTGTTATATTCTTTGATTTTATTCAAATCAGGCGGCAGCGGACGTTTGGCGATGGCAGATGCAATATGCGGTGCCGCCAAAGCCGAGCCGATTGTTACGCCCAGAGTGAGCCCTGTTTTCAATGCCCGTTTGCTTCTTTCACTTTTAGGTTGTTTGGTACTGTCTATTGCTGTATATACAGCCCCGCCTCCCGCCAAAACGACAGGAATAATTTTTTGAAATTTTGATACTAATATCGGCTGGTCTAAAAATTTCCCCAAGACTTGCAGGTTATTCATTGGCTTTATTTGTCCATATACTCTTTCTTAAACTCATTTATGAACTCATTATTTTTACTGCAATATTTCTGAAAGGCGGATAATCTGTTTAACAATTTGTTGCTGATAACATGCTCAATCTTGCAGGCATTTTTTTCTGCTTCATTTTTATCCAGGCCTAAAGTCTTTTCAAAAAAAGCCGTAAAGGTTTTGTGTTTTTTTATTACCTCTTTTGCAAGTTTTAGGCCTTCCGGGGTAATTGTTATTCCTTTGTGTCCTTCATATATTATAAGTTTTTTTTCGGCTAATTTGAACAATGCTTCCGAAACTGATGCTCTTGAAATGTTTAATCGTTTTGCAATTTCTACAGCCTTCACTGCGTCGCATGTTTCAAGCAAATTGCAAATTATTTCTAGATAATCTTCTAAGCTTGCACTTAAATAATCATTCATAAAATTTCTCTTAACAAAATAATTGTAAGCCTAACCTAACAATTTGTCAAGTATGCCTAACAAAATAATGTTTTAATACGACAAATATTCATTTTTTTTCGGTAAAACCCTTGTGTGTACTAAGTATAAGGGTGATATCTGATAAAATTTTCGGTTATGAAATTCTTTGGATTTTGCACTCTTATTGATAAGATAAAGATTTTTGAGTTTGTAAATAACTGTTATTTGTATTTTTTTTAGTTGTAAATCCTCAAAAATGTAATTAAAACTTTTATCTACACCCTTTGATATATTTATATCTTTACAATATTTACAAAATCCGAAAAATCAGTATAATATAAATGTGAAGAAATGTAAGAATTCGATGAATAAAGGCAAAAACGATTTTTTACATGTTTTACATTAACAAAAATCAAAGCGCAAAGAGGTTTCA
This sequence comes from Cyanobacteria bacterium UBA1221, assembly GCA_002309425.1. GTDB lineage: Bacteria > Cyanobacteriota > Vampirovibrionia > Gastranaerophilales > Gastranaerophilaceae > UBA1221. Next base: position 43,804 of record DBXD01000030.1, read on the forward strand.
TTTGTAAAGAATTGTAATTTTTTTGCGAAAATATGGAAATTTTCCCGACGTCATGGTTTTTTATATAGTATAATATATATATAATGTATATATGAGAAACCGGAGGTCAACCCAAATATAGTGAGATATTTGAGTGTGCGATAAAAGTGAGATGAATAGATATAAAAATCTAGAAAGGAGAATATTACATGAGTAAGAAACTGATTATTGTGGCTCTTGCTGTTGCCATATCGGCAGGACTCGCACAAGCAGCTGATGTTACCAACATTACGGGCGTAACGGGTGTTAATGGTGTATACAACATTTCACCTGAGCACCAGTTTGGAACTGCCGCTTACAGAAAGTACAACAACTTTGATTTGGCAAAAGACGATATTGCAAATTTGCAATTTGATTCTATGCAGGGACATTCAAAGCCTGTTAATGCGTTCATCAACCTGGTTGGCTCAAATGGTGTAAATATTAACGGTATAGTTAATTCAACAAGGAATGGCAGTTACTTTGGCGGACATGCGATTTTTATTACCCCGGGTAAATTTACTCTGGGATCTAACGGAGTTCTAAATGTTGGGCAGTTGTCTGTCGGTACACCTACACAAAGTGTTTACAACAACATGGTAAATGGTTATGGTGACCACGATTTTGACTATTATACAAATATCGGAAGTAAAGTATCAAAACTTGCACAAAACTCTAATGGTACTGCTGGTGCCGCAGATATTGATTTGCAAGGCTATATCTTTACTCAATCCGGTGTTCAAATGACAGGAAAAGATGTTGCTCTCGGCACAGGGATAGTTAACGGTTTGAAAAATCCGGGGCTTATCTCAACTTCTGATCAGGCCGGTGATTTGTTTGCTCTGTTGGTTAATACTGATGGTACCGCTACTATTAATCCGGCACACAGTGATTATTTTAATTTCTTGAATCCTACCAGAGTTTTAATTAAATCCGAAAACGGTATGGTTGCTAATGCTGCGACCATTACTAATCCTGGTGATGTTTATTTAACAAACCATGGTACTAATGGTATGACTGTTACAGGCAGATACGCAAGTGATAGCGGTTTAGTAAGGATGTACAATACAAAAGGTGATTTGAAGCTTACTACTACGTCGGCAAGAAACAGTCACATTGACGGTAAGAGTATCGTTCTTAAAAACAGCGGAGCAAACTTAAGTGTAAATGAGTTTAATGAGCTTAACGGTACCGATATTCAGATAGGTAATTTGGGTACGGGTGCGCTGACCTTCTCCGGTCAAGCAACGGCTTCAAATTCATTGGCCGTCAAGAATACAAACGGTTCCGGATTAACAATGGACGGTTCGCTTACTACTACCGCCGGAGCATTGGCACTTAATAACCAGAAAGGCGCAATGCTTGTTGACGGTAATGTTACGGCTGCCGGTGGTAATGTTGGTATAATAAATGAAGGTACCGGTTTAACTATTACCAAGAATTCTACCGTTACTCATACCGGAAGAGGTAATATGGATATTTACAACAAGGGTAACAATGGTTTAACTATTGTTGGTGATGTTAATAATAACGGAAACCTAAGAGTAATGACTGATGCAGGTAAATTATCCTTAGCTACGGATTCATCAGGTGAATACGCTGCAGATATAACAAATACTAACGGTGACGTTAAAATTGTTTCAAGAGGTACTTCTACCGGATTGTTCCAAACAAGCCGTTCAACTGTTCAAAATACTGCTGGTAACATTTCTATCAGAAATAAAGGTACCGGTGTTGCATCTGGTACAAGAGGTCTTGACCTCCAAGGTACGGTTAAAACAGTTACCTCCGGTGTTACTGCTATAAATAACCAGAGTGGCAATATGTATGTCGGCGGAAACGTTACCTCTGCAGGCAATATGGGTATTATTAACAGAGCCGGTGGCGGAGAAATGGAAGTTGCTTCTGCTGCCAATATTAAAGGCGGTAATATAAACGTTAAAAACTTTGGTACGGATGATATGACTGTAAACGGTACAATTGAACATACAGGCAGAGTTAACGTACTTGCTAACACAAATAAATTGAACCTTGGCGGTGCTGTTCATAATAATAGCGGTTCCTTAGGTGCTAATGGTGGCTTCTATGCTGCAGCAAGGGCTAACGGTAAAGGCGTTAATGTAACATCAGGCTTTAACGGTGACGGTACCGGTGAATACTTAATCAGAAATATTACCGGAAGCGAAGGTCTAACCTATGCTGGTAAAATTAATACTACCGGTAACAGACAAGTTGCTGTTGTTAACCGCAAAGGCGATATGACCTTTAGTGACCGCAGTGAAGTTACTTCAACCGGTGGACAGGTTGTTATATCAAGTAAAGGTGACAATGGTAAGTTGACTATTACTAATGGTGCAACAATATCTAGTGGCAGCGGTACAAGAGGTATCTTGTATGTTGAACCAGCATCAACAGGACATGCAGGTCAGCTTGACCCGTCAATCGGTACAAGCGCAACCATTCATCGCATGGATGGTCACGGTAAATTGTTAGGTCGTAACTGGGATTAATAATTAACCGATGATAGATAAAGAACAGACTCCCTCACAAGGGGGTCTGTTTTTTGTTATATTTTCTTTCTTGTAATTTACAAATCAATACCTTTATAATATAATTTTGGTGTCATGTAACGAGGATATTTCATTGGGATTAAGTATTGTTGATAAACTTTTTTCGATTAAGGATTATGGTGAAACTCACCATATGTTGCGTTTGTTTGGCTTGAAAATAAAATTTCCCAAAAGTGAATTCGCAAAGAAGAAGAAAGAAAACCCATACTATTATTATAAAAAGAATAATATTGATATAACAACAATACCGCCGGCAACCGGACAAATCAGAGATATTCAGCTTGCCAATCTGGCATTGCTGAAAGAGCTGGATTATGTTTGTAAACAAAACAATATGAAATACTGGTTAGATTTTGGCTCATTGCTTGGTGCAGTCAGACACAAAGGTTTTATTCCCTGGGATGATGATATTGATGTTGGTATGCTGCGTGAAGATTATGACAAAATTATTGAAGTCTTTAAAAAATCCTCAAGGAATCCTGATATATACGCAGATTATGTAAATAGTGCAAAAAATAGTTGTCAGTATTATATTAAAGTTCTTCATAAAAAATGTCCGCATCTCTTTGTTGATATTTTTCCGTATGATTTTTACGGAAAATCTCTCACGAAAGAAGAACAGTACAAAAAAACTGCAGAGATTAAAAGATTACGGAAACGTATGCAGTCGAAATGTATGGGTGCTGATGTAAGTCAAATAGCTGAAACAATCAAAACCTCAAGGAATAAAATATTACTGAATGAAACGGATAGTAATTCAGATTTGGTTTGGGGTATAGATTTTAATCATGGATGGAAGAATTGGTTATATTCTTATGATATGATTTTCCCGCTAAAAACAATAAAATTTGAAAATGTTGAGATTCCGTGTATTAATAAAGTAGATGATTTTTTAACTGAGGTTTACGGAGATTATATGGCATATCCGAGAAAAATCGGCGTAGGTCACAGTATGTTTGCAGTCTTGAGTAATGAAGAAAAATTAGCTATAGAGGATTTAATAAAAGTATTATGAAAAGAGTAATAACATACGGAACATATGATGTCTTACATTATGGACACATAAATCTTTTAAAAAGGGCAAAAGCTCTGGGTGACTATCTTATTGTTGCCTTATCAACGGACGAATTTAATGCAATAAAGCATAAGAAGTCATATTATACTTACGAGCAGCGTAAAATGATATTGGAAGCATGCCGTTATGTAGATTTGGTAATACCGGAAAATAACTGGGAACAAAAAACGGAAGATGTCCGGAAATATCAGGCGGATATCTTTGTCATGGGTGATGATTGGAAAGGTAAATTTGACTTTTTGAAAGATTATTGTGAGGTTATTTATCTCCCGAGAACCCCTGATGTTTCCAGCACTCAAACGAAAGAATATTTAAACTGTAGGAATTTATAAATGAAGAATTACGGAATAATTCTGGCTTCAGGAATAGGAAACAGGTATGGAAGCGATGTGCCGAAGCAATTCATAAAAATTGCCGGTAAGACTGTGTTTGAACATACTATTGAAATTTTTGAAAAATCAAAGGTAATTGATGAAATTATTGTTGTGATTACTCCTGAATACAGGCATTTTGCGGAAGAATTAATTGTTAAAAATAATTATAAAAAAATATCAAAGCTCTTAAATGGTGGAGAAACAAGAAAAGAGAGTTCATCGATTGGCGTTGCCTCCATAGCTGATGATGAAGCAAATGTTGTTATTCATGATTGTGCTAGACCATTTTTGTCTCAACGTATTATCAATGATTGTATTAAAGCTTTGCAGAAATACAATGCTGTTGATGTCGCAATCCCGTCTGCCGATACCATTATTAAAGTAAAAGACAATGTTATTTGCAAGATTCCAAACCGTGAATTTTTGAGAAGGGGTCAAACCCCTCAATGTTTTAAGCTCTCCACAATAAGAAAAGCGCATGAACTTTCAAAAAATGATGTAAATTTTACGGATGACTGCGGCCTTATAATAAAGTACGGTTTAGCTGATGTATATGTTGTTGAAGGTGAGGGGGAAAATATAAAAATAACTTATCCTGAAGATATTTACATGGCAGACAGATTGTTTCAAATTCGTAGTGCAGAATGTCCTGAAGACGTTGATTTTGAAGACTTAGAAGATAAGGTAGTCGTTGTATTCGGTGGCACAAGCGGAATTGGAGAGTGTATTATCAATATTGCAAATGAGTATGGTGCAAAGACTTATTCTGCCTCGACGAGAACGGGTTGTGATATAAGATTTTTTGATGAGGTTAAAGAATATTTAAATAAGGTTTATTTGAAAGAAGGTAAAATAGATTATGTTGTAAACTCTGCAGGAGTTTTAAGGATGGGAAAACTATTGGACAGAGAAGTCGAAGATGTAAAAAATGACATTGAAATAAACTATTTGGGAGCAATAAATGTCTCAAAAGCGAGTATACCATACCTTTTAAAAACGCAGGGGGGCATATTGCAATTTACATCAAGTTCCTATACAAGAGGTCGTGCTTTGTACTCAACTTACTCGTCAGCTAAGGCAGGAATTGTTAACCTCGTCCAGGCGTTGGCAGAGGAGTTGGCTCCTGACAAAATTAGAATAAATGTTATAAACCCTGAAAGATGTGCAACCCCTATGAGATTTAGGGCATTTGGTAAAGAACCTGAAAATAGTTTATTGTCCCCGAAAAAAGCGGCGGAAGTTTCATTGAAAGTATTATTATCCGATTTGACAGGACAGGTTATTGATGTAAGACGCGGATGAAAATTATTAAAAGTGTGAGGAAAAATATAAAGTGATAGATATCAGAATAGACTGGGAATATATAAAGAATTTTATTTATCAAAAGAGTGAGGATGGGGTTATTCGTAAAACTCGGATTTTTGGTCTATGCGTAGAATATGTTAAAAGACAGCAGTATGTTGATTTTGCAGGTATTTTGGAATTTGTAAAGCCTTATGTAAATAATGATAATGTAGAAGAGTTGATTAAAAAATATAAAAAACTTTCAAAACAGAAGAGAATATCTGCAAAGCAATACCGAAAAGATGTTGAAATTGTAAAAGGTATCGTTGATAAAGTTAATCCTGCTGATGTCTCACCTAAAGCTTCAAGATTACGAGAAGTTCAGTTAAATGTTTTGGCTTTTGCGAAAGAAATTTTGGCAGATCTTAAGAATAATACTGATATTGAGGTCTGGCTTGATGGCGGAACTTTGCTCGGGGCTGTTCGTCACAAGGGATTTATTCCTTGGGATGATGATATGGACATTGCAACAATGAGAAAAGATTATGACAGATTGCAAAAATATTTTGAGAGTAAGTATTTAAAAATAGATACTTTAGAATGGCATAAGTACGGTCACGAAAAGAAAATACAAGAATTGGTAACTCAATATCCGAATAAGATACTTGCTTTGAAGTTGAGAACAACATATAAGTTAGTTCGTGGAACAGATAAAAATAATTTTGTAATGTTAGATTTTTTTGTGTGGGATTGTTTTAACGATAACCATAATGTTGTTACCTTGCAAAATTATACCGAAGAAGTTCGGAAGAAGATAAAGACGGTTAAAAATTATAAAGAATTATTTGAAGTATTTGATAATGAAATACATAATAGTGAAAATGTTGTTGAAAAAAGCGATGTTTTGCAGCCGGGAATTGATAATGCAGGATTTTTGAGTCTGAAAAGAAAAGATATTGTAAGATATTCGGATGTATTTCCCCTAAAAAAAATGAAGTTTGAAGATTGGGAATTTTATGTTCCAAATAATCCTCATGTTTATTTAAAATCACTATATAATTATTACAACAAAATCCCGGTAAACGGACTGTATATAACTCGCCATGCCCATACTATGAATAAGCAATAATCGTTTGCACGTGAAAAATTTACTATATTAACGATTTTTCTTTTCCCATTCTTCGTATGATTGAGGTATGTCCTTTTCCTTCTTAACTTTTACGTTTGGAAGTTTTGTTTTAACTTGCGGAACATAGTTTTTGTCGTTCTTCTCCTGCCACTGGTCATAGGACTGTGGCGGTTCGTTAGATGTATTTATCTTAAAGTTGCATCCTGAACACAAAATGCCACTTAACATAATTAAACAAAGTACAATAACAAAATTTTTAAAGTTTTTCATATTTATCTGTCCTTAATTTCTTGTAAATAACTTCTTTATACCGTCTTCTTCCGACATCGGGTGCGTTAAAGCCCACTCTTCATATGATTGCGGAACTTTTTTCTTCTTTTTTGGCTTTTCAAATGTTATGTTACCCACCTGCGTCTTCGCGGATTTTTTGTCCTGAGCTTTTGTCCATTCTTCATATGACTGCGGAACCGGCTTGGGCTTAACTATTTTCTTGTAACTGATTGTATTAAAACTGTTATTTTTCTTTTTTTGTTTTGCAGGGGTATCCTTCTGAGCTGTTTTTTGCCCGTGTTGTCTTTGCCACTCTTCATAAGTTTGCGGGACCTGTTTTTTATTAATCCCTGTTAAGAGTATTATGCATACTATAGTAATGACTACTAATAGAAATTTCATTTAAGGATTCTCCTGATTTTCAGAATAACCTATTAATAGTAATTTTGCAATATGAAAAACGAAAAAATCGGGTCTTTATAGGACAAAGAACCCGATTCTTTATATTTGATTTATAAATTATTCTTTTAAGAATGATTCATAATTTCTTGCCAACAGGTGTGTTCTGACCTGATTAATCAAATCCAGAGCGACACCGACCATGATTATCAGTGATGTGGCTCCGATACCCTGAATAGTTTTGATATTTGTAATGTAACTTGCAAAGGATGGAATCAGGGCTACTATACCCAACCCCATTGCGCCAATGAAAGTTGTTTTTGTCAAAATCTTATCCAGAGCTTCTGCTGTCGGCTTACCCGGTTTGATGCCGGGGATGGATGAACCGTATTTCTTAAGATTAGTTGCAATATCTTTCGGCTGCATATTTGGCATAATTGAAGCATAGAAAAATGTAAGAGCAACAATCAGCAAGAAATACAGGATGTAGTATGTTGCACCGTCAGGACTCATTATGTTGGTTAATCTTACTACAAAATCCTGAATTGCGGGATTTTTGAAGTTTGCTTGACCTACAAGGCTGAGTACCGTTGACGGAAACAGTAATATTGCAATCGCAAAGATTATCGGCATAACCCCGCCCGGATTAAGTTTAAACGGTATGTATGAATTCATGCCGCCATATACTTTGTTCCCGACCTGACGTTTTGGATTTATAATGATAACCTTTCTGATTGCTTCGTGCATAACTACAATCAGCACCATTGTTACCAAAAATATTGCCAAAAATGCCGCTAATCCTATCTGCATTGCTCCGTTATGTGCAACAACCTGAGCCGTCCTTTCAGCATACACGGGGATTCCTGATAAAATACCGATAAAGATTATAAGGGAACCTCCGTTACCTATACCGCGTTCCGTTATAAGTTCCGATATCCACATAACCAGGACTGAACCTGCAGTTAATACCAAAATCGAACTTATATAAAACATCAAGTGCGGTACGGTTGCAACAATTGACCCGGGTAAGTGTCTTAAAAATGTCATAAATATAAGCGATTGGAATACAGCTAATATGACAGTAAATACTCTTGTGTACTGGGCCAATTTTCTTCTGCCGGCTTCACCCTCTTCTTTCTGTAATTTTTCCAAAGATGGAATTACAACAGAAACAAGCTGTATTATAATTGATGCCGTAATATACGGCCCGATGCCGAGTGCAAATATAGATACGCTGCCTAATGCTCCGCCGGAAAACAAATCCAGAAAACCTATGATATTATTACCGTTTGCAATATTTTGAAATACGGTATTGTTAATACCAAACAAAGGTAGCTGAGCACCAAACCTGAACGCGGCAATCATCAACAGAGTGAATATGATTTTTTGCTTTAGTCCCGATGCATTCCACATGGACATTAAATCACCGGTACTGGGCATTCTCATTTGTGCCATTATACTATCTCAACCTTTCCTCCTGCAGCTTCAATTTTAGCTTTTGCTGACGGAGTTACGTAGCTTGCTTTAACTGTAAGTGCAGATTTAATTTCACCGTTACCTAAAATTCTCAAGCCGTCAGCGGACGGATGAGCTTTTCTTGCTTCTTTCAAAGCTTCAAGGCTGATTTCTTTTAAACCTAAACCTTCAAGTCTGCCGACATTGATTGCTTCATAATTAAGTTTGTTAATTATCTGGAAGCCTTTTAATTTCGGAAGTCTTCTGTAAGCAGGCATTTGTCCGCCTTCAAAACCTCTTTTTGCTGCGCTTCCTGAACGTTGGCCTTCACCGTTATGACCGCGGCAAGATGTTTTACCTCTGCCTGATGAACGGCCTCTGCCTACTCTTTTCGTTTTGTGAGTAGAACCTTCGGCAGGTCTTAAATCTTCTAATGTAATTGTTTTTGCCATTTTATTTTTCCTCATTTCTAATTCTAATTAATATATATAAGTTTTTTATTCCCTGTAAGAATAAAATTAATCAACAACTGTAACAAGGTGTGATACTTTGTTTACCATACCCATAATTGTTGCTGAATCATAATGCTCAACGACCTGATCTTTTTTTGTTAAACCAAGACCTTTTACTACACGTTTTTGAGCTTCTGAAGCACCGATTAAACTACCGGTAAGCTTAATTTTTATTTGTTTATTATCATTTTTCTTAGCCATTTTATTTTTCCTTTTCTGTTAAAGTCTTTAAGATGATAAGACGTTAATTTTATACGAGCAAATCATCTTTTATTTTTAAATCAAAACTAGTTTAGCAATTCAGCCATTGTCAAGCCGCGTTTTTTAGCAACATCGCTGAACGGAGTAAGTTTTTTCAAAGCATCCATTGTTGCATTTGCTGCGTTAAGCGGAGATTTTGAACCCAAAGATTTTGAAAGAATATTTTCAATACCTGCAAGTTCTAATACTAAACGAACTGCACCGCCGGCAATAATACCGGTACCTTCTGAAGCAGGTCTGAGCATAACTGCACCGGCACCTGATCTTCCGGTAATCGGATGAGGAATGGTAGTTTTGAAAATAGGAACAGTGATAACGTTCTTTCTTCCGTCAGCGATAGCTTTTTGGATAGCGATAATAACTTCGGAAGCCTTAGCGCAGCCTACACCTACCTGACCTTTTTTATTTCCTACAATAACTATTGCGCGGAAGCTCAATTTTTTACCGCCCTTAACAACTTTTGTTACACGGCTGATTTGAACAACCCTTTCGGTCCATTCTGATTGAGGTTTTTCTTCAACACTTTCAATTTTTTGTTTTCTGTTTCTGCCTCTTTTAGAGCCTTTAGCAGGCTTTTCTTCAGCAACAGCTTCAACTGTTTCTTCTGCCGCAGCTTCTGCAACTTCGGTTTCTTCAACAGTTTCAACTGACATTTCTTCTTTTTGTTCTTCTGACATTGTAAATTTTACCTTTCATTTAATTTCGTAAATAACTCTTTTACATCTTGAATTGGATTTGGGTTATCCGTTTCTTATGTATATTTGAAATGAATACGTCAAAACACACGCTAATTAAAGCTATTTGAAATCGTATTCGGGTTTAACTTTTCTGACAGAGCCAGTGTAGCATAAACATTTTATAATTGCAAGCGGTTTCGGCATTATTGCAAAAAGGGGTTTGAAATGTTATACTTTTTCGTGGAGAAGGAGCTTTGTTATGGCAAAATATACATTAAATTTATCGATTGAAGAGTTAGAAAAAAGAACTCATAAAGATTATCTTGTTACAAAAAAATTTTTAAAAGCTGATGCGCCTGAGTATCTGGCATTGGCAGACGGAGATAAAGAGGCTTTGAAACATCTGGTCAGAGCCGCTAATATCCTGGAAAAGATTAATATGCAGTTAGATAATCACGACAATTTGCCCTTCAAAGAATTTTTGGAAGAAGAAATTAAAAAAGGCAACAGGCAGGCAGAATTAACAAAAATTCTTTTTGATGCCCAAAAAGGGGTCAATGCTCTTGATACTATGTCGCAGCCTATTTTCTTAGCAAGAGAAGTTCCCGGTTTGCCGGGTAAAGGGGTTTACCCGAAGGATTTGCCGGTTGAGGAATTTCACTCTATTCTTATAAAAATGCTGAAATCAGGAGAGATTGAAGAAGTTAAAAAGATCCTCACTCAGCGCTCCGTTGTTATAAGAAACGGGGGCGAGCTTATCGGAATTGATTATATAGATTATTTTGAAGAAGATTTTGAAAAGATGGCGGAAGAACTTGACAAAGCAAGTAAAGTTTCAACAAATGCCGATTTTAACGAATATTTACAACTCCAGGCTAAGGCGCTCAGAACGGCAGACCCGATGCTGGATGCTTATGCCGACAAAAAATGGGCAACCTTGCAGGATACTCCGCTTGAGTTTACCATAACAAGAGAAAATTACGCTGATGAAATGACAGGTACGGTTATTGAAAATGAGGAATTAAAACAACTTTTGTACGAAAACAAAATTTCGCCGATACCAAAAGATTTTCTTGGTGCCCGTGTCGGAATTGTCAATAAAAAGGGCACGGAAGCGCTTATGGCGATAAAAAAATATCTTCCGACATTAGCAAAAAATATGCCCTTTAATGATGAATACGAACAAAATATCAAGCCTGATGAAGATACAAAGCAGACGATGGTTGATGTAGATATGGTACAAGCTGCGGGGGATGTCGGTGAATACCGCGGCGGAATTACACTGGCAGAAAACCTGCCAAATGATGACAAATTGTCACTTACAATCGGCGGAGGCAGAAGAAATGTATATCACAGGCAAATCCGGTTTATAAGTGACATGAAAAAATTGCAGGAAAGACTTGATGAGATTCTGGACAAAGAACAGCACAAATATTATCTTGATGAGGCTGACCACTGGTTCACAATCGGACATGAAAATGCGCATTCGCTCGGCCCCCGTAAAGGTAATGAAAAACTGGGCAAGTACAGAAATATTATTGAAGAAAACAAAGCTGACATGGGCTCTCTTGCGTTTGTTGATTTGCTGACCGAGCTTGGCATGTACACGGAAGAGCAGAGAAAACAAATTATCGTGACGACGATGGCAGATAATTTCCTGAAATCAAAGCCGACAATGTCACAGGCTCACAGAGTAAGAACCGTTATGCAGAACTATTATTTTTCAACGCGCGGTGCGTATGATATTGTTGACGGGAAAATTCACGTTAATATTGATAAGGTTGTTCCGATAGCGAAAGAAATGCTCTCGGAAATTGTCAGAATACAGATTGACGGTGATTTTAGCAAAGCAGAAAAATATGTAAAGGATAATTTTGTCTGGACAGACAATATGGAGTTGATAGCGAAAAAATTACAAAAGGTCAACAAAACTCTGAACGGCAGACTGGAAACAGAATTGGCGGATATGCTGAGCCGGTAGTATAAGGACAATAAGGCAATAAGTCGGTATCGGCACATTATGCTGTTAGATAGTTTATAAGTAAATAAGTTGGTAAGTTGATAAGTTCTTATCGGCACTTAGTGCGGATAAAAATAACCAATTTGCCCGCAGGGCTGATACGGACTTTTCACTTTTTGCTTTTCACAACTCACATTTTCGTTCATTAAAATGCACGTTACAGGCATCATGTCATTCTGAACGAAAGTGGAGAATCTCATTATATTATAATTTATGGGATTCTTCGGTCACTTCGTTTCCTCAGAATGACATGTAAAAAGGTGTACGCACCCTCATACCACTTTGAAAAATTTCTCTCTCGCTGGGGAGATACAATTCAAATTGCACTTGTGCCGTAATGGACTTATCAACTTATCAACTTAACGACTTATTGTCTTACTTTTATTTGTGCTAAAATAAACAAGAGGAGGTATTTATGCTGACAGAATTTATATCAGCGCATGGAGCTTTGGTATCAGGGATGATTTTACTTGTTGCATATGTATTTATTGCAACAGAAAAAATCCAAAAATCAGTTGTTGCTCTTGTGGGGGCGGCCTTAACCATGCTGCTGGGACTTTTACCCTTTGAAGGTTATGTGAACAGTAACGGTGAATACGTAAAAAACGTATTTAATTATATAGCATTTGATGTAATATTTTTACTCATAGGGATGATGATATTAGTACATATCGCATCCAGAAGCGGTGTGTTTAAATGGATTGCGCTGTCACTTCTAAAACTAACAAAAGGCCATCCAAAACTGGTGTTGTTTACTCTTGCTGCTTTTACCGCAATAGCATCGGCTTTTTTGGATAATGTTACGACAATCGTTCTTATTATGCCTGTGACTTTTGTTATCGCAAAAGAGTTTGATACCGATCCGATACCTTTTTTAATTACGGAAGTTATTGCCTCTAATATCGGGGGGACAGCGACCCTTATCGGTGACCCGCCGAATATTATTATCGGAGCAAGGGCAGGTCTGAGTTTTATGGATTTTGTGTATGAACTTACGGATATCGTATCTCTGATTTTCCTTGTAGTTGTGGGTATTTTAATCTTTATGTTCAGAAAAGGATTAAAAGCCTCTCCTGAAAAGATGGAGCATATAGCAAATTTGGATAATTCCGGTACAATAACCGATAAGGCTCTGATGATTCGCTCTTTGATTACCATAGGTCTGGTAATCTTAGGGTTTATGACACACGATATTACCCATATCCCGGCATATGTTTTTGCGGTATCGGGTGCCGCCTTTTTACTGTTGTTTGAAAGACCGAAAGAAATATACAGAGATGTTGAATGGCTTACAATATTTTTCTTTGTCGGTTTATTTATAATAATCGGCGGCTTTGAAGCCAACGGAGGAATATCCTTCCTCGCAAATAAGTTGATAGAGCTGACACATGGCAGTTTGACCGCAGCAACAATGTTTATTTTGTGGGGTTCGGGTATATTATCCGGTATTATAGATAATATTCCTTATACGGCCACTATGGCTCCGCTTATCGACCAGGTTCAGCATACAATTCCGTATTTGGGAGAAGGACATAATCCTATGTGGTGGGCTTTGTCATTGGGGGCATGTATAGGAGGAAACTTCACTATGGTTGGGGCTGCCGCAAATGTTCTTATGAGTGAAACCGCTGCAAGCCACGGATATCCTATATCATTTATGAGATTTATGAAATACGGTGTTATAACAACGACTATTGCGCTTGCAATCAGTTCTGCTTATCTGTATTTCAAATTTTTGGCATAAACGGCAGACTTTTTGTTTTTAAAGAGTTTTAAGGTATAAAGTGTAAATTTTTGTAAACGTCATGTTTAGCCATATATAACTAACTCTAAAGGACTAGCCGTTGTTATAATGTAAATTACTTTAAAACTTAATAAAAATATGTTATTATAATGATGTCTGTGGCAGCAGACGGTGCGTATACAGAATTTGAAGAAAGGGTTTATAAATATGGCATTACCGAATGTAGCTTATTTCTCTATGGAGATAGCAATAGATCAGTCACTTAAAACGTATTCCGGCGGACTCGGATTTTTAGCTGGTTCTCATATGTTGTCAGCAGGGTATCTCCAAATGCCAATGGTAGGTGTTACTATCTTATGGTCATACGGTTATTATGACCAGCGGATAGCACATGATGGACAGGTTGAAGTAGCATATATCAGAAAGTATTATGACTTTCTTCAGGATACAGGAGTTTCAACTGAAGTTGATATCTTTGGGGAAAAGGTTAAGGTAAAGGCTTTTCTTGTCAGACCGGAGTTGTTTGGTACATGCCCTGTGTATCTCTTGACTACGGATTTTGAAGGAAACAGTGATTGGGCAAGAAGTATAAGCCACAAGTTATACGACGGTAATGAAAAGATAAGAATTGCTCAGGAAACAGTTCTGGGTATTGCAGGTGTAAGGATTTTGCAGGCATTGGATTATAAATTCGATGTTATTCATATGAATGAAGGTCATGCTCTGCCTGCTGCTTTTGAATTGTTAAGACAGTATAACGGGGATGTAGAAGAAGTAAAACGTCATACCGTATTTACAACGCATACTCCTGTTGCAGCAGGTAACGAAGTTCACTGGGTAGATACACTTTTGGAAGGCGGTTTCTTCGCAGGCGCAAGCCGTGAAACAGCAGTTTCTTTGGGTGGCGAAAACTTCTCGCTGACCGTTGCCGCTTTAAGGATGAGCAGATTGGCAAATGCGGTTTCTCAATTACATGGACTTGTTTCCAATAAAATGTGGGAATGGGTTGAAGGCAGATGCCCAATTAGAGCTATTACAAATGCGGTAAATCTTCATTACTGGCAGGATGAAAGAATTATGTATGCTAAAACTCCGCAGGAGCTGCTCGATGTTAAACGTCAGATGAAGGTTGAATTGTTTGATTATGTCGCAAACGTTGCGGGAAAAAGATTTAATCCTGATGTATTGACTATTACCTGGGCAAGAAGATTTGCGGATTATAAACGTGCATGGTTAATTCTGATGGATAAAGACAGAATATCGAAACTGCTTGATGAAGACAAGCTTCAGATTATATTTGCAGGTAAGTTCCACCCGGATGATTTAATGGGTAAGGAAATGTTCAACAAGTTGTTGAACCGTTCTCACAGCATGCACAATGTTGTTGTATTGCCCGGATATGAACTGCAACTTTCAGGTATGCTAAAGAGGGGTTCTGATATATGGCTGAATACCCCGTTAAGACCGTTTGAGGCTTCCGGTACTTCCGGTATGTCTGCAAATATGAACGGTACACTTCACTTATCAATATTTGACGGTTGGACTGTTGAAGGAACTTTCCATGGAATAAACGGTTATACTGTAGAATATCCTGAACTTGATGCTGAAATGCCTTGGGAAGAAAGACACTGGAAAGACCATGAGTGTGTAATGGATATTATCGAAAACGAAATTATTCCTACATACTACGATAATAAAGAAGAATGGGCAAGATTAATGAGGCAGGCTATCAGAACATCTGAGGCGTACTTCAACTCCGACAGAATGGTTATTGAGTATTATAACAGGTTGTATCAGCCGATTGCTCATAATGATTCTACGGCAGGCGAGGAGCGTAAAGAGATGAAAATTTCCGAAGCTCCTACCTTTGATGCCTGGACGTTCTCTAATATTAAATAAATTATAATCAATAAGTATTTCAGAGGGGTGTAATTACATCCCTCTTTTATATTGCCAGTTATATATGTAATGTGTTAAAATCAGGATATGATTGAGAATTTAGATCAGCTGCGTGCGGCGATTGAAGTAGAAAAGAAATATAAATATATTGATATACAGGGAAAACAATGTTCTTTTTCCTCATTTATACGCAAATTGTCCCGAAAACAATATAAATTAAGCGGTAAAAATCCCAGATGGGCAGTAGTTTTGGAAACTTTTGAGCATTATTCGCAAGCCTCGGCATTAGAGCGTAAAAGAGCCATTGATTTGCTTGTAAAAGTCGTTAAAGCCGAGTTGGATAAGCCGAAAGAAGAAGTTGCCGAGCATAAAACGATGCCAAAAGACCCGAATAAAGTTGATGTAATGTATATTAAAGGTGTCGGACCTAAAATTGCATATTTGCTGAATAAGTTAGGAATATATACCGCAAATGATTTAATTTGTTATTTCCCGAGAAAACATGTTGATTATTCGTCAAGAACTCTCATCAGCCACCTTCAGGAGGGGCAAACTACAACCGTTTTCGGCTATGTTCATGGTGTGTCAATCTATAATTCTCCAAAAGGTTTGTCTATTACAAAGGTCATCATAAAAGATGAAAGCGGTAAATTGGAATTAACCTTTTTTAATGCCAAAGCAAACCGATATGTTCAGGAAAGAATGCGCTCCCAGTTTCCGAAGGATGCCGCTATTATGCTTTCAGGTGTTGTAAAACGTGATAATTATACGAATAAACTTACAATGGATAAGCCTGCATATTCGATTATGACGGGCGAGTTTTTAACAGATGAAAAAACAAACCTTAATCTTGCAAGAATCGTTCCGATATATACGGTTTGCGAAAATCTGAACATAAAAACACTGAGAAAAGCAATTTTTAATGCCGTTGAGCTTTATAAAGATTACATTGTAAATATAATTCCTGAAGAGATAAAAGACAGATTAGGGATAATGGATAAGAAAGATGCAGTTATGCAAATTCATTTTCCGGAATCTATGGAAAAACTTGAATTGGCAAGATTTTCACTTGTGTTTGAGGAGTTGTTTTTGCTCCAGCTTAAACTGGCAAGGCTCAGAGAAAATACCTTAAAAGAAAAGTCAATTAAGTTATCGGTAAAAGCTAACGGGCTTGTTCAGACATTTGTTAAAAATTTACCGTTCGAGCTGACGGATGCTCAAAAAAGAGCAATTAATGAAATCCTGAGCGATATGAATTCTGATACCCCGATGGCAAGACTGTTGCAGGGTGATGTCGGCAGCGGTAAGACTGTAGTTGCATGTATAATGCTGCTTGCTGCAATAGAAAACGGGTATCAGGGTGCATTGATGGCACCGACTGAAATCTTGGCACAACAGCACTATAACAATTTTGTCAGATGGCTTACCCCGCTTGGGCTGAGTGTTGGTTTGTTCCTTGGCTCACAAGGAGTAAAAGCGAGGAAAACATTCAGAGAAGGTCTTATAAATGGGCAGACAAATATAGCTGTCGGGACACATGCTCTGATTCAGGAAAATGTTGATTTTAATAACTTAGGTGCAATAGTGGTTGATGAGCAGCACAGGTTTGGGGTTAAGCAACGTAACTTATTAAAAAAGAAATCCGTAAATCCCCAGATGCTTACCATGACGGCAACGCCTATCCCGAGAACGCTGGCACTGACTGTTCATGGCGATCTTGACTTAACCGTAATTGATGAACTTCCAAAGGGCAGAAAACCGATTATTACTTCTCTTGTCAGTTCTCACAAGAGTGTATACAGTCTTATTTCAAAGGAGGTTGAGGCCGGCAGACAGGCGTATGTTGTATATCCGCTTATTGATGAGAGCGAAACTTTATCGGCAAAAGCCGCAACGGTTGAGGCAGAAAAACTCCAAAAAGAGGTATTTCCTCAGTACAGAATAGGTTTATTACATGGCAAACTCAAAAACAGTGAAAAAGAACAGGTAATGGACGATTTTAAAAACGGTAAATATGATATTCTTGTTTCAACGACGGTGGTTGAAGTAGGTGTTGATGTCCCTAATGCAACCGTAATGGTAATTGAAAATGCGGAACGTTTTGGCTTGTCGCAGCTTCACCAGTTAAGAGGTCGTGTAGGCAGATCAGATATTCAGTCGTATTGTGTTTTAGTGTCTGCTTCAAGGTCAGTCGAAACCAGAGAACGGTTATCGATTATGACACAGACAAATGACGGTTTCGTGATTGCAGAAAAAGATTTGCAGCTGAGAGGGCCGGGAGAGTTTTTAGGTACAAGGCAAAGCGGTCTTCCTGATTTAATAATTTCTGATATAGTTAAAGATGCAAAAATTCTTGAAATGGCTCGCAATGAGGCTTTGGATTTTGTAAAAACTCACGATTTAAAAGATTATCCTCTGCTGGAAAAAGTTACTTCTTTAGAGATATTTGGCGGAATAGATATTTAATTATTCGGTGAAAGTATTTTTGCCTCAACTCTTTTTTCTCCTCTTGAAGATTCTTCAAGACTTTTTGCAAGTTCGGCGGCGGTGTTTGCGGTATAAAATTTCCCGCTGGTTACAAGAGATGTGCATTTAAGCTGGTCTAAATCTTCTTCATCATCTATATTAAAGGCAATTACGTCGATGACGACATCTTTTCTGGTGCGGATTAGTTCCATTACAAATTTGCAGGGACTCTCATCACAGTTTTCTCCGCCATCAGTCAAAAGAATTATGTGCTTTTGACCTCGGATTCCCGCAAAATCGTATTTTATTGCCTGTTTTAGGGAATATGTGATAGGAGTCATTCCTTTTGGGTGAGATTTATCAAGAGCGGTATTTATGGATGCCGTATTAATCTTTGATATCGGTACGAGTAGTGTTGAAGCCCGGCATGCTTCAATAGGCGTAAATC
The DNA here is from genome assembly GCA_002309425.1 of Cyanobacteria bacterium UBA1221. Taxonomy (GTDB): domain Bacteria; phylum Cyanobacteriota; class Vampirovibrionia; order Gastranaerophilales; family Gastranaerophilaceae; genus UBA1221. The sequence goes on from DBXD01000030.1 coordinate 62,405, forward strand.
CCATTTTGTGTCCGTATATTCTTAACCCTACCATTGAATTTTTATTAATTGACGGCAGAAGTTTTTTTACTGTTTCGACCATCATATCCGCTTTACTCTTACCTTCAAGGTATTCAGACATTGAATTGGAAAAATCTAATATAAAGAGGGTATAATCTTCACTTTCTTGCTGAAAACGGTAGCTTTCAGGAGAGGATACCTCATAGGTGTATGTAATACCTGCACAAAAAGTAAGAAGGAAAATCAGAGCATAAATAAAGTTTTTCATATATAAATTATAAAATTTAATATGTAAATTTCATTCCACGGATATCGTTGTCCGGTTATACAATCTTTAAAGTGCCGTTAAATTCTGCCTTTATCCCAACAGGAATTGTTTGTTTTTCTTTTCCGTGAGAAAATTTAAAACCTGATGCTGCAGGAATATTCAGCGTTGAAGCAAATTCTTTTTCCAAATCAAAAAGCCACTGCTCATTATCAACGTTTAAAAATTCCCCAAAAGCCACAGCGGCAATATTTTTTCTGAAATTAGGAATATTTATAAGCTGGTTTAGCATTTTATCCAACTTGTAAACGGGTTCGTTTACATCTTCCAAAAAGAAGATAAATTTTTCGTCAGGTATAAAATCAGTACCGCATAAGGATACTATGGTTGACAAGTTTCCGCCCCATACTATACCCGATGCAGAACCATCTTTTATGATATTCTTGGAATTGTAAAGAGAATATTTTTCTGAAATTACTTCAAAAAAAGACTGTGTAGTGTATTCGTTTGGATTGTCATCTGCAAAATCGCTCTGTGCCATAGGGCCCGAAAAGGTCATCAAATCAGATTTTTTCAGCATCATTATGGATAATGCAGTAATATCAGAATATCCGCAAAATATTTTCGGGTTATTTCTGAAAATTTTATAATCTAATTTATCAGCAATGCGAATAGCTCCATAACCGCCTCTTGCGCAGACTATTGCTTTAGTTTCATCCGATAAAAAAGCGTTATGCAAGTCCTCTAATCTTGCCTCATCATTGGCGGACATGTATCTGTAATTTTCAAAAATATGCTTACCGTATTTTACTTTATATCCGAGTTTTTCAAAAAAGACTTTTGAGCGGGTAATCATATCTTTATCGACAGCACCAGAGGGCGCAATAATTTCAACGGTATCTCCCTTATTTAGTGATTGAGGCTTGATTAAATTCATAAAGTATCCTCTTTTTTATAATTCTGCTATAATAATATTATCATGAATGAAAAATATATACCTTTGTACAGAAAATACCGCCCGCAGACAATTGAAGAGATTGTCGGGCAGGAGCATATAAAGAAAGCTCTTATAAATACAATCCAGACAAATCGTATTGCGCATGCATATTTATTTACAGGTCCGAGAGGCACAGGAAAAACCTCTACGGCAAGAATATTTGCAAAATCACTAAATTGTGAAAACGGGCCTACGGTAAAGCCGTGCGGAAAATGTTCAAACTGTGTTGATATTCAAAACTCGGTTCCGATGGACGTTATAGAAATCGATGCGGCAAGTAACAGAAAAGTTGAAGATGCTCAGAATATTCTTGAAAGGGTTATGTATGCCCCGGTAAAAAGTAAGTACAAAATTTATATAATAGACGAAGTTCATATGCTGTCAAATACTGCATTTAATGCGCTTTTAAAGACGTTGGAGGAACCGCCGGAAAATGTTGTGTTCATTCTTGCGACAACCGAAGTTCATAAAGTGCTGGATACAATAAAGAGCAGATGTCAGCGATTTGATTTCAGAAGAATTACAACTGCAGATATAGTTAAGCACCTCAGATATATTTCTGATTCGGAAGGTATTAATATAACTGATGACGCACTTTTGACAATAGCAAAAAATTCGGCAGGAGGAATGCGTGACAGTATTGCATTGTTGGATCAGCTGAGTATTTTAAACGGAGAACAAGCGATTTCAACGGAGGATATTAATAATTTACTCGGCAGATTGTCTTTTGATATATTGGAAAAGCTTGCCGACAGTATAATTACGTCAAAGCAGAATGTAGCGTTAGAATTGCTGGAACATATATATAATTCCGGAAATGAGCCTTCTCTTATATTGTCAAATCTCTTGGAATATTTTAAAAATATGCTTATTGCAAAAACTTGTACTCCGGAGATAACTACGGAACTTACGCAGTTGACAGAGGCTCAGATAAAATCTATATCCGCGCAAGCCCTGACGCTGGAAACTCATCAGATAACGTTTTTGATTGATAAAATTGCTGAGTATGTAAAAAGGATTAAACTGACAGCAAATCCCCGTTTGTGGATGGAAGTAGGTATAATTGATTTGGCAAATCTTTCCGAAAATACAAAATTAAACGATTTCAGGAACAGACTTTGTAAATTGGAAACGGGTATTACAACGCCTGCTTCGAATGTTTACTTCCAAAAAATGTCCCCAAAAGATGTTTCTAAGAATCTTCGGAATATGATGGGGAACAATGCCCCTCAGGCGCAAAAAACCGAAGAAGTAAATCAAACGGTTGTAAATCCCCCGCAGAATAATGAATCGGAAAATAAAGTCGTAACAAATACGCAGGAGCAAACGGCAAAGGCCACTTCTGAGGACTTTACACCTATGCCCAGAGCAAAAACTGCTGAGCCGGATAAACTAGCGGTTTTGTGGACTGAAATTTTATCTAATATCCCTTCGGTTCCTACGGTTACTCTGCTGAAACAATGGGCAAATCCTGTAAAAATAACCCCTGCCGAAACAATAATATCTATAAAGACAGAGTTGTTTTTAAATCGTATTAATTCCGGTAATAAAAAAGAACTCATAATTGCTGCGGTAGATAAACTGTTTGAGCAGGAATATTCTAATGTGGTTATAAGATTACCTATGGAAGATGATGAAGAGACTGTAATACCGCCAAATCTCGCTCAAAAAGCTCCGGAAAAACCGGCTCCAAATATTCCTCCACAGGACGAAATATCTGAAGAAGAAATTCAGGAAGCTGCCGAGCAAAACGCAGACAGCCCCGTAAAAACGCAAAATTCAAAATATAATGAACACTCCGATCAGGTCAACATGGTCGTTGACTTATTTGACGGAAAAGTTATAGAATAAACTTTTTATGACATATGTTTTTCAAGGAAAGCATTTTTGTGTGCAGCAATCAAAGTGTTGTTTACATTAAGTTCATTATTTAAATTATTGTTTGCGGCAGTGAAATTTTGGTGTTTGTTATTTTTTGCTTTTTGTCTTGCTTCCATTTGTTCTTCCAGTTTTTTTAGTTCTTCTGCCATTTCCGCTTTAACTTGTTCAACAGTCTTTCCTTCGGCTTTAGCGACTTTTGCGATACGTTTTTCTTCATTAGCGTTAGACATACTTGCATTAATCTTTGGTAAATAGTAACCGAGGAAAATACCGGAGTATGCATATCCGATTAGTTGAGCAATATCTAACGTATATAATTTGCGCATTAAATCTTTTCTTTCAGCGTTCGGAAGTTCTTTTGTTTTATTCAGAAGTTTTGAATATGGCAGAGCTTCCCCGTTTTCGACAACGTTAAGATTATGTTTGCCGAGAGTTTCAAGAAGAACTTCATCTCTTGATTTAACAGACGAATTTTTTACCCAGTTTATAAAGCCTTTTGGTGAATCTTTTGGCAGATTTATCAGGCTTTTGTTCATTAATCTGGTTGCACCTTTTGTAACAAATGCCCCTAAAATCAGCAGGTTGAGGAAGCCTAAAGTATCTTTTACGGTAGATTCTCTGAGTTCATCTTTATCTCTTGCTGATAACAGTCTGGAAACAATAGTCATACCGTATACAAATTTAAGCTGATTAATTGTCGGCATAGCACCTTTAAACTGGATTCTGGAAAGGAATTTATCGGTCATAGCTTTTATTTTATCAGCACCCGATAGAACTTTCCCGGCTTCTTTAACAGCAGATTTGCCGCCAGCCATAATTGTTGAAATAGCGCCTGCCCCAAAAAGCATAGCCATTATGGTTTTCTTGATCTTGAAACTTGTGGAATTATCTTTTTTACGTCCTGGAACTCCGGGGAATCCGTCAATACCTGTTTTCTTCCTCGTCAGGTACATATTTATAGGTTGTACGGACATACCAAAAGCTGCGGCAAATGCAAGACCGGCCATTGACCTGTGTATGTTGAGTCGTTTTAATGCTTTTAATACATTTACTCCGTCAGCACCTACTAATCCTTTTGCCATAAAGCTTGATTTTACTTTTTCTTTGTTAAATATCTTTGTTACGTTGTGGATATTTTGAATAAGAACTTCCAACGTATTATCGGCAGTAGCTTTATTGCCTTTAATAAATCCGTTAAGTACAACGTTCTTTTCTCCTCCTGTATTGGATGTAATCAACTGGCGGAGGTAGTCCAAATCTTTCTTTTCAATTGTTGCTCTTGCGTTCGGATTATTAATTAAATCATAAAGTTTGTCCACTACAAGCTTTTTAGTGTCCTTGTCGATAGATACCATATTATTAACGGCTTTTTTGCTGGACGGATTATAAATATCAATGTTTGAAACAACGGTATCTAAATATGCTTTCAGAGGATCAGTTGCTCCGGAATGCAGAGCTTTATACCAGTTATCTCCAAGAATACTCAAAGTTTCATTGTTTGCAAATATTTTATGAGCTTTTATGTCGTAGGCTTTGTTTAACCCAAGAGCCATTAAAGCTCCGAGTGACCATCCGTACACTCCGACCATTGAGTGGTTGAATGTGCCGGTAGCCTCACGCCTTGCTGTTTCCATACCTGTTGCAAACCCGCGGTGTGACATATCGTATGCGGTTCTTGGTATAACCATAGAACCGATATCGACCAGGTTTGCACCCCAAGCCTGATTGGTATCTAAAAATCTCAAAAATACTGCGGGAATAGCATATAAAGCAGTGCCGGCACCGGTGAACTGTGTAGCAGAAGCTGCAGCTTTGCTTTTAGCTGCTTCATTGCTATGGTAATTATTGTTTTCATATTTTGGGGTTATTTGTTTAATTTCCATTGTTCTTTCCTTTACGAATTTAAAAATGCTCCAAATGCAGTTGTTTTTTTGTCAATGAGGTCCAACTCCCAACCTCTTACGGACGCTTTAGCATCGGATAAATACCCTTCCGACGCGGCGCCCACAACTGAGGCACCCGTGGAGCCGGTTGAGGACATTGATGAAGCTGCATTGTTGGCATTTCCTTTTTCAATTGCCAGCTGCTGTTTTCTTGCTTGCTCTTTCTTATTCGTTTGGATTCTGTTGATTAGAGGAATAAACAAACCAAGTGCAATCAAAGAGAATGTCAAATTACCTAATTGACAAACTGATCTTAAATTTGCTGTTTTGTGATTTGTTATTTCATTTGTAGATTTTATTGCTGTATGTTTCGTCCAGTGCCATAATTTTTCAAAGATATTTGCATTTTCTTTCAACGGACGTAATTCATTTATTAACTTGATTTTAGGATTTGCTTTTTCTATACCTGTTGCAATAGCTTTAGCGGCATAGTCGCCTAAGAAGTAGAAGCTTGAGAATGTTGCCAAATCTCTTACGGTAGCTTCTCTCAGGTCATTAAAGTCCTCGGATGCGCCCATACGGCTTGCAAAAGTTGCAGTTGAAACTATACGAGCCTGATCCATAGTCGGGAAGTATTTTTTAAATTCAAGCATTTTTAGGCTGGGCATCTTCATCATAGAAAGCCATGCCAGGCCGAGCATAGAGCCGATAGAAAGGACTTTTTGTTTGTTTAATTTGGCTTTTTCTTCCGGAGTCAGATGTCTTACTTCGTCATCATTGTATATAGGAGCACCTTTTTTACCGCTTGTCTTGTGAGTAATCCATCTGTTTATCGGCTGAGCGGCAATAGCCAACGGTAATACAATTGCCATCCCCAGACGGCTCTTCATTTTTGTTAATCTCTTAGCCTGAGAAATGTAGGACTTAAATGCATCAGAACCTTCTATTCCGGCTTTTTGAGCGTCATGTAAGACTTCAACCGTATTCTTTAAGAGGGATTCCAGAGAATTACCAAAGTATTCACCCTTAGGATTGTTAACGGTGAATTTTATGTTTTCTGAAATATGTGTTTTGTTAACAATATGCTTGATTACTTCTTTTAATGAATCCTGATTAACTGTTTCACTGTTGGCAATCTTAGCAAGTTCCTTGAATAAACCGTTAAATTCGTCAGTTGAACTTTTGTACATTTCGGCAAAGGATTTATCAATAATTTTGCCGTCAGCGCCTTTCAGGTCAACAAACATGTCCCGGATTGTTTCAAAATAATTGCTTGTGCCTGTCCCTTTATAGTAAGTGTTTATAGTATTAAGAGTAGCTTCATCTGCCCAGTTTTTAGTAAGATTAGATTTAGAATTTTTGCCCATAATTTTAAACGGACCGTTTAGAAGTTTTGCAGCCCCGACAACGAAAGCTCCCGGTAAAATACAGTTGATTAGAAGGCCGGAACCTTCACGTCTGAAGGCTTCAAATCCAGCAAGCAGATTGAATTTTCTTTTTTGTTTGCCGTTTTCCCCGTAAACAGGATTTCCGTTTTCATCAGTAACTTTAGATGCTGCGACTGTTTCAATTATAGATCTCGGAATAATTGCGGTAGATAAATCCAAAACGGTGACGTTAAGCATAGGCTCTGCTTCGCATATTTGCATACCTTTGATTAATGCGTTGCTAACAGCACTGCCCAGCCCGGTAAATGCCGGTGCGTTTTTCACATTATCCCTATGTTTTACCGGGGTATACTTTTTATTCTTTTGGTTTTCTACACTAATTCTTCTAATCATACTAATTTTGTTTTAATTTAACCATAATTATATCAACAGCACACCCATATTAAAAGTACTCAAGATAAAAAATTGCCTAATTTCGTTAATTTGTTAAGTTTTTGTAAACATTAGTTTGTTATTGTTTTTATAAAATAGGGATATTTTTATACAAATAAATAAAATTTTTAAACAATATGGTCGTAATTACGACAGTTTTCTTCGAAAATTGCTTGTTTTCTTTACACTTGTAGTATGTAAATTTTTGTAAATTTTTTATAAAGTTTATAAAAATAGTTATATCATACGTCTATATGTGAGAAAATTTTTTGCAAAAGGATATTTGATATGGGAAAATTTCTAAAAGTTTCACATCTTTTTTTATTAATTATCACGTTACCAACATTCTTGCTGTACTGTTATCTTGGTGTGCGGGATATGCATAAATATACCCTTTTAGATGCAGTGCTTTATGTATACAGTTTAGTTTTATTTGCTTTGTTTATGATTGTCATGTTTAAGCAAACCGGGAAGATTAGTGATATAAATAAAAATTTGGTAGCGGTCGAAATTGATAACATAGGTATTAAAGAAAATTGCTTTTTTATAGATTATATTAAGGACAGTACTAAAAATATAAATATTAATCTTGACGATATTGAAAAGTTTAATTTCAAGTTTAAAGATACTGTAGAAAATAATATGCCCAAAGATATGGATCCTGGAAATAGATGGAGTATTTTTTATACCTATGAATTAGATATTAATATTGAATTAAAAAATACGGAAAATTTGCGAATTAGCGGATTGTTTCAGTCAAAACATATTTATAAATTGTTATATTCAATATTACCCGTACTGTACAAAAAAGGTATTATTAAAGAAGATGTATATAGAGATAATTTAAAAACTATACAAATGCGAGGTAAGCGTAGTTTAATATATGTTTTAGTTGTATTAAGTCTGTTTGCTTTCTATCTGTTTTGCCATTTCTACTTAAAATTAATATAGAATAGCCTGTATCATTTATGATATAATTTCTGTTAACGGAGGTCTTATGCCGCATTTTTTTATAAAATCTGCTGATATTTCAGATAATAAAGTGGTTATAAATGACAAAGAAAATTATAACCATATTGCACGTTCTCTGAGGGCTCGTGTTGGTGAAAACCTTTTACTTATTGATGAAAATCAGATTCAATATGAAACAGTTATAAAAACAATTACTAAAGGCAAGATTATATCAGATATACAAAATTCCTATAAGTCTAAAAGAAAATTAGACTTTGAACTATATTTGGCTCAATCTCCTCTGAGAAGTGATGCTCAGTCAATAATTATGGAAAAAGCCTGTGAACTTGGAATATCTGGGGTGTATCCTATTCTGACAGATAATTGTGCAGTTGCAAAATCCGTAGTTGAAAAGAAAATTCCAAAATGGCAAAAGATTATGTTTGAGGCTTCTAAGCAGTGTGAAAGAGCAGATATACCCGAATGTTATTCCAATACTGATATTGAGAGTCTGATTACATCAGGTAAATTTACTCATATTGTTGCATTTTGTGAAAGAATTGCCGTAAAAACCTTAAAAGATTATGTTTTAGAAAATCAGCAAGTATTTAAAGGCTCAAAAGTGCTTGTAATTATCGGACCGGAAGGCGGGTTCTCCGACCGAGAGTTTGAAATATTTAAAAACTCAAATATTCCGATGCTCACGTTGGGTGACTTGATTTTGAAAGCTGAAACTGCAACAATAGTTGCATTGGGAAATATAATTTATGAGTATATCAATTCAAGATAAAATTAAAAAAGACAAGATATTGTCGGTAATATCGAAAAATTTTCCTGACCTTGAAATATATGTTGTAGGCGGTACGGTCAGGGATTTTATTTTGGGCAAAAACTCTTATGACAGAGATATTATTGTAAATACGCAGGATGTAAAAAAGTTTGCAGAGGATGTACAGGAGATTATTCCTTCAACACTCATTACGCTTGATGAAACTAACAATATATACAGGCTGATTTTAAAAGAAGATTACAATAAGCATAATCCATACATGATTGATATAACTTCTCCGGAGGGTGAATCTGTTGAGCGGGATTTAATGCGCAGAGATTTGACCATAAATGCGATTGCGGCAAATATACATACAGGTGAAATTATTGATTTATTTGGCGGAATTTCCGATATAAAAAATAAAATGCTTCACCATATAGAAGAAATAAATTTTGTTGATGATCCCCTGCGGTTATTAAGGGTGTATCGGTTTCAGGGAACGTTGGGTTTTGATATCGGTGCGGATACAATTCAGCTTATATGTAAGTATTCCGATTTAATCAATAAGCCTGCAAAAGAAAGAGTTTTGTACGAACTTATGAAATTATTTGATGGTGATTATTCTGCCAAGGCTCTCCTTAATATGAATAAAACGTGGCTGTTGGAAGAGATAATTCCCGTTGTAAAAGAATTAAAACAGGTTCCTCCAAATTCTCATCATCACCTTGATTTATTAAATCACTGCATTGAAACAGTCCGACAAATCGAGTATATTTACGAAAATTCTGATGAAAAAGTTAAAGAACATATGGACAAAATTGATTTTGGCGGGTTCAGGAGACTGGCACATTTAAAATTGGCGGGTTTTCTGCACGATATTGGTAAGTTTTCTACCTGGACTATTGAGAAAGATACAGGCAGACACCGCTTTATTAAACATGATGATGTCGGCTCAAAGATGGTAAAACCTTTGCTGAAGTCTTTAACCTGTTCAAACAAACAAATTGATTATGTATCACAAATGATAAAAAACCACATTTATCCGTCATCAATGATGCAGGAAGAAGGTGTAAATGAAAAAGCCATGATGCGTTATTTCAGAAAACTGGAGAAAAATGTCATTGATAACATAATACTTGCAAAAGCGGACAGACTTTCTGCAAGAGGCCCGGTAATAACTGATGAAATGGTTGAAAATAATATTAAAAATTTAGATAAACTGTTAAACTTTTATTTTTCTTCGCAGGAAAAATTAGTACCATTGCCAAAACTTCTTGACGGAAACGAAGTATCTTCACTTACCGGATTAAAAGGCCCTGCGCTGGGTAAAATTATTAAAGAAATGCAGGAGTTGCAGGCTGAAGGTTCTATCGTAACAAAAGATGATGCTTTGTCGTATATAAAAAATCGTAAGGATAATTCCGGCAACAAAAAATCGGAATGACAGGATTTTACTCGGATGTAGGCGAAGAATGAGCCTTACAGGCCGAGTATGCAAAACACAATGGCTCTTTTAATAATTAAATTAGAGCCATGTGTCCTTTGCAGAACCTGCGAAGCAGGATAAGTTAAACAACAAAAAATCGGAATGACAGGATTTTACTCGGATGTAGGCGAA
>DBXD01000043.1:0-5125 GCA_002309425.1 Cyanobacteria bacterium UBA1221
TCATTCAGCGGTGCTATAAAATTCATTTTTTTCAGATACTCAATTATATCATTGAAAGTAGTATCATCATATTCAAATATTTGCTGTACCAGATTCAGATTTATTTTATCCCCGAGAATTGCAACCGAAGTTATAAAAATATAAGCATCTTTGTTTAATTCTTCAAGCAGTTTGATCCTTTTTGCAACCAAATCTTCATAAGTTTCGGGCAACTCAAACGGATAATCCGCAATCTGGCAATCCAAACGAAGTCCGCAAGCCTGCTCAATGTAAGAACAATTTCCTTTACTCTGCGCCAAAATTAATTCTTTCTCCGTTTCCGTAATATCAGGAAATTCCGGAGACTTTGTTTCCTTAATTTTCAGAAACTCTGTCATTTCTGTTCTTGTCAAGGGCACAACATGCATATCAAAATATATATCAGTATTATCCTTTACGGATAAATTAAAATATCCTTTAGACGGCTTTACACCGGAATATATAAGTAATAATTTTAAATCCTGAAATACAGATTCTTTTTTTATGTAATTATGCAAAAATTCATATGATAATGCATCCACAGAGTCAAAATTATCCGCAACAATTACAAATTTTGAATACATTACGATATTATCAAAAATCTTATTCAACAAGTCAAAAGTCTTGTGTTTCTGCTCTGAAATATTTTCGAAAAGACCAAAATTTGACGGATAAAGGAAATTTAAAAAATAGTCTACTTCTGTATTGCTTAAATAGGGAAACTTGTTTCTGAAAAGTTTAACCGCATCTTTTTTAAATTTTTCGTTATTTATACAAAAATTCGGAAAATTATACAGGTTAAATATCATGTCCTGAATAAGTCCGCCGGGAGTCATCTGAGTTATCGGAGTACATTTACCGTAAAACCATACCAGCTGTCTGTCCTGTAAATTTTGTATTACTTTTGACAAAACATGGCTTTTTCCGACACCTCTGACACCGCTTAAGGAAATTATCTTTTTTTCTTCAGAAAGAAGTGCCTCCTCAAGCATAATTTCGGCTTCTTTTTGGGAAAGGGCATGCTGATCAGGTTTATGTTCAACTTCTCTCTGCGGCGCAAGCCTTTTCATTTTATAATCCGCATTAAATGTATAACCACACTTCCTGCATTGTTTTGCATTAGGGAAATTCACACAACTGCACTCGGGGCAAAGTCTTAATATTTCTTCCCCGCAATTTTTGCAAACAATATCCGTAACCGCATTAACCGTATGGCAATTTTTACATATCAAGCCGGTTCGGGTTTTACAATGCGGACACCTTAAAGAATTATCCGGTATATCATTTTTGCAGGTTGGACATTTCATAGCAATAATCCCGACTATTCGTTAAAGGATGTTCTGATTTTTTCCATCAACTTAAACAATCTTTTTGAAACTTCTGACTGTGACAAATCTAATTCTTCTGCAATCTCAGCCTGAGTCATTCCTTCTTGATATCTGAGAACAAACATTTCAAGATACTGTTTTTCAGGTTCTTCTCTGTTAATTTTATGCAAGTAATCAATAACAAGAGTCAACAACTCATTTTTAATTGCACTATCTTCAGGATTGTTATCAAAATCAACAGGAACATATTCCACTTTGATATCTGCATAAGTGTTAGAATACGCAGGGCTTTCCTCCAAGAGAAGTTCTTTTGTGGGAACATAACTGTCATGGGTTCTTCTTAGCCTGCCGGAATCCTTCAACACATTCAGAATACTTGTTGTTGCAACCTTCTTTAAATAAACTTCCAGAGTCGCATCAGAAGAAATCATGCTTACAATCGGCAACGACCTTTTGCATGTCTCATTAAAAAAATCGTCATACAAATCTTCGTTATTTACAAATTTTCTGTTTGTCTTAATTAGTCTTTCAATTAAGTCTAGTTTATCCTGTGCTAATTCCACTTAACATTCCCCTAGCTGATGAACATTATAACACAATTACAAATAAATGATAAGACCTAACTTATAATTAGGGGTCGGAACCTCACCTCTGGCGGGTTTTACGACATTTAGAGTTTCTTTAACAGTTTGTAACACAATCTTATCTACCTGATTTGAACCGCTTGATTTTGTTATTTGTGCACTCTCAACAGTACCGTCATTTGTGAGTTTCAGGCTTACTTTCACTTGATTTGAATAAATATATTCATTCGTCAACAACAAATCACTTGATAATGTAAGTTTTATACTCTTGCCTGCAGACTGCAAATATGTCCTTATATTATTACTATAAGACAAGTAATCGGGGACCTCCCATGACACCTTTTTCAGCGTAATTGTTTTGCTTGCATTTAAAGGTTTTTTAGGAGCGGGTGCAGCAGGCGCAGGAGTAACTGTCTGGCTGCTCTGTGTTGCCACTGCCGGTGTTGCCACTGCCGGTTTTGCCGGAGCCGTTTCTTCAGCTTTTGCTTCGGTTACGGAACTTTCAGATGATTCTTCAGCAACAGTAGTTTCTTCTGCAGGAGCAGTAGGAGACATATCTGTTGCATCCGTCGGTATTGCAGGTTCTATCCCGTTAAGGAGAACACCTGTATTATCATTTTCCGGGGACACCAATTCTTTTTCAGGTGATGTTTGAATTACCGTTTCTGCATCTATGCTGTTTCTGTTTTTCAAAAATAAACCGACAATAGAACTCGCTATAATAATAGCTGCCAGTATTGCAAATACAGGAATCAGTTTCTTAGTATTGCTCTTGGGTCTGAAGTCATAAGATTCTTCTTCCGGAGTAACAACGGATTCTGAAATATCCGAATTTTCATTTCCGGTATAAAGTACCCCTAAAGAATCGCTTGGCTGATCTTCATCATGACTTTCATATTCAATTTCTTCGGTTTCATCTTCATTTGATACGGGAGTTTCTTCAACTGAGGCAACAACATCTTCCTCGGGAACTTCTAATTTTGTTTCTTCAAAAGTATCCACTGCCTTCACAATATCCTCTTCATTCATTGCTATTGGAGGCATGTCGGGAATTCCCAAAGAATCTTCAACAATCATATCCTCATCATCCATTAAAGATATATCATCTAAATCATCAAGTATAGAATGCTTTTCTTCTGCAGAAAGCTCCTCTGAAGGTTCTTCTTCCTCTATTTCAATTTCTTGTTCCGACACATCCGTTGCGGCATTTGTTTCAGAAATCTCACCTTTTTCTTTCGGCATTTCCTGTACAAAATCATCAGACGTTAATGTATCGCCCATTGCGACAATTTCTTGTTCTTCAGGCATTTCCTGAATAAAATCGTCCGAGGTTAATGTGTCACCCATTGCTGCAACTTCATGTTCCTCAGGCATTTCCTGAATAAAATCGTCCGAGGTTAATGTGTCACCCATTGCGGCAACTTCATGCTCCTCCGGCATTTCCTGAATGAAATCGTCCGAGGTTAATGTGTCACCCATTGCGGCAACTTCTTGTTCTTCCGGCATTTCCTGAATGAAATCGTCCGAGGTTAATGTATCACCCATTGCAACAACTTCCTGTTCTTCAGGCATTTCCTGCACAAAATCATCGGAAGTCAATGTATCGCCCATTGCAACGGTTTCATGCTCTTCAGGCATTTCCTGTACAAAATCATCAGAAGCTATATGTTTATCCGAAACATCTTCATCTGTTTTAAAGTCATCAATGTCCGAAATCAGTTCCTCTGATGACTCTGCAGGCTCCGCTAGTTCTTCATGATTATCTGTATCCGGAATGTCTGAAACAGCATCCGCCGGCAATTCACCTGATTCATCAATTGAAACGTCCTCAAATACATCTTCAACAGCAGGAACTGCTGCTTCTTCAAAATTGTCTATGTCAGATATATCTGGAACATCAGCCTCCCCTATGTCGATATCCGCTTCTGCAGTTTGCAGTTCAGCTTCTTCTGATAAATTCTCATTATCTTGTGACATATTTTCTTCGTCTGAAACTAATTCCGTCAAATCTTCCGTATCGTTAAAATCCTCAGATAAATTACCGGAAACACCTTCTGCCTCACCGGTTACAAAATTGCTTCCGGAATCACTAAATTCATCTATTGAAGCAAGTTCATCCTCTAATTCGGAAACATTATCACTGTTCGCAGAATCAACTACATCTTCTGACAAATTTGCACTGCCGCTAATCTGTTCATTTGAATCCTCAATCGCTGAGAAATCAGTAGTAACGGACTCATTCTCTAATTCCTGCGGAACATAATTATCCGCAAGTGAATTAAACTCATCCATTTCCATTGTTTCCATGTTATCTAAATCACTTTTTGGTTTTTCCGCAGCAGGTATGTTACCGGCTTGTATACTTTCCATAGAAATCAAGTCTGTTGCCTCAGATATTGGTGTATGGACAACGGTTTCTATTCTCGGAGGACCTGACGGCGAAGTCCCTTCTGACGATGAACCTCCCGGAGTTATTACAGGGGTATCATAATCATCATAGTCACTATTATCTTCAAAAATAACTTCGTCATAATCATCATTGTTTGTAAATTCAATTTCATCTGATGAATTATCCTCCGTGTCATTAAAACTTATTTCATCAGACAAAGTTACATCTTCTTGCAAGGAATCAAGAATATCATTTGCATTATTATCCGAATATACTTCGTTCAAATTGCTCATTACGTCCTGAACTTCGTCAGAAACCTCCATTAATAAATCTTCTGTCTGAGTTGTATTCTCAGAAATAATATTCTCACTGTCTTCCGATTCAGCCGCAACTTCGTCTAAAAATGATGTTTCATCGGTTAATTCCGGAGATTCTGCCGGTGTTTCAGCGAAATCAGAAAATTCATCAATAACCGCAGATTCAAAGTCTTCCGAACTGCCCGCATCCGATATATCTGCAACTGCCTCTTCCGTTAATTCAACAGGCTCATCAATTGATACATCTCCTGCAATATCTTCCGTAACAGTATGTNNCTCATTCAAAGCGCCTGCTTCCGGCAAATCGGCAACTGCCTCTTCCGCTAATTCGACAGGCTCATCAATTAATACATCTTCTGCAATATCTTCCGTAACAGTTAATTCCGCCTCGTTCAAAGCCCCGGCTTCCGGCAAATCGGCAACTGCCTCTTCCGCTAATTCAACAGGCTCATCAATTGATACATCTTCTGCAATATCTTCCGTAACAGT
>DBXD01000043.1:5132-19802 GCA_002309425.1 Cyanobacteria bacterium UBA1221
CTCATTCAAAGCGCCTGCTTCCGGCAGATCAGAAACAACTTCACTAACCGTCTCAACAACATCTTTACCTAATTCTGCTGCTGCTAAAGCTGCACCTGCCGCATCCTGAGCAATTTGTGCACTTTCTGCCGCACCCGTTAATGCTGCGGACGCAATTGCAGTTCCAGCAATTTCAGAACCCAGAATGGCAGCACCTTCAACAAAACCGCCCAACACGCTGTTTTCTTCATTAATCGGATCTTCCACAATATCTTCTTCATTCAAATTGGAAATTTGTGCTTCATCAACAGACGGTGCTTCTTCTACAATGTCATCTTCCGTCAGATTTTCTATTGCCAATTCCTCTTTGGTTTTGCGATCCAAACCAACAACATTTACCGCCTGATACGCAAGCATTTCAAAATTTTCAAATTCTATAAACCTGTCTCTGAGCTTTGAACTGTGTTTCAAACATTCTAATAATTTTTTCTTATCATCTTCACTGACACTGTGATCAGCCATTGAAATCATCCAGAATTCCGCTTTTTCCAGCTCATCATCGCTATAATCTTTAGATGTACTGCCCTGATGATTTTCGATATAACTCTTTAAATCTAACGGAGAAGATAATTTTTCTTTTTCAATAAAATAATATTTGCCATTTGCATTATTTTTATTGAGCATCTTTGGTTCAAAAAATCCTAAAAGCTCTGTATCTGAATAATTTTTAGAAATTTTTAATACTACATAAATATCCGGAGTAAGATTATAGTCAAAATGAGATTTTGGTATAAATATTTCATTCTCGTTATACACAACTCTGACATCAATGTGAATATTTGAAAGAATAATGTCCGAAATATCAAATTCTTCCAATATTTTTCTTATATTGTGCATATTGTATGTTTTTTCATTTAAAATATTATTTTCTCTCAGGTATTTCAAACAAATTTCAGACCCGAGAGCATTTGCATAGGCTCTGCTTCTGACATCAGTTTTCACAAAACTTTGTGTCAGGGCTTTCGCTTCTTCTTTTTCCTCTTCATCAATAATAAAAATAGTATTTTCCATAATCTTATATCTCCTCCACACAATATACAGAGTACGCATATTAAAAAATTATTCCAAAATTTTTGTAAATTTTTGTAACAATTTATGGTAATATTAAAATTTTAAGGCAAAATAATTATGTTAGTCGTTTTTCATGTATTGTAATCGTGTAGAAAAAAGGAGGTTTACATGGTAAGTCCAGTATCATTTAATACAAATTCAAGAGTGAATTTTAAAGGAGCAGAAGACGATTTTGCAGCTTTAGCAAGTCAACCTGGTGCATATACTCAGGCTCCTGCGCAACCTGATGAGTTTGTTTCAGGCAAAAAGAAAAAAGGCATCGGTAAGAAAATCTTAAAAACTGTTGTAGGTTTAGCAGTTGCAGCAGCTGCACTTTTCGGTTTACACAAATGGAAAGGTACTAAGTGGAGTACTGAAGGTGCAGAAGGATTTTTAGCAAAAGTTAAAAAATGGGCAGTAAAACCGGGCGAATGGATTGACAATAAAATTGTTAAAAAAGTAGGCGGCTGGTTCAAACCAAAAGCTGCAGCAGAAGCAGCCGAAACTGTTGCTGAAAATGTTTAATAAGGACATCAAAAATAGTAAAAAAGACCGATATTTTTATCGGTCTTTTTTTATTCTATAAAATCCGCAAGAATATAGTTACTCACTAATATTCCGTCAACGGACAAACAAAACCCCTTGTCCGTTTTTTCAATATGTTTCGTATCAAGATATTTTTTTATAATATCTCCATACTTTTCTTCAAAATCTATATTATATTTATTATTGATTAATTCGGTATCTATACCCGAATTTCTTCTAAACCCTAAAAAAATTTCTTCTTCAAGTTTTTCCTGCTCCGTAAGTTGCTTTGCCATACTACGTTTTGTCGGATTTTGAATATAATCTTTTAATCCGATACTGTTTGAATACCTTATCCCGTCAATATATCCGTGCGCTGCCACCCCAAACCCGTAGTATGAATTATTATCCCAGTAATTCATATTGTGTTTGGATTCAAAACCGTCAAGAGAAAAATTACTGATTTCATAGTGTTTATAATTGTTTTTGACAAGAATTTCAATTGCTTTCAGGTACATATCTGCCTGAATATCATTATCGGGCAAATTATCGGGTTTATTATTATAAAAATAACAACCCTTATCAATTTTTAAACCGTATAAGGATATATGCTGAATTCCGAGTTCAACAGCCTGCTTTAAATCTTTTTCAAAACCCGTAACAGTTTGATTCGGAAGCCCGTATATAAAATCCAGACTAATATTCTTAAATCCTGTTTTTTGGGCTGTCTGCACTGCCTTGATAACATCTTTTGCGGAATGTTTTCTGCCTATTATATGTAAAATATCCTCGTCAAAAGTCTGACAACCGATACTTATACGATTTATACCTGTATTTAAAAGATTGTTCAGATATTCTTCACCTATATTTTCCGGATTAAGTTCCATGGTAATTTCTGTGTCGCTGTTTATATTAAAAAGGCTGATTATATCCTGTATTTCCCGATAAGCCAGAAGCGACGGAGTCCCGCCGCCAAAATACAGGGTATTCAACTTTTCTGATTTATAAAAATTATTGATTTCGGATGATAAGGCTTGCAGGTATTCTTTTTTATATTCCGGCAGGGGATAAGATACAAAAGAACAATAATTACACTTTTGCCTGCAAAACGGTATATGAATGTATGCATTTTTCGTCATAAAAATATTATAGTTTGATAAATTTCATTTGCAAACAGTAGCTTTATTTGCTATTATTAGCATCAAGAGGGAAAGTATGTATAAAAAAATTTTTGCTTTAATTTTAGGGAGTTATTTATTTTTCGGAATTTCAAATACTGCAAATGCCGCATGGGAAAACCATTTGAGAACAAATTTTCTGAATAATTCCACAATTATTTATACAATAAATATAAGAACATTTAATGCGGATGACAAAAACGGAAACGATATAATTGAAATTGAAGAAGGCGAAATTTCGGGGAATTTTGTCAATGCAGCAGAAAGATTAGAGGAATTAAAAAATAAGGGGATAACGGCACTACATATATTACCGGTTACTCCTGTCGGGAAGATGAAGGCTCTCGGTACGGCAGGTTCTCTGTATTCCGCTGCCGGTTATAATTCACTCAACCCTCAGTTAAAAGATGGCAATGTTGATTTATCCATAGAAGAACAGGCAAAAAACTTTATTAACAAAGCGCATGAAAAAGGCCTCTCAATTATTGTTGATGTTCCAGCCTGCGGGTCGTATGACCTGTTTTTACAACGTCCCGAATTGTTTGTACAGGACCGCTCGGGGCAGCCTGTAATACCTTCCGACTGGACAGATGTCAGACTCCTTAATGCCGGTGATGAGAATAAAATTAATAACGACGTTTTAAAATTGTATGAAGAATTTGTTGATTATATGATATCTCTCGGAGTTGACGGGATAAGAGCAGATGTTGCACACTCTAAACCGGCAGGTTTCTGGAAAGAATTAATTACGTATTCCAGAAAACAAAATCCGGAATTTTTGTGGCTGGCGGAATCTTCGGACTCCTGGGATGAAGCGGTTTCACCGGAAGCCGTTTATACGTCCTACGATAAATTGTTAAAAGCCGGATTTGACGGATTTTACGGAAGCTTTTTTAACCTCAAAAACTGGAAAACCTCAAAAGAATTTCAAAAAAATTTAGAGGTAATTTTAAATTTGAAAAAAAATACAGGAGAGCAAAAGAGTGTAATCGGCAGTTTTACAACGCATGATGAATTAAGCCCTATTTTAGTAAAAGGGGAAACCCTTAGCAGAATGATAATTTGGCTTAATGCGACATTGCCTGTAAATTCTTATTTTGTTGACGGCTTTGATACGGGAGATAATTACCTATACAAATGGGAAAATAAAAAAGCCGAAAAAACTTATACCGATGATGACGATTATTTCGTTCACAGGGGGAAAATCGATTTATTTAATTTTTCACGCAAGCCTGGAGGAAACAATAAGGCACTGGAACAGGAATTTATCACGGCAAATAATTTCAAGAAAACAGTATTAAAAATCCAAAAGAACGGTAATTTTAAATTCGTAAAAACATCAAATCCTTCCGTTTTTGCGTATTATATTTCCGATAAAAATACCGCCATTCTTGTCGTTGGCAATCTGGATTTTGACAAAAGTTATGAAAATATAAAAGTCAAAGTTCCAAAGATTAATATTAATAAACCTGTTCAGGCAATAAAAGCAAACAGTTTGCCAAAAATTAATAAGGGTAATATTAACCTGAACATTAAAAATGGTGAAATACAGGTATATCTCATTTTGGACGATAAGACGATAAGCTCTTTATGGGGCTTCGCACGAATTAAGTGAATCGTTATTTATAAAGTCTTTCGGGCATTAAAATACACGCTGTAAACTGAAGTCTACCCTTGCTACTTCTCCACCGGGGATCGGATGAAAAAAGATGCACCAGTAAGAGCCACTGTCTGTCGGAATCTTTAATTTATTTCGTTACAAAGCGGTTACTCGCAAAGTGTACCATACACATCTACATGCCAAGTATTACTCGTTTTAATAAGATTTTGGGCGAGGTTTTTTATATTCTTCACGTGTACCATCCGGATACCAAACTTCCATTTTTCCGGAAACACCTTGATAGCCATAGCCGAAATCTTCATCTATAACTACCTGCTCACCCATATAATTGTTAAGTAAATATCTATTATAGCTATTACCCTTAAAAGGTGCATAACTTGGATATTTATCATAATCAGTAGTTATGTTCTCTATGGCATCACCAAAATATGCTTTTAGACCTTCTTCTAAAGATATTTTATTATCGGATTCAGAAACATATCTTGTAATTGTTTCCATTATTTTTAACATATCTTGCCCTTCCAGTAATGAAGGGAGCCCATAACTTCCATATTTATCCGTTTCTACAGAAGAGTATATTTGTTTATTAATTTCAGCTACAAGGTCATCTAAAACTTCCTCTTTAGTCATACTTTGGAACTTTAATTGGTCATGTAAAGGTCTTACATCATCTTCAACATCAAGAGAATAAATACCATTATCCGGTCCTGCAACATCAAATCTCCCATCCATCAATCTTGGGGAGTTTGGATCAGGATTAACTTGTTCTGCATCCAAAACAGTTAATAACGTCTTATATTCTGAAGCACTAACCGTTTCCTTATCATCATGTAATGATAAAATTGCATCGAAATTTTTTCTGCCTTTTTCATCAAGTTGTTTATAAGCATTATAGATTGCCTCATCTTTTACAAATAAATCAGCTTTTGATATCAATTTTTTATCTCCAAATACAGAGTTTACCTTCTCATCTAACATCTGCTGATATTCCTGATTTTTTGCAGAATTACCGAAACCCAAAAATTTTTGAACACCATCTAATGACATATAGACTCCTTTCGTGCTAATTAATACTTCTTTCTCATTATATACATATAAAGTATTATTGCTACAAATTATTGCGCAGTCGACACCCATTCTATACTATCCAATGCACATTATACTTTGATTTCAGCTATTTTAAACTTGTCTTAACGAAAGTTTACATTTTTTGAGGATAATAATGTGAGTTGGGTAAGTAAAGTGAGTAAGATAAATAACAGTACTCCCTCACTCACTCCGGTCACTCACTCCCCTAATCCGCATGCCGTGCTGATACGGTAATCCTCGATTCACGATTCGGCAGATTAAAGTCTACCATACAGCTCTTAACAACTAAATTTTATATTTGTTATATTATATAATTGTAATAAAAAAGGGTGAGTTTTATGAAGAATACGTCACTATTAAAATTAATTTCTATATTAAGCTGCATTCTTGGTGCAATATGCGGATTTTTATCGCTCCTGCCATATGTGGGCGGATTGGTTTTCTTTGTTTTAATGTGTCTGGCATCAATAATAATAATGATTTTCTTAATGCGGGCAAATTTGCTGAATTTGGAATCCACACCTGAAAGCATCACTATTGGTGCAATTATAGGATTTGTTTCCTTTATTGCTTTTTCAGTTGTGTATATGCCGCTTGTTCTGTTTTTTATGAAAGTTTTTCATTATTACACAAACTACGGGGTTGCATTGTCTTTGAGCAACGCAAATTTATTTATAATAATGGTTGTGACAATATTTATGGGAATATTATCAGCAACAATTAATGCTTTTACGGGTTTTTTGCTTTTCTATATAACGGAAATTTTTAAGAATATGAACAATAAACAGTAACGGAGAGAAAATGACGGAATTTAATTCAAAAATAAGGACTATACAATGGGTTGATAACTGTTCAAGAATGGTTGACCAGACATTATTCCCGTACGAATACAAATATGTTGATATTACAACCGGACAGGATATGTTTGATGCGATAAGAAATATGATAGTACGGGGCGCTCCGGCAATAGGGATTGCGGGTGCTCACGGAATTGTTCTCTACGCCTTGGAGCTGCAAAAAGAACAATTCTCAAGAGAAGATTTTATATCAAAACTTCTTGAAAAAGCCGATTATATGAAAACTTCAAGACCCACAGCCGTAAATCTTATGTGGGCCGTGGAAAAACAAAAAGAAGTTATTAAAAACTCAAAATCCGATATAGCCGGAATTATAGAAGAATTAAAGCAAAACGGTATTAAATTAGAAAACGAAGATATAGAAATTAATAAAAAAATAGGTGACTATGGAGCAGAGGTTGTGCCGAAAGGTGCAACGATTCTCACCCATTGTAATGCTGGGGCATTGGCAACTGTCGGGTACGGAACGGCATTAGGGGTTGTACGTTCAGCTTATGCAAAAGATAACACTATTCAGGTATTTGCTGATGAAACAAGACCACGCCAGCAGGGTGCAAGGATTACTACACTTGAACTTACAATGGACGGAATCCCGACAACTCTTATTACTGACGGAATGTGTTCATATTTTATGAAAAAGGGTATGATAGATATGGTCGTTGTCGGTGCGGACAGAATTGCCGCAAACGGAGATACCGCAAATAAAATCGGAACATACACAGTTGCTATTGCAGCAAAATACCATAACGTACCGTTTTATATTGCAGCACCATTATCAACGATTGATACAAGTATTAAAACAGGTGATGAAATCATTATTGAGGAACGCTCAAGAGAAGAAGTCACCCATATAAACGGCAAAATTATCTGTGCTCCGGAGGTTAATATTATAAATCCGGGATTTGATGTAACACCAAATGAGCTTATTGCAGGAATTATAACAGAAAAAGGTATTTTAAGACCGGATTATAAAAGTTCAATTCAGGAAGCATTTAGAAAATAGATTTCCGTATACTTAAAAACCCGTCTTTATCAGGCGGGTTTTTTGTCGTTTATAAGAAAAAGGAGAATTTTATTTTTTAAAAACAGACGGATTAAATTTTTTACCTGCGGAAACTTCATCTTTATCAAATATTGTCTGACAGTTCATATTTACAATATTCGGTTCACTCTCATCGGCATCCTTTCTTTCTAAGTCCTGCCAATAATTTGTATCCAGATGAGGTATTCCTTTTTGTATTTCGTTGAAGCTTCCCATACAACTGTCCTATCCTTTGCAATATCGCTAACGGAAAAAATAAAAATTTCTTTAGAGAAAAAACATTAATTTTTACAAAACTTAAACCAAACCCTCTTTAAGCGCTTTGACTGCCGCCTGAGTTCTGTCATCCACAACAAGTTTTTGTATAATATTACATACATGCGCTTTTGCGGTATGTTCGGATATTGTTAATTCCTGAGCAATCTGGCTGTTTGACTTACCGTCAACGACCAGTTTCAAAACCTCATATTCCCTTTGGGTTAGGTTTGCGTGCTGTTCCTTAAACATTGCTCTTGACATTTGCCTCGGAGGAATTATTCCGCAATTTTTATCCCTCAATATCGGTACGACCTTTGGATCAATCCACATTGCACCCTCTTTTACCGTTTTTATTATCATACGAAGGATTTCTATGTTTATATCCTTCATAACATATGCTTTTGCTCCCGCCTGTAAGGACTCCATGACCTCCTGTTCTGTTAGGTGCGAAGTTAATATTATAATTGCTGCATTTTGATTTGTTTCAATAATTCTTTTGGTGACTTCTATGCCGCTTATATCAGGCAAACCAATATCCATTAAAGTAACGTCAGGATGTGTTATTTTGTAGTTTTCCAGAGCTTCTTTACCGGTTTGTGCTTCTGATACTATATCAATATCCTTTAACTCATCAAAAAGAGATTTAAGCCCCACCCTCATAAGCTTATGGTCTTCGACAAGCAATACTCTGACCGGCACAGTTTCCATAGACTCCTCCTAAATTTTGTCTTATAGCATTTATATAAGATATCTGAATATCTTTTAAATCGGATAAAACATACTTTTAAGAGGCTAATATTTATAAATATCAAATTATAAATGTCTTAATAAAGGCATTATAAGCTGATCGGACAACTCGGAAGAACCCTCATATCCTCTTGCCCTTACAAGTTGTGCAGCTTTTTCGTAATCATAATCCACAACTCTGTGTTCGACCGTAAATGAGCCTCGATTGAAATCAATTATCGCATAATTAGCCTTTGGAGTACCTGTCATCGGACGTCCGACACTGCCTACGTTTACAACTGTTTGTTTCGTTAATGTCTGATACCCGCAAGGAACATGCGTATGTCCGCATAAAATTAAATCTGCGGTTTCTGCCCCAATCATTTCCTGAATTTCGGAAATTTTCATATTCGGTAAAATATCTTCGTTAATTCTTCTCGGAGAACCATGTACCATAAGAACGGTAACACCTTCTATTACAAGGTCTTTTCTTTCTGGTAAAGATGCAAGATATTTTTTGTATTCATCTTCTATTATATCAACATCATCAAGGAGAGCATTTGCCATTACGGGATATGTTTTGCTTAACTTGTCATACATTTTTAAATTAAATTCGGCAATCATTTTGTCGGTATTCCCCTGAATTGTAGTCCAGTTTTGCGCCTTATTCACAACATAATCCAAAACCATTCTCGGCTGAGGTCCGGCCATAGCGATATCACCTAAGCATAAAACTCTTTCACAGCCCTGCAGCTGATAATCCGCTATTACTCTTTCCAGAGCGCCCCAATTACCGTGTATATCCGAAATTACAGCAACTTTCATAAATCTCTCTCCTTTTGTTTTTATGTTATCATAAATTTATGATTAATAGAAGAGTTTCAAAGCAAATATCAATAGGAAATACTAGAATTGGAGGAGATGCTCCGATTAGCGTGCAGTCGATGTGTAACACGGATACCCGCGATATTACAGCAACATGCCGGCAAATAGAAGAATTGGCAAACAAGGGTTGCGATATTGTAAGACTCGCCGTACTTAATAAAGATGCGGCATCCGCAATAAAGGACATTGTTAAAAAAAGTTCCGTTCCTCTGGTCGCAGATATACATTTTGATTACAGATTGGCAATAGAATGTATAAATAACGGCATTCACGCCCTGAGAATAAATCCCGGAAATATCGGCAAAAGAGAACACGTTGAAAAAGTTGTATCCCTTGCAAAACAACAAAATATTCCGATAAGAATCGGAGTAAATGCAGGTTCTCTTGAAAAGCATCTGATTGAAAAAGATATTCCGCTATCCGAAAAAATGGTGGAAAGCGCATTAGGACATATAAAAATTCTTGAAGATCTGGATTTTGATTTAATTAAGGTTTCTCTAAAATCTTCTGATGTTATGACAACGATAGAAGCATACCGTTCTATTGCCGGCAAAATACCATACCCGCTGCATTTGGGAATAACAGAAGCCGGAACACTCAGAAACGGGTTAATAAAATCTTCAGTAGGTCTGGGAACACTTTTGGCAGAAGGCATCGGAGATACAATCCGGGTTTCACTTACAGAAAATCCGGCAGAAGAAGTTGTTGCGGGAATCGGGATACTGAAAGCTCTCGGATTAAAACAAAAAGGTGTAAATTTTGTTTCTTGCCCGACATGCGGAAGAACACAAATAAATTTGATTGATTTGGCAAAAAAAGTTGAAGAAAAGTTTAAGGATTTGGATATGCCTATAACTATTGCAACGATGGGGTGTGCCGTAAACGGACCCGGAGAAGCAAGGAATGCAGATTTTGGTATCGCAGGAGGAATCGGCGAAGGCTACATTTTCAAAAAAGGGGAAATCCTTGCAAAAGTTCCTGAAGCCCAGCTTTTGGATAAATTAGAAGAAGTTATAAAAAAATCATACGAATAATACATTTTTTTTTTATGTAAAGAAATTATAATGGTATTGCAACTACAGAAAAAAATGTTATTATAATAAAATAAAGTAGAGGATTGTAGCTTATGAAGAAATTTTTATTAACTGTTGGAATTTTGGCTTTCACTGCTCCTGCGTTTGCATCAGTTGGCTTGAATGAAAGTACAAGCATCCAGTATCTGGATAATTACGGTTACTCTAATGCAACAAATAATTATATCCAGATGCAAAAATCAATGCAGAACGGCAGAAAATATTATCCTAACAAAAAGTTCCGCACTGAAGAAAAATATTACACAGAAAATGATGCATGGAATTATGTCGTTGACGGAACAAGAAGCTTCTTTGAATATCTTGACCCGTCACTTGATTCAGCAAGATACTGGTGGCTTACAGACATAAAATTCTATCCGACTATATATGATGCAGACTAAGCATCTTATAAGTTTTGGATTTTCCCTGTTACTGTGCGGAATCATTTGTGCAAATGCAAATGAGTTTTCGGATAGCAGCTTTGGAGCGGGAACAACAAAAGTTTCGCAGACTGTAAATACCGCAGACCTGGAAAAAACCGCCGACAAATATTTTTATACAGGGATGGAATCGGATGATATAAACAAAAGAGAAGCATATCTTTCAAGAGCGCTTGAAAAGTATATGCTTCTTTTAAAACTAAAACCAAATGATGTTACAACATGTACTCAAATAGCGGTTATTCACGATAATCTTAATCATCCCGGAATTGCAAAAACATATTTTATAAGAGCGGTTAACTTAGAAAAACTTAATCCTTTTGCCAATTTTTACTACGGAGAGTATTATTTTGCTAAACGGGAATATCAGAAAGCTCTGAAATACTACCTGACAGCATATAATAACGGATACAGAGATTCTTTTCCGGTAAACCTCAGACTGGCAACCGTATATGAAAAACTGGGAGACCTTGCAAAAGCCAGAATTTATTATATTGCAGCAGAAAAACAAAATCCTGCTCAAAACGGTATAAGAGCAAAAATTGAATCGCTGGAAAAAATATATTACAGCAAATCAGATTATCAACACAATTAGGGTATGGAGAAACCATGAATTTAAAAAATTTAATAATACTGTTTTTTATTATAATCGGAATTTGTTTTCCTGCTTTTGCACAGGAAAATATTGATACAATGTATGCCCCGCCCCAAATGAGTCAAAATGAAATTCTTTTTTCACAATCAAGACGGCAAGTTGATGTCGTAAACCCAACACCGTACTCCAACCCTGCCGGTAAAGCTTTTCCCGGGGCAAGAGGAGCTAATCAGTTAATTTTATATACCTCAGCGTACGGAGAAAGAACTCACACAAATGAATTTGGTACAGAAGCAATAATAGAGGGGAATACCGTTGTAGAACTCGGCGGAGCAGATTCCTTTATTCCCGATGGCGGAGCGGTTATCAGCGGTCACGGAACTGCAAAGAGCTGGATAAGCTCAAATATTACCGTAGGGACAAAAGTTTATTATGACGATATGACCGGTGTTTTGACAACATATACAACCTCAAACAGCTATATGTTTGAAGCAATGCAAAAAATAGAAGAAGCAAATTCAATGATTGAATATTATAAAACAAGAAATTACGACTATGACTGGAAAGTTCCGACAGGATATATTAAAGAAGCTCAGGAATACATGAGAAAAGCCGAAAAAAATCCCAACCAGGTCAAGCAATATTCAAAACAGGCAATAGAAGCCGCAAATCATGCAATAAAAAGTGTCCTGCCATTCAGGACAAACGAATTTAAAGGTGTATGGCTAAGACCAACGGAAACAAGCCCATCCGCTATTGCAGAATCCGTTAAAAAAATAAAAAATGCAGGAATAGATAACATATTCATTGAAACATATTTTCACGGAAAAACCATATATCCGAGCCTTGTTATGGAAGATTTGGGCTTCATAAAACAAAACGAGAGTTTTATAGGGTTTGATCCTCTGAAAGTGTGGATAAAAGAAGCACACAAAAACGGGATAAAAGTACATATATGGTTTGAAACATTTTATGTAGGGAACACTCCCCCATATACAAATCCTGAAAGTATTCTGGCAGTTCATCCCGAATGGGGAAATAAAACGCTTAACGGGTATGCTTCAAGTAATGCAACTCCATCCGCCTCAGAACATAACGGGTATTTTCTTGATCCGTCAAACCAACAGGTACAAGAATTTCTGGAAAGATTATTAACTGAAATTATAATCAAATATGAACCCGACGGAATTAATTTGGATTATATAAGGTACCCGCAATCAATATCATCATCTCCGTCAGGGAATTGGGGTTACACAGAAAATGCAAGAAAAATTTTTGCTGAGAGATTCGGAGTTGACCCCGTAACACTGACTACAAACGATTCCTTATGGTACGAATGGAGCCGTTTCAGAAGGGAGCAGGTTACAAATTTTGTAAGAAGCATAGGAAATCTTGCAAGAGAAAGAAATGTATATTTAAGTGCAGTTATATTTCCGGACAGAAGTGTAGCATATTCAAGAAAACTTCAGGACTGGGCCTCCTGGTCAAAAAATCATTACTTGAACGGATTTACACCTCTGTTTTTGACTTGCGATTCCAAAACATTAAATTCACAAATTGCAACTGTTAAAAATTACAAGGAGCCGGAAACAGATTTATTTGCCGGATTGTTTGTAACCTTTATGGGCGGAAGCGAAGAAGATTTGATAAGACAAATTCATGAAACAAGAAAACTAAACGTGAACGGAGTAATTCTGTTTGACTACGCTCATCTGAGTGAGAAATATGTCAATGCATTATCTGCCAGAGTTTTTGCAAACAATTCAAAATCAAACGGCATAAGAAAACAAAATCCTGCAACGAAACTTATAAACTGGAATCAACCCGTACAGCAGGAAAAACAAGATCAGTTACATCAAATGCAAAACAACAGAATGATTATACAAAAATATGACCCTAATAAAATGCAGAGCTCAAAAAATCCAACACCTATAATTGTTAAACAAAAAAGGAGATAGTCGGTTGCTCCTTGCCTTAATACAAAATTTTTAATATAATCAAAGAATGGTAACGTTAAGACAATATATTAAACAATCTACCACCGTTAAAATTTTCAGAGCTTTTTACAGGCAGTTTGAGGACTTTTTGACTACTTTGGGTGAAATAGTTTCAAACGGTTTTGTGACTTTAAAATATATTCTTAAAGGACAAATTGACAGAAAAGAGTTAATGGATCAGTGTGTGCGATTTGGAATAAGTTCGCTGCCCATTACATTATCAATAGTCGGTATGACTTCAATCATTGTAACCTCTCAGGTTGCATCGGAAATGGTGAAACAGGGCGGCGGCAATTTTGTAGGATTGCTGGTAAGTATTTTGATTGTGAGAGAAGTCGGAGCTGTTATGTCAGGTTTTGCAATAATTTCTATGATAGGTTCTTCTCTTGCATCTGAAATTGCCACAATGAGAGTTACAGAACAGATAGATGCAATAACTGTTTTAAAGGTTAATCCCATCAGGTATCTTTTTGTCCCGAGAGTTTTATCGGGAATAATTATGATGCCGATACTTGTTGTAATAGCATCGGCTTTTGGAATTTTGGCTGGAGCAATCACGACTGCAATGACAACCGAGCTCGGGTTTCTGGCATATTTTGATTCTGCCTGGCTGGGCATTTACATGAAGGATTTGGGCGTATGTCTTTTAAAATCCGTTGCATTTGGCGGTACGATTGCGCTTATCAGCTGTTCCTGCGGATATCAGGCCTGGGGCGGCGCAAAAGGTGTAGGTTTAGCAACAAATAAGGCTGTTGTATGGTCTTTGGTTGCTATTGTTATATGGGATTTAATTTTCTCAATAGCGTTTTTCTTCTAAAATAAGGATGAATTATGAGCATAAAAGTTAGAAATTTAACAAAAATATTTGATGACAAAAGAGTATTGGACAACATTTCCTTTGACGTATCCGATGGTGAAACGCTGGCAATAGTCGGATTTTCCGGTTCAGGGAAAAGTACCGTACTGAAACTTATATGCGGGTTGCTTGAAAAAGACGGCGGTGAAATTATTACATCTGACGGTGATGTTGCAATGGTATTCCAATATTCTGCATTGTTTGATTCCCTGAATGTTGCGGATAATATATCTTTTGCCCTCAGAGAACGCCGGGATATGAGAAATAAATATTCAGAGGAAGATTTAAAGAAAATTATTTCCGATAAACTGGGTTTGGTAGGTTTGAGCGGTATTGAATACAAATTTCCGTCAGAACTATCCGGCGGTATGCAAAAACGTGTAAGTTTTGCCCGTGCAATCGTTACGGAACCGCAAACCATACTGTATGACGAACCTAC
>DBXD01000043.1:19931-20083 GCA_002309425.1 Cyanobacteria bacterium UBA1221
TATAACGGGAAAATTGTATTTGAGGGCACTCCTGAAGAAATGCTCAGAGCAGACAACCCTTATACAAAACAGTTTGTGACCGCATCTCTTGAAGGTCCTATGCAAATGCTATCGTAAGCGAGAAGTCTGTACTGCAGTACCCTGTTAATTTA